>NZ_CP107964.1:3441166-3754000 GCF_041434935.1 Kitasatospora sp. NBC_00374 | reverse complement strand
CCGCAGCGCGTTGGAGACGTGCTCCTTGCGTGCGGGCAGCTCCTTGACCAGGCGGGTGCGGAAGGAGTCGGCCAGGTAGTAGAGCAGGTCGCGGTCCTCGGGCCGGTGCGGCCAGCGGGCGTCGCCCTTGAGGATCGCGTCCAGGCCGTAGGAGTTGCGGACGATCTTGGCGTAGCCGCAGAAGCTCACCGCGTGCTGCGGCGTGAGCAGTCCGTGCGCGAGCACCTTGAGGGTCGGCTCCTCCAGGGTCGGGCCGAAGGAGTGCAGCGCGTCGGAGAGCATGTGCCAGGCGCGCGGGGTGGAGAACGGCTCCTCGGTCTTCGGCGGCGCGGACCACAGGTGGTCGGGGCGGTCGGTCAGGTAGTCCGTCACCCAGGGATGGATGCCGTTGCCGGCGGCCCAGCCGAGCCAGTCGGTGGCGCTGGCCCGCAGGTGCACGTGGACCAGCCGGTTGACCAGGGCGGACGCCATCGGACGGGCCAGCGCGCCGTCGGTGGCCCGGTTGCCGGCACCGATCACGATCGAGCCGGGCGGCAGCTCGTAGGAGCCGATCCGGCGGTCCAGGATGAGCGAGTAGAAGGCCTTCTGGACGTCCGGGGTGGCGGCGTTGAGCTCGTCCAGGAACAGGCAGTACGGCTCCTCGCGGGCGATCGACTCCGGCGGGCAGAACCGCGACCGGCCGTCCGCCGTGATCTGCGGGACGCCGACCAGGTCCTCCGGCGCCAGCTGGGTACCGATCAGACTCACACACTCCAACCCCAGCGAGTCCGCGAACTCCCGTACCAGCGAGGACTTGCCGATCCCGGGCGCGCCCCACAGGAACACCGGCCGGACGGTGGCCAGGCCGAGCAGCAGCTCGGGGACCTCGGACGGTGAGACGGCGACGGCACCCTGCACGGGACTCCTTCGGTACGTGGATTCCCGTGCAGTCTGGGCCCGCCGGGCCCGGGCCGCACCCGGTTTTCGCGCAGCCCGGCAGCCCGGCAGCCCGGCAGCCCGGCGGCGCCGCCGCTCAGCCCAGCAGCGCGGCCGCGAGCGCGGCCGCCGATCCCGGCCCGCGGCCGTGGTGCTGGCGTGCGGCGGCGAGTTCGGGCATCTCGACGGCAGCGCGCTCCTCGGGGGCCCGCTCGATCACGGTGGTGCCGGTCTCCGCCTCCAGGACCGGGGCGTAGCCCGCCAGGCGCAGTGCGGCCAGGGTGTCGGTGGGGGAGGCGGTGCTGATCAGGACGGTGGGGGCGATCCGGCGCAGGCCGAGCCTGGTGAGCGCGCGGGCCTTGGAGAGCTCCAGGACGAGGGCCTCGTCGTCGGAGCGCAGGCAGCAGGACGAGCGCACCACCCGGACCCGGCCGTGGGTGCGGGCGGTGTCCTTGACCAGGTACTCCAGGGTCTGTGGCAGCGGGAGCGCGCCCTCGGAGACCTCGGTGAGGCGGGCCAGCAGGTCGTCGGCGTCCGCGCCCGCGTCCAGCGCACGCCGGACCGAGGCCGGGCCGATCCGCCAGACCACGGCGTGGCCGTCGGACTCGCGATCGGCCACCGAGCCCAGCAGGTCGGCCAGGTCGGGTGCCGGGGCGCCGGCCACCACGACGGTGAGGTCGGCCTGGAACCGGGCCGTGGTGAGCGGCGTCGGCACCAGTTCGGCGAGTGCGGTCCGCAGTTCCTCGACGGCCCGGGCCAGTTCCGGGTGTCCGGTTAGGGACGGTCCCGCGCCGGGGACGGCGGGGAACCAGCGGTCCGCGCCGGCGCGCAGCAGCGCCAGCACGGCGTGCCCGACGGGGGTGAGCGCGCCGTGGGCGACCACTCCGAGCAGTTCGGCCTCGGTCAGGGTGGCCCGGGCCAGGACGGACTGTTCGTCCGCGTCGCCGACGGCCACGGGCAGGTGCCAACGGGCGGCGTCGGTCAGCTCGCCGAGGGCCCCGGCGTCCAGCCCGGCCACGGCACCCAGGCCCTGCCCCGCGGGCAGCAGGGCCAGCGCCTCCAGCAGGGCGTGGCGCAGCGGTACGGCGTCCGGATCCTGCGGGGTGACCAGGGCGACCGGGGTGTCGCCCTCGTCCGGCCAGTGGCTGAACACCTCGGGGGTGACGGCCCAGGTGGCGATCAGCGGTACCAGGCGGTCGGCGGGCGGGGCCGCCAGCCAGCCGTCGTACCGGTCGGTGGGCAGCATCCGGGCCGGCGGCGGCGGGGCCGGCTTGCGGCCGCGGGTCGGCGGCGGGGTGTCGCGGTGCGGTGAGATCAGGCCCGCGTTGGCGGTGAGGTCGAGCCAGAACCGGGTGTGCTGCTCGCTCGCGCCGACGGCCTTGGCGAGCCGGCGGGTGTCCCGGACGGCGATGCCGCCGGTCCGGCGGACGGCGAGCGGAGCCGCGGCGGTCGCCCTGAGCAGCAGCTCCACCTGTGAGACGGCCGCGGTGACGGCGGCCTGCGCCTCGCCCGCGGACCGCTGCGGCAGCGGCCGGGCGCCGTGGACGGCGGGCGGTTCGGGGGTGAAGGGCAGGGCCTCGTCGGGGTCGCGCAGGGCCGTGCCGACCTCGTACGGCAGCTCGACGAGGTCGACCCCGACCGGGACCAGCAGGCCGCGCGCGGCCAGCCAGTCCGTCCCCGGGTCACCCGAACCGCCCGGGCGGAAGTGGAACCTGCTCGCCGCACCGTAGTAGCCGCCGGCGTCCGGGACGAAGCAGCGGGTGTGCAGCAGCGGGCCCTCGGAGAGGAGGGAGGCGAGCAGTCGTACGGCCTCGACGGGGGCGCCCGCGGCCAGCCGGCACACGGCCGCGGTGTCCTGCAGCCAGTCGACGATCTGCCGCTGCGCCGCGTCCCGGTTCTGGGCCGGGGTCAGGCCGAGGGTGTCCTCGATCAGGCGGATCTCGGCGGCCTTGTAGGCCTCGGAGAGCAGGACGGCGGCCGGGCGGCCCAGCCCGCGCAGCTCGGCGGAGCGCTGGTGCAGGACGGCCGGCACGGTGAGCCGGGGGCCGTGCGGCGGCAGGAGCAGGGCGCGTTCGGCCAGGCCGTCCAGGAACGGTGCGGCGCGCTCGCCCAGCTCGTCGAGCAACAGGGCCCGCGGGACGGTGCGTTCGGCCGGGTCGGGCGGCCGGACGGCGAACCCGCCGGGCCGGTAGGACGGCCGGCCGCCGGTGAAGCCCGCCGGGCCGGCGCCGGCCGCCGCGACCGGCAGCGGGCCGTGCAGGCGCTCGGCGAGCGCCGAGACCGCGGTCAGGACCTGGAGTTCGGCCAGGTTGAGCGCGTTCATCCCGATCAGGGTGGAGGTCGCGGTCAGCAGGTGGTCCGCGAGCTGAAGCGGGTCGTCCAGGCCGGGGCCTGCCGAGTACGGCAGCAGCCGCTGCTCCAGCAGTTCGGTCAGCTGGGCGGGGGTGCGGGTGGTCAGCCAGGTCTGGAGGGCTTCGGCGCTGGTCACCCGGCCACGGTAACGGAACGCGGGCGCCCGGCGGAGGCGTTCGGGGTGCACGCAAACCGTTCGCGTGACGGCCGCCGGGCCCGTAGCGTCGCGGGGTGTGAACGCGAAGCGCCCCCTGATCGCCGTCCTGACCGGCGCGGGCATCTCCACCGACTCCGGCATCCCCGACTACCGTGGCCCGAACGGCCTTTGGCAGCGCGACCCGAAGGCCCAGGAGCTGGTCACCATCGGCCCGTACCTCGCCGACCCGGACGTGCGCCGCCGCTCCTGGCTGATGCGCGCCGAGGCGGGCGCGCTCGCGGCCGAGCCGAACCCGGGCCACCGGGCCCTGGTCGAGCTGGAGCGCAGCGGGCTGCCGGTGCGGGTGCTCACCCAGAACGTCGACGGGCTGCACCGGCGCTCCGGTCTGCCTGCCCGCAAGGTGCTCGAACTGCACGGCACCGCGCACCAGGTGCAGTGCGTCCGCTGCCGGGTGCGCAGCGCGATGGCGGACGCGCTGGCGCGGGTCGCGGCCGGCGAGCCGGACCCGGCCTGTACGGCCTGCGGGGGCGTGCTCAAGCCCTGCACCGTGATGTTCGGCGAGACACTCGACCCGGTGGTGCTCGACCAGGCGGACGCCATCGCCAAGGCCTGTGACCTGTTCGTCGCCGTCGGCACCACCCTGCAGGTCCATCCGGTGGCCGCGCTGCCGCAGATCGCGCTGGAGCACGGGGCCCGGCTGGTCATCGTGAACGGCGAGCCCACCCCGTACGACCCGGTGGCCGACGAGGTGATCCGGGAGCCGATCTCCACCGCGCTGCCGGAGCTGGTGCGCCGGCTGGTCGCGGGGGAGTGACTGCGGGGCGACAGCGGGGGACGACTGCGGGGGCGACTGCGCCTACTGCCAGGCGACCAGGTGCGGGAGGCCCGCGCTCTGCTCCTCGGCCGTCGAGGTGGCGACCGGGCCCAGCCGCACCGGCTGCGCGCCGGGGGTCAGGTCGATCCGGTAGAGGAAGGTCGTCCCGCCGTAGCCGTCCAGGTAGGCCAGCGACCTGCCGTCCGGGGAGAGCACCGCGCCGTCGACGAACCGCCGCTCCGGTGGCAGCAGCGAGGTGAAGCCCTCCAGCCGGCTGTGGTCGGCCGCGAAGGTCAGCAGCAGCAGTTGCTCGTTGTTCACGCACAGCAGCGTCCGCGGGTCGGTCCACAGCCGCGGGGCGCAGCCGGGCACCGTCTCGCTGCCGGGCAGCGTGGTGCGGCCGTTGCCGGACGGGCCCAGCGCCGCGGGCTCGACGTACTGCGGGTCGTAGCTCGCCGCGGGGTCGGTCCGGCGCCAGAGGCCGCTGCCGGCCGCGACCTCGCCGCCGGGGGCCGCCGCCACCTGGTCGGCCTTGGTGTCCACCGGCCGGGTCAGCCACGGCCTGCCGTCGACCAGGGCGAAGTCCTGGCCGGGTGCGGTGCCGTGGTCCTGCGGCCCGGCGCCGGCGGCGGCCAGGTCGCGGCTGACCACCTTGTGGTCGGCGCCCTCGTACCAGAGGACGGAGGTGCCTGCCTGGAAGGCAGGCCCGCGGCCCTCGGCCGGCTCGGCCACGGCGGCCCTGCCGCCCGGCAGGGTGAACGCGGTCGCCACCGGGGCGGACCCGTTCGGGCCCGGTACCGTCCCGGCGACCAGCCCGAACCCGGGGTCGAACAGCTGCCGGTCCGCGGCGGCCGTCGACCGCCGGGGCTGCCCGCACAGCGGCTCGACCGCCGCGCCGTCCGGGAGCGCCGCTGACCGCTCGGCGAGCCGGGTGCCGTCCGCCGAGGAGTGGGCGACCACGGTGACCACGTGGACCTTGGTGTCCGGCGCGGTGGTGGACTGCGCCGCGAACCGGTCGCACCAGGCGACCACGATGCTGTCGCGGCCCGCGAGCGGGGCGCCGGCGGCGACGGGCTCCGCGGCCTTCGGCCCGCCGCTCCCGCAGGCCGAGACCGCGAGGACGGCGGCGGCCAGGACGAGATGGGTTCTGGTGGTCTTGCGCATGTCGAACTCCCCCGGGGATCTTGCCGATCGGCACCGAGAAGTTAGCAGTCTGATGATCACTTCGGAAGTCGCGGTCATTACGATGACAGCCCCCGACGAGCAGGAGTGATCAATGACGATCGGCACCTTCGACCCGTGGTCGGCCGCGTTCGTGGCGCACCCCTACGACGCGTACGCGCAGCTGCGCGAGCACGCCCCCGTCAGCCACTACGGGCCCACCGACCAGTGGCTGGTCTCCCGCCACGCCGACGTCAGCGCGCTGCTGCGGGACCGGCGGCTCGGCCGCACCTACACCCACCGCTACACCCACGAGGAGTTCGGCCGCCCGGCCCCCGACCCCGCGCACGAGCCGTTCCACACCCTCAACGACCACGGCCTGCTCGACCTCGAGGCCCCCGACCACACCCGGATCCGGCGGCTGGTCTCCAAGGCGTTCACCCCGCGGATGGTGGAGTCGCTGCGTCCCACCGTGGCCCGGCTCGCCGACGAACTGGTCACCGGCCTGATCGAGGACGGCGGCGGCGACCTGATCGCCGCCGTCGCCGAGCCGCTGCCGGTCGCGGTGATCGCCGAGATGCTGGGCGTCCCGGAGTCCGACCGGCACCTGCTGCGGCCCTGGTCCGCCGACATCACCGGGATGTTCGAACTCAACCCCGCACCCGAGACCGCCGAGCGGGCCGTACGCGCGAGCATCGAGTTCTCGGACTACCTGCGCGCCCTGATCCGCGAACGCCGCGCCACTCCCGGCCCGGACCTGATCAGCGCACTCATCCAGGCCCAGGAGGGCTCCGACGCACTCAGCGAGCAGGAGATGGTCTCCACCTGCGTCCTGCTGCTCAACGCCGGCCACGAGGCGACCGTCAACACCACCGGCAACGGCTGGTGGGCGCTGTTCCGCAACCCCGGTGAACTCGCCAGGCTGCGCGGGTCGGTGGACGAACTGCTGCCCACCGCCGTCGAGGAACTGATGCGCTGGGACACCCCGCTGCAGATGTTCGAACGGTGGGTCCTGGAGGACATCGAGGTCGCCGGCACGACGATCCCGCGCGGCTCCGAGGTGGCGCTCCTCTTCGGCTCCGCCAACCGCGACCCGGCCCGCTTCACCGACCCCGACCGTCTGGACCTCGGCCGCGCCGACAACCCGCACGTCACCTTCGGTGCCGGAATTCACTTCTGTCTCGGTGCCCCGCTCGCCAGACTGGAGCTCAACGAGTCGTACGGGGCACTGCTGCGCCGGGCGCCGGGCCTGCGGCTGGTCCGCGAGCCCGAGTGGCGGCCGGGGTACGTGATCCGGGGGCTGTCGGAGCTGCTGGTCGAGATCTGAGGAGATGTGATGGGGCGGGCGACGGGCACCCTGCTGGGCCTGGCGATCGGGGACGCGCTGGGGCATCCGACCGAGTTCCGGAGCTACGACGAGATCGCCGCGTCCTGCCCGGACTGGCGGCTGCTCCCGTTGCCGAAGAAGGCCCGGGTCACCGACGACACCCAGATGACGCTGGCCCTCGCGCGGGGTCTGCGCACCGCCGCGGCGCGCGGCCCGCTGACCCCGCTGCGGGTCGAGCGCCCGGTCCGCGAGGAGTTCGTCGACTGGTGGCGCTCCCCGGAGAACAACCGCGCCCCCGGGATGACCTGCCTGCGCGCCTGCCTGCGGCTCAGCCGGCCCGAGCGCCGCTGGCAGGAGGCGAGCGACCTCGGCTCCAAGGGCTGCGGCGCCAACATGCGGGTCGCCCCGGTCGGTCTGCTGCCGGGCCTCACCGACCGTCAGTTCTCCGGCGTGGCCCGGCTCCAGTCCGCGCTGACGCACGGCCACCCGACCGCGCTCGCCGCGAGCGAGCTCACCGCGCTCACCGTACGGCTGCTGGTCGCCGGCGCCGAGCCGGGCGAGCTGCCCGGCCTGCTGCGGTCGCACGCGCGGGCCAGCCGCACCCGCTACGACGAGTTCTGGCTGGGTGACCTGGCCGCGCACGCGCACGACCACTCGCCCGAGGAGTTCACGGCCCGCGGCTGGGACGAGTGCCTGGTCGAGCTCGACCGGCTGGACGCCGCGCTCGCCCGGCCCTCGCTGGACGCCGACCCGTGCGAGATCACCGGCGCGGGCTGGGTCGCCGAGGAGGCCTTCGGTACGGCGCTGCTGTGCTTCCTGCTGCTGCCGCAGGACCCGGTGGCGGCGGTGCGCCGCGCGGCGTACTCCTCCGGCGACTCCGACTCGCTGGCCTGCCTGGCCGGCGCCTTCGCGGGCGCCCGGCACGGCGAGGCGGCCTGGCCGGCCGAGTGGGTGGAGCGGATCGAGTACCGGGACGAGCTACTGGATCTTGGTGCGCACTGGGACTGACGCCCGGGAGGGCGCGACCCGGGGCGGAGGCGGCGGCGTGGTGCCGTTGAGGTCCGCGACGAAGGCGGCGAGCTCGGTGGTCTGCGCGGCGTCGAGGCCGCGCTTCGGCACCGCGGTGAAGGCGAACGGGGTGGTGTAGAGCAGGAGGAACTCCGGGGTGTCCACCACCCTGTGGTACTGCCGCCAGGCGATCTCGGTGTGCAGGCCGGGCCGGCGGATCCGGACGCTCTCCTCGGTGAGGTCCACCTCCACGGCGCCGGTGATCTTCGCCAGGGCCCTCCGGGTGCCCCGGCGGGTCCCCGCGGTCAGCTGGTACAGCAGGAACGCGCCACCGGTCACCGCCGCGACCGCGAAGGTGAGGTTGTCGAGCGCGAACAGCAGCGCGCCGTCGGCGGTCAGCACGACGGCGCACACCCACAGGAGCCGTCGGCGGCGGCGCAGGCCGAGCCGCGACGCGCGGTGCAGCTCCTCGAAGGAGACGCGGTACGACGTAGTGATGTTCAAGGCTTCCCCCGGGTCCGTGCCGAGGCAGGACTCTAGGGGGTGATCGTCCTGCCGTTCAAGCGTTCGAAGGCGCCGGTGACCAGCTCGCGCAGCGCGTCCTGGTCGACCGCCGCCAGCCGCTTGACGTACAGACAGCCCTTGCCGGTGGTCACCGGGCCGAGCCGGGCGAGCAGCTCCGCGTGCGACTCGAAGCCCTCGGCGATGTACAGCGTCAGCGCCTGCTTGCGCGGTGAGAGGCCGACCGGCGGCCAGTCGCCCTCGCGCCCGCTCACGGACCGGTAGTGGTACGTGCCGAAGCCCACGATCGAGGCGCCCCACATCACCGGCGGTGCCCCGGTCGCCTCGGCGATCAGCGCGCAGAGCGCCTGGGCGTCCGCCCGGCGGCGGTCGTCCGCGACCGCGGCGAGGAACTCGGCGGCGCTCGCCCCGGTCGGCTGGGTCTTCGGTTCGGCCATCCGTCCAGGCTAGGCCGTGATGTGTCAGGCCGTCAGGATCCCGGCCTCGCGCGCCGCGTCGAGCCACCGCGGGAAGCCGTCCAGCAGCCGGTCGTACAGCTCGCCGTCGGCGAGCAGGCGCGGGTCGCGGCCGGCCGGGAAGAACCCGGCGTTGTCGACCGGCCGCCGCTTCGGTACGGGGAGCTCGTCCATCCGGCGCAGGAACGCGAACTCCTGGTCGTCCGGGTCGCCGAAGCCGACGAACTGCCAGTACAGCGGCAGCTCCGCGGCCAGGCAGAGCATCTCCCGCGCCGCGCCGCGCGAGGTCGGCCCGCCGTCCGTCTGGAAGACCACCAGGCCGGGACCGACCGCCCCCGACCGCTGGTGGTGCGCGATGACGGCCTTCATCGCCAGGTGGTAGTTGGTCCGGCCCAGGTGCCCGTACGCCTCGTGCAGCTCGGCGATCCGCCCCCGGTGGTCGGTCAGGGAGAGCTCCGCGACGCCGTCCACCCCGGTGGAGAAGAACACCACCGGCACCACGCAGTCGTCGTCCAGCCGGGCGGAGAGCGCCAGCACCTGTTCGGCGAAGTGCTGCACGGTGCCGTCGCGGTAGAACGGCCGCATCGAGCCGGAGCGGTCCAGCACCAGGTAGACGGCGGCCCGGGTGCCGTCCAGCCCGGCCTTGTCCAGGCTGACCCGCGCCGACTTGTACAGGCTGACCAGGCCGGGCGCGGCCGCCGACACCTTCTCCAGGCTCAGGCCCACGCGGGATACCGCCCGCCGAGGGTCGCCGGGTCGGCGCCCGCCGCCACCGCCGCCAGGTCGTCCGCGACCTGCAGGACCGTCTCCCGGCCCTCCACCGCACCGGTCCACTCGGCGGGCAGCGCCGCCGCGCCGTACACCGCGCCGACCAGGTTGCCGCAGACCGAACCGGTGGAGTCGCTGTCGCCGGAGTGGTTCACCGACAGCAGCAGCGCCGCACGGGCGTCGGCGCCGGCCAGCGCCGCGTACACCGCGATCGCCAGGCACTCCTCGACGATCCAGCCCAGCCCGACCCGTTCCACCGCCTCGGCCGAGGCCGCGCCCTCGTCCGCGATCCGTACCGCCCGCTCCAGCGCCGCGACCGTCTCCTCGCCGCGCCGGTACCCGGCGGTCTGCTCGACGGTCTGCGCGACGGCCGCGCGCAGCTCCGTGCCGGCCGCGATCCGGTCCAGCAGCGCGGCGAAGGCGCCCGCCGCGAGGTAGCCGGTCGGGTGGCCGTGGGTCAGCTGGGCACACTCGGCGGCCAGCTCGAAGGCGCGCCGCGGGCCGAGCCGCAGCAGTCCGAACGGCGCCGAGCGCATCACCGTGCCGCAGCCCTTGGAGTGCGGGTTGATCGGGCCCTCCTGCCCGAGCGGCGCGGCCGGCTCGTACCGCGGCCAGCCGGTCAGGCCGCTCAGGCAGGCGTTCCCCGGGGCCCGCGAGGCGTACAGGAACGGCAGGCCCAGCAGCCAGCCGTCCGGCGCCCGCTCCGGACCGGCCAGCCGCTGGGTCAGCAGCCAGCGCTGGTAGGCCTGCTTCAGCGCGGCCGGCGTGCCGCCGCGCAGCAGGCCCTCGGCGGTGAAGAGCGTCATCTGGGTGTCGTCGGTGACCTCGGACCCGTTCGGACCGGTCACCCCCGAAGGACCGAACCGCTCCCTGATCACGTCCAGCCGCTGGAACTCCACCGGCCAGCCGAGCGCGTCACCGACCGCGCCGCCCAGCAGTGACCCGCGCACCCGCTCCGCGTGACCCGTCGTCATGCCCCACCCCTCTGTTCCCGGCACGTCCCGGCAGGTTCCGGCACGTCCGTGCGCTCCTAGCGCGTGATCGAACCGGCCCGCCCGTGCAGCGCCGCCCGGTCCGCGGCGGCCCGGCCGGCCGCCCAGCCCTCACCGTCACTCACCCGCACCCGCTGCGAGGTGAGTTTCGGGAACATCTTCCCCACCGTGTCGTCGACGGCCTCCGCGCGGGCCGCCAGCGCGGGCAGCAGCCGCTCGTCCGGTACCAGCTGCTCCGAGCTGCCGTCCTCCCGCAGATGCCGTCCGGCGGCCGCCTCCTCGACGGTCCGCTCGGTGGCGGCCGTCAGCCGCTCCCGGATCCGCGCCGCGTACGCCACCAGGAAGGACTGCCGGAACGCCTTGGTGCGCGGCGCGCCGTCCTGGTGCTTGCGGCTGCCGGCCCGGTGCATGGTCGCCGTGGCCTGCACCAGCAGCGAGGTGTAGAGCAGCTCCACCGCGTCCAGGTCGGCGTCGAAGCCGATGATCGTGCAGAAGCCGAACTCCTTGGCCCACACCACCCGCGCCCGGTTGGCGGCCGCGACCGCGTCCAGCAGCATCGCCTTCGGGCTCTCGTACGGGTTGTCCACGCCGATCCGCAGCGCCGCCGGGGCGTCCTTGTGCGGCGCGCCCGCCGCCAGCAGCGCCTCGTCGATCGAGTGCTGCGCCATCAGCTGCTGGGCCTTGGCGGTCAGCGCCTCGGCCTCCTCCGGGTACTCCGTCGACTCGGCCTTCGCCAGCAGCGCCCGGATCCGCCCGAGCATCCGCGGCTCGCCCGCCACCGGGCCGCTCGCCCGCACCGGGGACTGCCCCGGCACCGGGCCGACCGGCGCGATCGGCGGCAGGTGGGCCCAGGCCCGCAGCAGCTCCAGCGCCACCGTCGCCAGCGCGAACCGGTCCTGCCGGTGCAGCTCGGCGAACGCGCCCAGGTACTCCTCGTCGCCCGGCCACCACACCTCGACGGCCAGTTCGCGCAGCTGCTCCTGCCAGCGCCGGTCCAGCGTCGCCGACGGATGCCGCCGGCCCTCGGCGGCGATCAGGTCCACCGCCAGCGCCAGGTGCACCGGGCCGAGTGCCCGCCGCACCACCCGGACCAGGTCGGCCGGCCGCCAGCCGCCCCGCCAGCAGCGCCCGACGGCCTGCTCGGCGTGGCCCAGCAGGGCCCGGCTGACCTGCGGCCACTGCTCGATGGAGGCCGCCAGCAGGGAGGCCCCGCCGTCCAGCGCGTGGTCCAGCCGGTCGGCCGGCGCCGCCACCACCTGCTGCACCGCCTGCGCGAGCAGTCCGTCGACGGCCGTTCCCTGGTCGTCCCTGCTGCGCTTGCCCACGGTGATTCGCCTCTGCTCGCCTCGGCACCCGGACCCGGGCACCCCAGCCATGATGCCGCAGCGCGCCGCCGAACCCTCAGCCGCTCGGACCGGCGGTCAGCTCCGCAGCGTCCGCCGGCCCAGCACGATCTCCGAGCTGATCGAGCCGCCCGGGGAACCCGGCCGCAGCAGGACGTTGGCGGCGCCGGACGCCCCCGGCCGGATCTCTCCGGGTTCAACGCTCGATCGTGGTCGCCAGGATCTCCGGCAGCCGCTCCAGCAGCCGGCCGGCGGCGAACCGCAGCCCGAGCGCCGCCACCAGCGCCCCGTACAGCGGCCCGGCCGCCAGCACCGTCCAGGCCGGGCCGTCGACGGCGAGCAGCCACAGCAGCAGCGCGCCGACCGGCAGCGTCAGCACCGTGCCCCCGAGCATCGAACCGAAGCTGTTCATCAGCACCAGCCCGGTCTGGCCCGGCGCGGCCGTGCGCATCGGACTCCCGTCGGCCGGCATCGCGTACGGAGCCAGCACGCTCAGCAGCCCGCCCAGCCCGATCCCCGCCCCCAGCGCGGCCAGGGTCAGCCCCAGCGCCGGCGCCAGCGCCCCCCACTGCCCGGTGGCGGCGGCCAGCCCGAACCCCAGCACCAGCAGCACCGGCACCGCGTACGCGAGCACCGCGTACGCCCGGCCGCGCAGCTCGTCCCGGGCCTGCGCCCGGGTGCCCAGGGTGGCCGCGACCATCCAGAACGCGGAGCCGTCCATCCCGAACAGGTTCAGCATCTGCAGGCCCAGCACCAGCCCGCCGGCCGCCACCACGTACACCGAGGCCCAGCCCTGGATCACCGACAGCGCGCCGAACACCAGCGTCATCCCGATGCTGGTGAAGACCGCCGCCTTCGCCCGTGGCTCCCGCCAGGCGTACCGCAGGTGCCGCTGCATCACCGCGCCCACCCGACCGTCCGGCAGCAGTCCCCACGCCCGCGACCCGCGCACCCCGCGGGTGCGCACCAGTGTCGAGGCGTCCGCCGTCACCATCAGGTGCCGCAGACTGACGTGCCACCAGCGCAGCAGCAGGGCCAGCAGACCGGCCGTCAGCGCCAGCTGCGCCACCGCGACGGCGTACGAGCCGGTGCCCGTGCTGCGTACCGCGTCCACCGCTCCGATCGGCGGGACCCAGCGCAGTGCCGCGGCCCACGGCTCGATCGGGGCGAGGTCGAGCGTGGCGCCGGGCCGGCCGAAGGCACTCTGGAAGGCCAGGTTGCCTACCTGGATCAGCACCGCGAACAGCAGCCCGCCGAAGATCGCGAAGTCCTTGCCGCGCCGGCTGGACAGCATCCGGGCGTTCCCGGCGGCGACCGCCCGGGACAGCACCACCAGCGTGACCACCGCCAGCGGCACGCCCACCACCGCGAACGGCGCGGAGCCGGCGCCGCCGGCCGCCGCGACCGCCGCACCGGTGAGCAGCAGCAGCGACAGCACCGGGCCGGGCCCGACCAGGGCCGCCAGCACCGAGCCGCGCAGCAGCGGCCCGGGCCGCAGCGGCAGCATGGTCAGCCGGGTCGGGTCGGCGCTCTCGTCCCCGCTGAACAGGAAGAGCGGCAGGGCCGCCCAGCCGAGGGTCAGCGCGGCGGCCAGCAGGACGGCGGCGTCCGCCGCCCCGGCGTGCCCGTGCAGGAAGGCCACGGCGGTCGCGGCCGCCGCGGTGAACAGCAGGCCCAGGACGGAGCCGATCAGATAGACCGCCCGCCGGCCGGGGCTGCGCCGCAGGCCGTTGGCGAGCAGACGCAGTTTCAGCGAGACCAGGGTGCGGACCACCGACCGGTCCGCGGGGAGGGACGTGGTCACCGGGCACCGCCGAGCCAGTCGAGGGAGCGGCCGTCGTCCTCGCGGACCCCGATCAGTTCCAGGAAGGCGGCGTGCAGCGAGCGTCCGCCGCGCACGGTGTCCAGCGGCCCCTGGGCGATCACCTGCCCGGCGCTGATCACCGCCACCCAGTCGCAGAGCTGCTCGACCAGCTCCATCACATGGCTGGAGAAGACCACGGTGGAGCCGGAGGCCGCGTACCGGCCGAGCACGCCGCGGATGGTCTGCGCGGAGACCGGGTCGACGCCCTCGAAGGGCTCGTCGAGGAAGAGCACGTCCGGGTTGTGCAGCAGGGCGGCGGCCAGTCCGATCTTCTTGCGCATGCCGGTGGAGTAGTCGGCGACCAGCTTGTCGCCGGCCTCCAGCAGGTCGAGGACGGCCAGCAGTTCCTCGGCCCGGCGGTCCACCTCGGCGCCGGGCAGGCCGCGCAGCCGCCCGTTGTACTGCAGCAGTTCACGGCCGCTCAGCCGTTCGAACATCCGCAGCCCCTCGGGCAGGATCCCGATCCGCGCCTTCGCCGCCACCGGGTCCTGCCAGACGTCCACGCCGTGGATGAGCACGCTGCCCCGGTCGGGCCGCAGCAGCCCGGTGGCCATCGACAGGGTGGTCGTCTTGCCGGCCCCGTTCGGTCCGACCAGGCCGACGAAGGAGCCGGCCGGCAGGTCGAGGGTGAGACCGGCCACCGCGGTCTGCGGGCCGAACCGCTTCCACAGGTCGTGGAGGACGACGGCGGCGGGTGGCGGGGCGGACGCCTGCATGGTGGGGTCTCCTCCTGCGCTGGGCCCGTGCGGGACGGGCGGATCCGGTGGCCTCAGCCTCTCACCGAGCGTCAGCGGGCGGCAGTCCCCCGGCATCCGGCACCGACCGGACCCGAATGGCCGATTGCGCGGCGAACTAGTTGGGCCACCCGTTCGTCCTGCATCCTGAGGGAGCGCGATTGCCGCGCGACGGGAGGGGCGTCACGACGCGCCCGGGCTTCGGGAGGTGGCCGGTATGACCGGACAGCCGTGGGGGCAGCAGCCGAAGCAGGGCCGGCCCCAGTCCTACGGGCAGCCGCTGCCCGCGCCCGGGTACGGGCCGCCGCAGTATCCGGCGCCCTACCAGCCGGTCGCGAGCCCCGCGCCGTCGCAGGCGTCGGTGCAGGCGTCGATGCAGGCCGCGATGCGGGCCTCGCACGCGGACCGCGAGCGCACGGTCGACGTCCTCAAGGCCGCCTACGCGGAGGGCCGGCTCTCCGCCGAGGAGTACTCGCAGCGCTTCGACGCGGTGCACCAGGCGCAGACGTACGGGCAGCTCAGCCATCTGGTGGCGGATCTGCCCGCCGGGCCGATGCCGGGGCCGTTCGTGGCCGCACCGGTCGTCCAGCTGGTGCCGCAGACCTTCCTGCCGCCGCCCGTGATGATGCCCAGGCGGACCAACGGGCTGGCGGTCGCCTCGCTGGTGCTCGGGCTCGCCTGCCTGGTCACGGCCGGCCTGAGCGGCATCCCGGCGGTGGTCACCGGTCACATCGCGAAGAACCAGCTGCGCACCTCCGGCGAGGAGGGCGACGGCATGGCGACGGCCGGCCTGGTGATCGGCTGGCTCTGCACGGGTGGCTGGGCGCTCATCTTCCTGCTCGCGCTGCTGTCGGTCTGAGGCCCGGGGGCCGTTTCGGCGGGCCCGTCCGGCGTGGCTCGGCGTGCGGCCCGCACCGTTCTGTGGTAGGCCTGGCAAAGGCGTCCTCGGTCGCCCCGCTGAAGGCTCCCACCTGCGGTGACGCATTTGTTTTGACCCTCGCCGATGCGCTAGGTAGGCTCTGACCTTGTGCCTGGGGTGTCCCCGGGTCCTTGTGCGTGCCAGCACACCGGCTGCTGCAGCGGAGTGGTTCATCCCGCTTCGCCCGCGCCGTCGCTGCACATCAGCTCATGGGATTCCGCGATTCTTCCCCCGAAGAGGCCCAACACACCCGACCGCGTGGGTCGGTGAGTGGAGGGAACACCGCAGGTTAGTTACACCCAGCCTTGGCACACAGAAAACGGAGAAACGGTGCCTACGATCCAGCAGCTGGTCCGAAAGGGCCGGCAGGACAAGGTCGAGAAGAACAAGACTCCCGCGCTGAAGGGTTCCCCGCAGCGCCGTGGGGTCTGCACGCGTGTGTACACGACCACCCCGAAGAAGCCGAACTCGGCGCTTCGCAAGGTCGCCCGTGTGCGCCTCACCAGCGGGATCGAGGTCACCGCTTACATCCCGGGCGAGGGCCACAACCTGCAGGAGCACTCCATCGTGCTGGTGCGCGGTGGTCGTGTGAAGGACCTTCCTGGTGTCCGCTACAAGATCATCCGCGGTTCGCTTGACACCCAGGGTGTCAAGAACCGCAAGCAGGCTCGCAGCCGCTACGGCGCCAAGAAGGAGAAGTAAGAATGCCTCGTAAGGGCCCCGCCCCGAAGCGCCCGGTCATCATCGACCCGGTTTACGGCTCCCCGCTGGTGACCTCGCTGGTCAACAAGATCCTGCTGCACGGCAAGCGCTCCACCGCCGAGCGGATCGTCTACGGCGCCCTCGAGGGCGTCCGTGAGAAGACCGGCGCCGACCCGGTGATCGCGCTCAAGCGCGCGCTGGAGAACGTCAAGCCGACCCTCGAGGTCAAGTCCCGCCGTGTTGGTGGCGCCACCTACCAGGTGCCGGTCGAGGTCCGTCCGGGCCGCGCCAACACCCTGGCACTGCGCTGGCTGGTCGGTTACTCCCGCGCCCGTCGCGAGAAGACCATGACCGAGCGTCTGCTCAACGAGATCCTCGACGCCAGCAACGGCCTGGGCGCTTCCGTGAAGCGTCGCGAGGACACCCACAAGATGGCCGAGTCCAACAAGGCCTTCGCGCACTACCGCTGGTAGTCCCAACCCCGTCACTAGACAGAGAGAGAACGAGCCACCATGGCTGCAACCTCCCTTGACCTCGCCAAGGTCCGCAACATCGGGATCATGGCGCACATCGACGCGGGCAAGACCACCACGACCGAGCGGATCCTGTTCTACACCGGTGTCTCGTACAAGATCGGTGAGGTCCACGATGGCGCTGCCACCATGGACTGGATGGAGCAGGAGCAGGAGCGCGGCATCACGATCACGTCGGCCGCGACGACCTGTCACTGGACGCTCGACGACGTTGACAACACGATCAACATCATCGACACCCCGGGCCACGTCGACTTCACCGTCGAGGTGGAGCGTTCGCTGCGCGTGCTCGACGGTGGCGTGACCGTGTTCGACGGTGTCGCCGGTGTCGAGCCCCAGTCCGAGACCGTGTGGCGTCAGGCCGACCGCTACGGCGTCCCGCGCATCTGCTTCATCAACAAGCTGGACCGCACGGGCGCGGACTTCTACTTCTGCGTCCAGACCATCGTGGACCGCCTCGGCGCCACCCCGCTGGTCATGCAGCTCCCGATCGGTGCCGAGGCCGACTTCGTCGGCGTCGTCGACCTGGTCAAGATGAAGGCGCTGGTCTGGTCCCCCGAGGCCACCAAGGGCGAGATGTACGACACCGTCGACATCCCGGCCGAGCTCGCCGACAAGGCCGCCGAGTACCGCGAGGCGCTGCTGGACACCGTGTCGAACGTCAGCGACGAGGTGATGGAGCTCGCCCTGGAGGGCGAGGACATCCCCGAGGAGCTGCTGATCGCCGCGATCCGCAAGGGCACCCTGGACTCGTCCTTCACGCCGATCTTCTGCGGCTCCGCGTTCAAGAACAAGGGCGTTCAGCCCCTGCTCGACGCGGTCGTGAAGTACCTGCCGTCGCCGCTCGACATCGAGGGCATCGAGGGTACGAAGCCGGGCAACGACGAGGAGAAGATCGTCCGTCAGGCTTCTGACGACGAGCCCCTCGCCGCTCTGGCGTTCAAGATCATGTCCGACCCGCACCTGGGCAAGCTCACCTTCGTCCGGGTCTACTCCGGGCGCCTTGAGGCCGGCACCGCCGTCCTCAACTCGGTGAAGGGCCGCAAGGAGCGCATCGGCAAGATCTACCGCATGCACGCGAACAAGCGTGAGGAGATCGACTCGGTGGGCGCCGGCGACATCGTCGCCGTCATGGGTCTCAAGCAGACCACCACCGGCGAGACCCTGAGCGACGAGAAGCAGCCGGTCATCCTGGAGTCCATGGACTTCCCGGCCCCGGTCATCCGCGTCGCGATCGAGCCGAAGTCGAAGGGTGACCAGGAGCGTCTGGGCACCGCGATCCAGCGGCTGGCCGAGGAGGACCCGTCCTTCCAGGTCAACACCGACGAGGAGACCGGCCAGACCATCATCGCGGGTATGGGCGAGCTGCACCTCGAGGTGCTGGTCGACCGTATGAAGCGTGAGTTCAAGGTCGAGGCCAACGTCGGCAAGCCGCAGGTCGCGTACCGCGAGACGATCCGCAAGGCCGTCGAGCGCATCGACTACACGCACAAGAAGCAGACCGGTGGTTCCGGCCAGTTCGCGAAGATCCAGATCGCGATCGAGCCGCTCGAGTCCGGCGAGGGCTACGAGTTCGTGAACAAGGTCACCGGTGGCCGCGTGCCGAAGGAGTACATCCCTTCGGTCGACGCCGGCTGCCAGGAGGCCATGGAGTTCGGTGTTCTCGCGGGTTACGCCCTGCAGGGTGTCCGCGTGACGCTGCTCGACGGTGCCTCGCACGACGTCGACTCCTCCGAGCTCGCGTTCAAGATCGCCGGCTCGATGGCCTTCAAGGAGGGCGCTCGCAAGGCGTCCCCCGCTCTGCTCGAGCCGATGATGGCCGTCGAGGTCACCACGCCCGAGGACTACATGGGCGATGTGATCGGCGACATCAACTCCCGCCGTGGCCAGATCCGGGCCATGGAGGAGCGTCACGGTGCTCGCGTCGTCAAGGCGCTTGTGCCGCTCTCCGAGATGTTCGGCTACGTCGGTGACCTGCGCAGCAAGACCTCTGGTCGCGCAAGCTACTCGATGCAGTTCGACTCGTACGCCGAGGTTCCGCGGAACGTGGCGGACGACATCATCGCCAAGGCCAAGGGCGAGTAAGGACCGGCTCACGCCGGTTCCCTGCCCGGGCCGGAGCCTCCCGCAATCGGGACGTTTCGGGACCCCTTAGGCTATTAGGAGGTGAACCGGGGGGATCTACCCAGATCCCCCCGGGGCCCTCCGCCCCCACCCGCGGGACGGCATGGGGCGCAACCCAGCGCCCCGTACCCAACCCGATCAAAGACCAACTGACGTCGTACGGCGTACAGAACTGTCCTCAGGAGGACTGCAGTGGCGAAGGCGAAGTTCGAGCGGACGAAGCCCCACGTCAACATCGGCACCATCGGTCACATCGACCACGGTAAGACGACCCTTACCGCGGCCATCACCAAGGTGCTGCACGACGCGTACCCGGAGATCAACCCCTTCACGCCGTTCGACCAGATCGACAAGGCCCCGGAGGAGCGTCAGCGCGGTATCACCATCTCGATCGCGCACGTCGAGTACCAGACCGAGGCGCGTCACTACGCCCACGTCGACTGCCCGGGTCACGCTGACTACATCAAGAACATGATCACCGGTGCCGCCCAGATGGACGGCGCCATCCTGGTGGTCGCCGCCACCGACGGCCCGATGCCGCAGACCAAGGAGCACGTGCTCCTGGCCCGCCAGGTCGGCGTTCCGTACATCGTTGTCGCGCTGAACAAGTCCGACATGGTGGACGACGAGGAGATCCTGGAGCTCGTCGAGCTCGAGGTCCGTGAGCTCCTCTCCGAGTACGAGTTCCCGGGCGACGACCTGCCGGTCGTCCGCGTCTCGGCGCTGAAGGCGCTCGAGGGCGACGCCGAGTGGGGCCAGAAGCTCCTCGGCCTGATGGAGGCCGTGGACGAGGCCATCCCGACCCCGGCTCGCGAGGTCGACCTCCCGTTCCTGATGCCGATCGAGGACGTCTTCACGATCACCGGTCGTGGCACCGTCGTCACCGGCCGCATCGAGCGTGGTGTCCTCAAGGTCAACGAGACTGTCGACATCATCGGCATCAAGGAGACCAAGACCACCACCACGGTCACCGGCATCGAGATGTTCCGCAAGCTGCTCGACGAGGGCCAGGCGGGCGAGAACGTCGGTCTGCTCCTCCGTGGCATCAAGCGCGAGGACGTCGAGCGCGGCCAGGTCATCATCAAGCCGGGTTCGGTCACGCCGCACACCGACTTCGAGGCCCAGGCCTACATCCTGTCGAAGGACGAGGGTGGCCGTCACACCCCGTTCTTCAACAACTACCGCCCGCAGTTCTACTTCCGTACCACGGACGTGACCGGCGTCGTGACCCTCCCCGAGGGCACCGAGATGGTCATGCCGGGCGACAACACCGGCATGACGGTCGCGCTGATCCAGCCGATCGCCATGGAGGAGGGCCTCAAGTTCGCCATCCGTGAGGGTGGCCGGACCGTCGGCGCCGGCCAGGTCACCAAGATCATCAAGTAATTGATGCTCTGACCTGCCTGTGACGAACAGGTGATCCGAGGGCCTCGCAGTGCCGTATGGCGCTGCGGGGCCCTCGGCTTTCACGGCCGTTCGCGGGCGGTCCACCGAGGACCCCTGCCGACACGGCGGCCAGGGGTGCTGGACTACCATGACCGGCGACAGCGAGGGTGTTTCTTGGTCCCCTCTTTGTCCGGGGCGGGGCGGTAGCGCCGGATGTGATCATTGCACGGGGGGTTCTCTCCTCCGAGTGTCGGTATGTTGAGGAGACGGTGGGAATATGACGGCCCAGCTACCGGGGACGGCGGCACGTCCAAGTGCCCCCCCGCTGATCAGGCCGGCGGAGGATTCGCCGAAGCGAGGGCGCCGGTGGGGGATGCTGGCGGGAGCCCTGGCGGCCTCCTGGATTCTTCCGGCCGCGCTCGACGCCCTGAAGCTGGACATCGTCCTGATCCCGGTGTTCGTCCTGGCCATCGCGTCGGTGCTGCGGGTGGGCGGGGGCCTCCTGGACCGCCTCGTCGTCGCGACGCTGGTCCTCTGCGGCGCGGTGCTCGGACTCGGCCTGGTGCTGTCCGTCGGATCCTGGGCCCTGATACCGGTCCCGACCGCCGGCCTCATCCTGTCCGCGGTGTCGGTCTCGGCCTGGGTGACCGGCCGGACGCCACGACTGCCGCTGCGGCTCCGCTCCTCGGACCTGGTGATCCTCGGTACCGGCGCAGTGGTCTGGCACTACATCCACCGGCCGGTGGCCGGGCGCTCCACCACCGAGCAGCTGCCCTACATCCTCTCGGTCGAGGACCGCTTCATCCACTTCTCGATCTTCGACGCGGTGCACAAGCTCGGCGCGTTCCCGTTCATGGACCAGGAGGCGGGCAAGCTCCTGGTGAAGACGCCGACCGAGGCCGTGTACCCGCAGGGCTCGCACTTCCTGCTGGCCTGGTTCGACACCTTCGTCCGCTCGACCGCGGACCTGGGCGACCCGGTGGGCGCCTACACCCGCTACTACACCTACGTGCTCGTCGCCTTCGCGGCGCTGTGCGCCCTGATCGTGTGGGCCGCCCGCTGGGTCGGCGGACCGCGGCTGACCGGCTGGCGCACCGCCGCGGTCTGCACCGTGGTCGCCGCCGTCGTCATCGCCAGCCCGCTGGCCGGCATGGTCCGGGTCGGCTTCGACTCGCAGATCATCGGCCTGGTCTTCATGACCGTCTCCATCGCGCTGATCGTCCGTCCCGCGATGGGCTGGGGCAGCTACGCCCTGGTGTCGGCGGCCGCTCTGATCACGGTCGGCTACGCGTACAACATCCTGGCCGCGTTCCCGGCCATGGCGCTGGTGGTCGCGGCGATCGTCTACCGCAAGCGCCAGCGCCGCCACCGCTGGCGGCTGTACGCCGTGCAGGCCGCTGGCGCCGCGATCGCGCTGGTGCCGAGCGTGCTGTCGCTGACCGCCAAGTTCGACGTCGCGGCGCAGACCCAGGCACCGGGGATGTACCTCTCGTTCGACCGCTCGCTGCTGGTCGGCCTGGTGCTGCTGGTGGTCGTGGTGTGCCTGCTCCCCGGCAACCAGAGGTCGGGGGTCTCCCGGACCCTGCTCCTCACGATCGGAAGCGCGACGCTGGTCACGGCCGCGTTCGGGGTGTGGCAGCTGAGCACCATCGACGCGCTGTCGTATTACTTTGAGAAGCTCGCGATCGGCGTTCTGGTGATCAGCCTGATCGGACTCGGCGCGGCCGGCGCTCTGCTGCGGCCGTTCCGCCCGTGGGCGAGGGCACTCAGCCGACCGTGGTGGACCGAGGGCGTGGCCGCGGTGGCCGTGTCGGCCACGGCGCTGAGCCTGTTCGGCGGTTTCCAGTGGGGCGTGCCGTCGGTGGACCGGGCGCCGACCAGCTTCCAGCACAGTGAGCTGGTGCTCTGGAGCAAGATCAAGCCCGGCGATCTGGGCCCCCCGGCCCGGACGATGATCCATCGCGACCTCAAGCGGGTGGATCCGAACGTGCCGGTGATCGCGCTGTACTCCAGCAACGGCTACATGAACTGGCGGGTGAGCTTCTTCGCCACCACGCTGATGGGTGACAGCGGCGTCGCCGCGGCCTACGACGAGCTGCTGGTCGTCTGGCTCGGCGGCGACCAGGTCGGCGAGGAGCAGTACCGGAGCTCGTTCGCCCCGCTGACCCGGGTCATCGGCCGGATCCCCGGCCCGAAGGTGACCCTGCTGGTCGGCGACCCGACGATCGCCGAGCGCCTGCGCCGGGAGCTGCCCCGGGCCACCGGCAAGCAGATCACCATCCTGGACGCTCCGCTCGCGGGCTGAGACCACGGGGAAGGGCCGTGGGTCCGGGCAGCTGCCCGGACCCACGGCCCTTCCCCGTTCTCGGTGTACTCCCCGCCGTCAGGCTCTGACGCGGGTGGCCGCGGACCCCGACTGCCGGGGGTCGGCGCCGGCCGTGGCGCTCTGCTCGGCCGCCGAACCCCCGCCGCCGCCGGAACCGCCGCGGCGGGCCTTGAACCGGGTGATCGGGCCCGGCGTCCAGTCCTTCAGACGCATCGCCGGGGCCTCGATGGCGTACCAGGAGAAGGCGGCCAGCACCACGGTGCAGGCCAGGGCGCAGGCGAGGAAGCCGAGCTTGCCGTACTTCACGAAGCCGAGCATCGCCAGCGCCTGCTCCACGGTGAAACCGTAGATGTAGATGCCGTAGGAGAAGTCGCGCTTGCGCCCGATCGCCTGGAACGGCCGGGGCAGCCTGATGGCCAGCCAGAACAGCAGGTACGCGAAGGCCGGGTAGCCGATCACGAACAGGCCGCCCCAGCGCATGGTCACCGCGAGGGTGAGCAGCGCGACGAGGGCGAGGCCGTCGTGGACCGGGATGCGCTCCCGGTACAGCTGCACGGTGGCGCCGAGCAGGAACGCGAAGCCCAGGTGGATCAGGAAGTGCGTGGACATGCCCCCGAGGAACGGGAAGTCCACGTAGGTGTTCATGTCGCCGGGGATGCCGCGCCAACCGGTCGCGTTGATCCAGTCGTTGAGGATCAGGATCCACAGCGCCGCCACGGCCAGCGGGACGAACCGGCGGGCGCGCAGCAGCACGCCGCCGGCCGCGAGCAGGCCGACCACGACGTAGCAGAGCAGCTCGTACTTCAGGGACCACAGGGCGCCGTTGACGCTCTGGTCGAAGTTGGTCCCGCGCTTGACGCCCTCCGCGATCGTCCCGGAGACGTCCCAGCCACCGCTCAGCGAGGTGTTCCAGGTCCCGACCAGGTAGGCGCGCGGGCCGTTGGGGTGGTCCCAGAAACCGGCCGTCGTGCCGTGCTGCCAGTGGTAGAGCAGCGGCATGATCACGAGCACCGAGATCAGCAGTGAGCCCCACAGCCCGGGCATGATGCGCAGCGCGCGGTGCCAGCCGAAGCGGCCGATGGTGGTCCGGCGCCCGCTGCCGGTGATCATGAACCCGGACAGCACGAAGAAGCCCACGACGGCCATCTTGCCGAGATCGGTCTGCTGGCCGCTGCGCAGCCAGAGCGGGTCGAGGTGGCCGTACCCCAGGGGGTACACGTGTGAGACCACCACGGAGGTGGCCAGCAGCAGCCGCAGCAGCCCGAAGCTGTTCGCACGGCCCGAGAAGAGCTCTGCCAGCGTGCCTCGGGAGTGGAGCAGACCGGTCGGTCTCATGGATTCCTCAAGTCTCGGTCGGGACGGGCCGACGGCCGGATGACGCTTCGATGGAGGCCGGGGCGGCGGGCCGCCCCGGAGGTGGGGCCGCCCGCCGTGCGGTGCTACTGCGCGACCGCCGAGCCGACCTGTGCCTGCCAGAGTGCCGCAACCGCCTGTCGCAGCGTACGGCGGGGGGCCCAGCCGAGCTGCTCGGCGGCCAGCGCGATGTCGAGCTGCTGCCAGTCGGTCTCCGGGCCGGTGCCCTCGGGCGCCGGTACCTCGGTGATCTCGGCGGGTACGCCGCTCTCCTCGATCAGCAGCTCGACCAGCAGCCGGGCCGCGCTGGCCGAGCCGGTGCCGACGTTGATCACGGCGGCGGCGGTCGGCGTGGCGACCGCGGCCAGCACGGCGTCCACGGTGTCGGTGAGGTCGACGAAGTCGCGCTGCGCGGTGAGCGGGGCGAGCGACAGCTGGGCGCTCTCGCCCGCCAGCCGGGCCGCGTCCAGCTTGGCGGCCATCACACCGAGCAGGCTGTGCCCGGGCTGCCCGGCGCCGACCACGTTGCCGAGCCGCAGCACCACACCGTCGACCCGGCCGGCGGCGACCGCGCGGACCACGGACTCGGTGGCGGCGAGCTTGAGCTTGCCGTACTCCATGACTGGGGCCGGCGCGTCGTCCTCGCGCTGGCTCACGCCGATCGGCGCCATGCCGTACTCGTGCACGGTGCCGAGGTGGACCAGCCGGGCCGGGGCGGTCATCGCGGCGACGGCCTCGACCAGCCGGTCCACCAGCACGACGTTGGCCTCGTACATCTGCTCGTCGTTCAGGCCCCACATGCCGCCGGCCGCGTTGACCACGGCGTCGATCCGCTCGCGGTCCAGCAGCGCGGCGAGCTCGGCCGGGGCCGTCGAGCTCAGGTCCACCCGGGCGAACCGGCCCGGGACGGGGACGGCGGGTTCCTTGCGGGCCAGCGAGAGGACCTCGTGGCCCTGCTCCACCAGGCGGTCGGCGAGCACCCGTCCGATGAAGCCGGTACCACCCAGGACGGCGACGCGGGCCGGTGCCGCGTGAGGTGCGGACATTGCGGGGTTGCTCCTAGAACGGGAGGGCTCAGCGGGGCTGGGCGGCGGTGGAGGTGGCGTTGCGGACCAGGGCCTTGGCCCCGGTCCACTGCTTCGCGCGGAGCGCGCCGGGCACCAGGGTGAGGGCGTGGATCCGGGCCGCGAGATGCAGCCGGGAGGCCTTCGCCGCCCGGTGCCAGCCCTGCTGGTCCAGCCGGTCCGCCACGTCCAGGAAGTAGCGGCGGGCCTCGGCGAACCGGGCGCCGGAGAAGGCCGAGGTGGCGGAGACGCTGACGTTGTGCCGGCGGTACTGGAAGCAGCGGGTGTCGTCGATCACGACCTGCTCGCCGGCCTGCAGCAGGTCGATCACCAGGGCCAGGTCCTGGATGATCTCCACGTCGTCGCGGAAGCCCATGGCGCGGACGGCCTCGGTGCGCCAGCACAGCGAGGGGAAGTACAGCCAGTTGCCCTTGAGCAGGCTGGTCGCCAGCTCCTCGCCGCCCATCACCGTCCGGCCGCGCAGCCGGGGCGCGTACAGCCGCCGCTTGGCCTCGTCCGCCAGGGTGGTGCTGGGCTTGCCGGTGCTGTCGATCACCTCGACGCCGGGCTGGACGATCGCGGTGCCGGGGTGGTCGGCCAGGCAGGCCCGGACCGTGGCGACGTAGTTGGGCAGCATGATGTCGTCGGTGCCCATGAAGACCATGTGCTCGTACTCGGCGAGCCCCAGGCACTTGCGGTAGTTGCCGGTGACGCCGAGGTTCTGCTCGTTGCGGAAGTACCGGACGCGGGGGTCGCCCAGCTCCGCGAACCACTCCGGGACACCGGGCTCCTTGCCGTCGTCCACGACGGTCAGGCGCCAGTCCTCGTCGGTCTGCGCGAGCACGCTGCGGACCGCCGCCTTCATCAGCGCGACGTCGCCGTAGTACGGGAGCAGCACATCCAGTGTGGTCATGGTCTCAGGCACATCCGCTGGTAGAGGGGCAGCCGCAGGAGGTCCTCCGGCGGGGTCATCATACTGACCGGCGCGTGACCGGCCTCCGCGCGAACGTCCCAAACGGGACACCCCGCGACCGGTGCGGTCGCGGGGTGTCCGCCGGGCGGGGGCGTCGGCTCAGCCGGTCTTCAGGGTGCGGTAGAAGTCCTGGCAGGCCTGGTAGTCCGGGAGCAGACCGGAGGCCAGCGCGTCGGCCAGCGAGGGCGCCGCGTCGTCCCGGGCGGAGAGCTGCGGGGCGTCGACCGGCCAGCTGATGCCCAGGTCCGGGTCGAGCGGGTGCACGGCGTGCTCGCCCGTCGGGTTGTAGGTCTCGGAGCAGACGTAGGAGAGCGTCGCGTCGTCGGTCAGGGCGCAGAAGCCGTGGCCGACACCCTCGGGGATGTACACCGAGCGGCGGTCCTCGTCGTCCAGCCGGACGAACTCCCAGGTGCCGAAGGTGGGGGAGCCGACCCGCAGGTCGACCACCACGTCCAGGACCGCGCCGCGCACGCAGCTGACGTACTTGGCCTGGCCGGGCGGCACGTCGGCGAAGTGGATGCCGCGCACGACGTCCTTGGCGGAGACCGAGAGGTTGCCCTGGGCCATCCGCAGCGGGTGGCCGACCACCTCGGCGAGGTGGTCGAAGCGGTACCACTCCATGAACAGGCCGCGCGGGTCGCCGTGCTGCTGCGGGGTGACCTCGAAGGCGCCGCCGATGGAGAGCTCGCGGAACTTCATCGGGCGTTCTCCTCGTCGAGCAGGGCCAGCAGGTACTCGCCGTACCCGCTCTTGCAGAGCGGCTCGGCGAGCTCGCGCAGCTGGTCCGAGCTGATCAGGCCGGCCCGCCAGGCGGTCTCCTCCAGGCAGCCGATCTTGAAGCCCTGGCGCTCCTCGATGACCCGGACGAACTCCGAGGCCTGGACCATCGACACGAACGTGCCGGTGTCCAGCCAGGCGGTGCCGCGGTCGAGGATGGTCACGTGCAGCTGGCCGGCCTCGAGGTAGGCCTCGTTGACGGCGGTGATCTCCAGCTCGCCGCGGGCGCTGGGCTTCAGGCCGGCGGCGATCTTCACCACCTGGTTGTCGTAGAAGTACAGCCCGGGCACCGCGTAGCGGGACTTCGGGGCGGTCGGCTTCTCCTCGATCGAGAGCACCCGGCCGTCCTCCGCGAACTCCACCACGCCGTACGCCGTCGGGTCCGCCACCGGGTAGGCGAACACCCGGCCGCCGACCGGCTCGGTGTGCTGCGCGAGCCGGGTGCCCAGGCCGCTGCCGTGGAAGATGTTGTCGCCGAGGATCAGCGCGACCGGCTCGTCCCCGATGAAGTCCGCTCCCAGCACGAACGCCTGGGCGATGCCCTCGGGGCGCTCCTGGACGGCGTACTCCAGCTTGAGGCCGAACTGCGAGCCGTCGCCGAGCAGGCGCGTGAACTGCTCCTGGTCCTGCGGGGTGGTGATGATCAGGATCTCGCGGATGCCCGCCATCACCAGGGTCGAGAGCGGGTAGTAGATCATGGGCTTGTCGAAGACCGGGAGCAGCTGCTTCGAGACGGCTCGGGTCAGCGGCCACAGTCGCGAGCCGGTGCCGCCCGCCAGGAGGATTCCACGCATGTCGGCAGCTTATGTGAGGCCGTGGGCCTCCCGCTGACCCGGGGTCGGCCGCGAACGGCCGCCGGGTAGACTGCGCCCTACTATGCGCATCCTCGTGACCGGCGGCGCCGGATTCATCGGTTCAGAATTTGTCCGTCAGCTGCTGGGCGCGGACGAGTCCGCCCAGATCACCGTCTTCGACAAGCTGACCTACTCGGGCGTCGAGGCGAACCTCGCACCGGTCGCCGACCACCCGGGCTACTCCTTCGTCCGCGGCGACATCTGCGACGTCGACGCGGTGGACCAGGCGATGGCCGGCCACGACGTGGTCGTGCACTTCGCCGCCGAGTCCCACGTCGACCGCTCCATCGAGGGCGCGGGCCCGTTCGTCCTGACCAACGTGGTCGGCACCCAGGTGCTGCTGGACGCCGCCCGCAAGCACGGGGTGGGCCGCTTCGTCCACGTCTCCACCGACGAGGTGTACGGCTCGATCTCCGAGGGCTCGTGGACCGAGACCTGGCCGCTCGCGCCCAACTCGCCCTACTCGGCCTCCAAGGCCGGCTCGGACCTGCTGGCGCTGGCCTACCACCGCACCCACGGCATGGACGTCGTGGTCACCCGCTGCTCCAACAACTACGGGCACTACCAGTTCCCGGAGAAGGTCATCCCGCTGTTCACCACCAACCTGCTGGACGGCAGGAAGGTGCCGCTGTACGGCAACGGCGGCAACATCCGTGACTGGCTGCACGTGTCGGACCACTGCCGCGGCATCGAGCTGGCCATGCGCAAGGGCCGGGCCGGCGAGGTCTACAACATCGGCGGTGGCACGGAGATCACCAACAAGGAGCTCACCGGCCTGCTGCTGGACGCGGCCGGGGCGGGCTGGGACATGGTCGAGCCGGTCGCCGACCGCAAGGGCCACGACCTGCGCTACTCGCTGGACATCACCAAGATCGGCGAGGAGCTCGGCTACGCGCCGCAGGTCCGCTTCGAGGACGGCCTCGCGGCGACCATCGCCTGGTACCGCGACAACCGCGACTGGTGGGAGCCGCTCAAGGCCCGCACCGCCCTGCACGGCTGATCCCGGGGACAGGACCGTGGGCAGCCCGATTGCAAAGGTGTTCGGCGCGCTCCCGCCCGGCGTCCGGCTGGTGGCCGGTGGCACCGTGGTGCTGGGAGCGTCCTCCTACATCTATCTCGCCCTGGCGGGCTACAGCCTGACCGCGGCCCAGGTGGCCGGCGTCTCCGTGCTGTGGACCGTGGTGATGTCCGTCGGGTACGGGCTGTTCTCCCCGGTCGAGCTGGAGCTGACCCGGCTGGTGTCCGCCCGGGACGTCGCGGGCCAGGGCCCCCTCCCGGCGGTCCGCCGGGTGCTGCTGCTGGCCGGCGGCGTGCTGGCGGCCGTCCTGGCGGCGGTGGCGTTCGCCGCGCGACCGCTGGCCGACCGGCTGTTCGGCGGTGACATCGCTCTGGTGGCCGGCCTCGGCGGCGCGATGGTCGGACTGGCGGTCAGCTCGGTGGTCCGCGGCGCCCTCGCGGGCCTCGGCAACTTCCGCTCGTACGGCGCCCAGCTGGCGGTGGACGGCGGCCTGCGGATCGGCCTGGCGGCGCTGCTGCCGGTGTTCGGCCTGCACTCGGCGCTGGCCTTCAGCCTGATCCTGGTCGTGGCACCGCTGGCCGCCTCGATGATCGGCCTCCGCTCGGTGCTGGCCGACCGGCGCGGCGGCGGGGCTCCGGTCTGGCCGGGGCTGGTCCGCGGGATCGGCCTGCTGACCGCCTCGACCCTGCTCGCCCAGCTGATGGTCAACGCGGCCGTGGTCAGTGTGAAGCTGCTCTCGCCGGAGGACGTGGTCCTGGTCGGTGCGCTGCTCAACGCGGTGGTGCTGGCCCGGGTGCCGCTGTTCGCCTACGCGGCGATCCAGGCCTCGCTGGTCTCGGCGCTCTCCGGGGCGGCCGCGGCCGGCGACCACCAGGAGTTCCGCAAGGTGCTGTCCCGGACGGCGGCGATCGTGGCGGCGATGTGCACCGTGGCGGGTCTGCCCACCATCGTGCTCGGCCCCTGGCTGATCCAGCTGCTGTTCAACGCCCAGCCGGTCCTGGGGTCGGCCGACTTCCTCTGGCTGGTGCTGGGCACGCTCTTCTTCATGCTCGCGACGGTCTTCGGCCAGGCGCTGATGTCCCTGGGCCGCCACCGTCACCAGCTGTTGTCCTGGGTGGCGGGCACGGTTGTCCTGGTGGTCGTGACCCTGTTGCCGGGCGCCGTCGGAACCCGTGCGGAACTGGGCTACCTGGCTGGTGCTGCGGTGAGCGCGGCTGGCATGCTGTGGTCGCTGTTCCGCTCGTTGCCCCGAGTGCGGCAGGCGGTCGTCGCCGACCATGCCATCGCCGATGGGCAGAACCCCGCCTCCCTGATACCCGGCCCCTGAGACAGTCATGCGCAGTGCGTGTGAGGAATATGCGTTCGACACCTCTATGATGTGTCAGTGATCGCCACGCCCACTGCCGCTGAAAGGCGAAATCCGTCGTGCGACTAACGATCATCACCTCGATCACCGGCGTGCTGGTGGTCGCCTACATCCTCGAACTGCTGCGGCGCCAGCAGCTGCGGGAGAAGTACGCGGCCATCTGGCTCCTGATCGGCCTGGCTGTCGCCCCGCTGGGCTTCTTCCCCACCGTCCTGGACTCCACCGCCCGTCGGCTGGGTATCGCCTCCGGCGTGAGCCTGGTGCTGTTCGCGGGCTTCGTCCTGGTCCTCCTGGTCTGCCTCCACCTCAGCTGGGAAGCGAGCCAGCTGGAGGCCGAGACCCGGAGCCTGTCCGAGGAGGTGGCGCTGCTGAGGTCCCACCTCGTCGAGCACCACGGCTACCCGGTCCGGAAGCAGGACACGACCCCGGCGCTCGCCGACGACTCCGAGGTGCACTCATGATCGACGGACTGCGGGTCCTCATCATCCTGCCCGCCCTGAACGAGGCCGAGGGCCTGCCGGGTGTGCTGAAGGAGATCAAGACCCAGCTGCCCGGCGTCGACACCCTGGTGGTGGACGACGGATCGACCGACGGCACCGCCGCCGTGGCGACGGCCTGCGGCTCCCCGGTCGTCCAGCTGCCGTACAACCTCGGCGTGGGCGGGGCGATGCGCCTCGGCTACCGGTACGCGTACCTGCACGGCTACGACGTCGCCATCCAGGTGGACTCGGACGGCCAGCACGACCCGGTCTACGTGCCGCTGCTGCTGGAGAAGCTCAAGGAGGCCGATCTGGCGATCGGCGCCCGCTTCGACGGCGAGGGCGACTACAAGGTCCGCGGGCCCCGGAAGTGGGCCATGGGGCTGCTGTCCTTCGTCCTCTCGCGGATAACCCGCACCAGGCTCACCGACACCACCTCCGGCTTCCGGGCCTGCAACCGGCAGCTGATCGAGTTCTTCGCCCAGTGGTACCCGGTGGAGTACCTCGGCGACACCATCGAGAGCATGGTCGGCGCGGCCCGCTGCGGCTTCGTGGTCCGCCAGGTCCCGGTGGCCATGCGTGAGCGCACCACCGGAACGCCCAGCGCCTCGCCGTTCAAGGCGACCGTCTATCTCGCGCGCGCGGGCCTCGTCCTGCTGCTCGCGATGATCCGCCGGATGCCCAAGCACCTGAAGGGCATCGCCGCGGCCGACCGCTCGTCGGTGGTCCAGCGCGAGCTCGTCGCCAGGAGCTGAGCGGGCTCCGCAGCCCGGGGCGGTGTCACGCCCCGGGCTGGACCAGGCGGCATCCACGGGGGAGTCGCCCGACCCGCGGCAGGACGCCGCCTCATGAAAGCGATCGATATGACGGACCTGGTCGACGACTCGGTGAGCGGTGCCAGATCGGACCGGAGCACGACGTCCGCCGCCACCGCGGAGCAGGACAGCAGCCGGGCGTCCCGGTTCAAGCCGTGGCAGCTCCGGCTTGCCGAGGGCGCGGTCAGCGTTCTCGTCTCGCTGCTCTTCCTGCGGCTGTGCATGCACATCAGCGTCAACCCGCTGCAGCGGGTCGGGCAGGTCAGCGGGCTGGCCAAGGTGCAGCAGTACGGCGCCATCGTGGGTCTGCCGCTGCTCGCCCTGCTGCTCTACGCCGCCTACCGCGGCAGCCTGCAGCGGTACCAGATCGCCCAGCGGCTGGTCTGCGCGGCCCTGGCGGGCCTCGCGACGGGTGCGGTGGCCGGTGGAATAGCGGTCGCCCTGCACGGCACGCCGTTCGGCCTGGGCGGTCAGGAGGGCGACCCCGGCAACGTCATGGGCATGGCCAATGACATGATCCGCGGCAACGGGCTGCCCGGCGTCTACCCGCCGCTCTTCCCGGCGGCCCTGGCCCTGGTGGCGGACACCTTCCACAACGGCGTCGCCGGCGTCGGCTACGCGATGAAGGACCTCCAGCTGATCTGCACCGCGCTGGCGGGGCCGATGGCCTACCTCGCGTGGCGGCTGCTGCTGCGACCGGTCTGGGCCGTGCTGATCGCGGTCCCGTCCGCGATCGTCTTCATGGACCCGATCCGCCCCTACAGCCACGCCACCATGATCGTGATGGTCCCGATGCTGGCGGGCTGCCTGCGCGAGCTCCGCCGGGCGCACGAGCTGTCCAGGCGCACCACGGTGCTGCGGGCGGCAGGCTTCGGCGCCGCGTTCGGTCTGCTCTTCCTCTGGTACTCGGGCTGGTTCGTCTGGACGGCGCCCGGTGTGCTGGTGCTCGCGCTCTTCCTCGTCCCGTGGCGCCAGGGCGCCGCGCGGCTGCGGCGGGCGCTGCTCTTCCTCGGCGTGACCCTGCTCAGTGCCGCCGTGGTGGGGGCACCGCTGCTCATCCAGATGGTCCGGCTCGGTGCGGCCACCAAGGACCGCTACGCCTACGTGATGACGTACATCGACCCGGCCTACGTGATGGGGTGGATCTCCGACCGCGAGGGCCGCGCCAACTACCACACCTTCCCGGACGCGGGTGAGCTGGCCGGACAGAACGCCTTCACCCTGCTGCTGCTCGGCGCGGTGGCGCTCGGGATCGGCTTCGGCCTGCGCAACGTCGTGGTGCGGACCGCGGCGGCGGGCCTGATCAGCGCCTGGCTGCTGCGGTTCTGGTTCGCCTCGCACATGCAGCACGACCAGGCCGTCCAGCTCTACCCGCGGACCACCTGGATCATCATGTACAGCCTGATGATCCTGGCCGTGCTGGGCCTGATGTTCACCACCCAGCGGGTGGTGGGCTGGCTCCGGGCCGTGGGCGGCGACGCGCCGGCCACCCGGATCACGCCGATCGCGGTCGGACGGCTGGCGGCCGGCGTGCTGTGCGGGCTGGCCCTGTTCGCCACCGTCGGTGCCTCCTGGTCGGCCAACCGCTACATGCCGACCACCGACATCGGCGTCGAGGACATGGGGCTGGACGCGTACCGCGCGCACTTCATCCAGCAGCAGGACGGGAAGTGCCCCAAGTACGCGGGCAGCAAGGGCTGTTCACCGATCAACAAGGAGCTGGCCGAGTACACCTTCGGCCCGGACGACTTCAAGCTGTTCTGCGGCAACGCGGAGCAGCCCGAGTGGCAGGTCCTGTGCGGACGGCAGCGGCCCTGGTAGGGCGGATCCGGCTCGCTCGGGCCCGGCGCGGTGCACACCGCGTCGGGCCCGATTGGCTTTCCGGGTGACGGCTGTGGCAGTATGTCCAAGTTGCTCGGTTGAGTGCCGATGCTGCGCGCCTCCCGTCGGGAGGACCGGAAGCGAGTCCCATGTACTCGTCGTTCCCGTGATGGCCGTTCATGTGTTCACGTGCTTTGTGTGAATGCAGTGGTGTGTAGTCGACACCGCGGCAGCTGCGGGGCGGACGTACGGGAATCTTCCGGGAAGCGTGTGCGGGGCCTCGATCCGGCGCCTGGCGGGTGCAAGACCTGCCGAACCAAGCAGGAATCTGATACCGGAGTGACTCCGGGTCGGATTTTTTGCAAGCGGGAGTGCGACACGCCCGACCGCGTGGGTCGGACGGCAACCACCCGAAGGCGCCACCGGACCAGTCCACCCGGACGAATCCGGCAGCAGTAGCAGCAGACGAGACAAAGGACTACTGAGTAGCCATGGCGGGACAGAAGATCCGCATCCGGCTCAAGGCCTACGACCACGAGGTGATTGACTCCTCGGCGAAGAAGATCGTCGAGACCGTCATTCGCACTGGTGCTCAGGTCGCAGGCCCGGTGCCGCTGCCCACTGAGAAGAACGTGTACTGCGTCATCCGCTCGCCGCACAAGTACAAGGACTCGCGCGAGCACTTCGAGATGCGCACTCACAAGCGTCTGATCGACATCCTCGACCCGACCCCGAAGACCGTTGACTCGCTGATGCGCCTCGACCTTCCGGCCGGCGTCGACATCGAGATCAAGCTCTGAGAGGCGCGACGAAGATGGCAAAGCAGATTAAGGGCATCCTGGGCGAGAAGCTCGGCATGACCCAGGTCTGGGACGAGAACAACCGGATCGTTCCGGTGACCGTCGTCAAGGCCGGGCCCAATGTCGTGACCCAGGTCCACACCGCCGACAGCGCGAGCGGCTACGACGCCGTGCAGATCGGCTTCGGCGAGATCGACCCCCGCAAGGTGAACAAGCCCCTCGCGGGCCACTTCGCCAAGGCCGGTGTCACCCCGCGCCGCCACCTGGTCGAGCTGCGTACCTCGGACGCGTCCGAGTACACCCTCGGCCAGGAGATCACCGCTGAGCTGTTCGAGGCGGGTGTCAAGGTCGACGTGACCGGCACCTCCAAGGGCAAGGGCTTCGCCGGTGTCATGAAGCGTCACAACTTCAAGGGCCTCGGCGCCGGTCACGGCACCCAGCGTAAGCACCGTTCGCCCGGCTCCATCGGTGGCTGTGCCACCCCGGGCCGCGTGTTCAAGGGCATGCGTATGGCGGGTCGGATGGGCCACGAGCGTGTGACCACCCAGAACCTGACCGTGCACGCCGTTGACGCGGAGAAGGGCCTGCTCCTGATCAAGGGCGCAATCCCGGGCCCGAACGGCGGCCTCGTCCTCGTCCGCACCGCGGCGAAGGGGCTGTGAGGATATGAGCACCATTGACATCCTGTCGCCGGCCGGCGACAAGGCCGGCAGCCTCGAGCTGCCCGCCGAGATCTTCGACGCCAAGGTCAGCGTTCCGCTGATGCACCAGGTCGTCGTGGCGCAGCTCGCTGCGGCCCGTCAGGGCACTCACAAGACCAAGACCCGTGGCGAGGTCCGCGGCGGCGGCAGGAAGCCGTACCGCCAGAAGGGCACCGGCCGTGCCCGTCAGGGCTCGACCCGCGCTCCGCAGTTCGCCGGCGGTGGCGTCGTGCACGGTCCCGTGCCGCGTGACTACTCGCAGCGGACCCCGAAGAAGATGATCGCTGCCGCTCTCCGCGGTGCGCTCACCGACCGGGCCCGCCACAACCGCATCCACGTCATCACCGACGTGGTCGCGACCGAGGCGCCGTCGACCAAGGCCGCCAAGGGTCTGTTCGGCAAGATCACCGACCGCAAGAACGTCCTCCTGGTCGTCGAGCGTGCGGACGAGCTGGGCCTCAAGTCCGCTCGTAACCTGCCGAACGTGCACATCCTGGACGCCGGCCAGCTGAACACCTACGACGTGCTCGTCTCCGACGATGTGGTCTTCACCCAGGCTGCCTTCGAGCGTTTCGTGGCCGGTCCGGCCGCGTCCGCCAAGGCTGTTGCCGCTGAGGGCGAGCTCGAAGGGAGCGCCGCCTGATGGCTGCAGAGATCACGAGCAAGACGTACACGGACCCGCGTGACGTCCTGGTGAAGCCGGTCATCTCCGAGAAGAGCTACTCGCTCCTCGACGAGAACAAGTACACGTTCATCGTGTCGCCGGGTGCCAACAAGACCCAGATCAAGCAGGCCGTCGAGGCGGTCTTCTCGGTCAAGGTCGAGGCCGTCAACACGCTCAACCGTCAGGGCAAGCGCAAGCGCTCCAAGACGGGCTTTGGCAAGCGCAAGGACACCAAGCGCGCCATCGTGACGCTGGCCGAGGGCAACCGCATCGACATCTTCGGTGGTCCGGCCTCCGCCTGACGGGGTCGTGATCGTCGATAAGGACGAGGACGAAAATGGGTATCCGCAAGTACAAGCCGACTACGCCGGGCCGTCGTGGCTCCAGCGTGGCCGACTTCGTCGAAATCACGCGGTCCACGCCGGAGAAGTCGCTGGTTCGCCCCCTGCACAGCAAGGGCGGCCGTAACAACGCCGGTCGTATCACCGCTCGCCACCAGGGTGGCGGACACAAGCGCGCCTACCGCGTGATCGACTTCCGTCGTCACGACAAGGACGGCGTGCCGGCCAAGGTCGCTCACATCGAGTACGACCCCAACCGCACCGCGCGCATCGCGCTCCTGCACTACGCGGACGGCGAGAAGCGCTACATCATCGCCCCCCGCGGCGTTGCTCAGGGTGACCGGATCGAGAACGGCGCTGGCGCCGACATCAAGCCGGGCAACAACCTGCCGCTGCGCAACATCCCGGTTGGTACCACCATCCACGCGGTGGAGCTGCGTCCCGGTGGCGGTGCCAAGATGGCCCGCTCCGCCGGTGCCGGCATCCAGCTGCTCGCCCGTGAGGGTCGCATGGCGCACCTGCGCATGCCCTCCGGTGAGATCCGCCTGGTCGACGCCCGCTGCCGCGCCACCATCGGCGAGGTCGGCAACGCCGAGCAGTCGAACATCAACTGGGGCAAGGCCGGCCGTATGCGCTGGAAGGGCGTTCGCCCGACCGTGCGTGGTGTCGCCATGAACCCGATCGACCACCCGCACGGTGGTGGTGAGGGTAAGACCTCCGGTGGTCGTCACCCGGTCTCGCCGTGGGGCAAGCCCGAGGGCCGCACCCGTCGCCCGAACAAGGCGTCGGACAAGCTCATCGTGCGCCGCCGCAAGACCAACAAGAAGCGCTAGGAGCAGGTCAGATGCCGCGCAGTCTCAAGAAGGGCCCCTTCATCGACGGCCACCTTCTCAAGAAGGTGGACGCGCAGAACGAGGCGGGCACCCAGAACGTCATCAAGACCTGGTCCCGTCGTTCCGTGATCTTCCCGGCCATGCTCGGCCACACGATCGCGGTTCACGATGGCCGCAAGCACGTCCCGGTGTTCGTCACCGAGTCGATGGTCGGCCACAAGCTCGGCGAGTTCGCCCCCACGCGCACCTTCAAGGGGCACGTGAAGGAAGACCGCAAGTCGAAGCGTCGCTAAGCGTCACCTCGCAGCTTCGCAGCGGGTGCTCGCGAGCTTGAGCGCCAGCAAGACTCACATGACTTACACCAGCAAGGGGACAACCATGGAAGCCAGGGCCCAGGCGCGGTACATCCGCGTCACGCCCATGAAGGCCCGCCGCGTGGTGGACCTCATCCGTGGCCTGAACGCCACGGAGGCCCAGGCGGTCCTGCGTTTCGCTCCGCAGGCCGCGACCGTGCCGGTCGGCAAGGTGCTCGACAGCGCCATCGCCAACGCCGTGCACAACTACAACCACAACAACGTGGACGACCTCGTGATCTCCGAGGCGTACGTTGACGAGGGCCCGACCCTGAAGCGGTTCCGGCCGCGCGCCCAGGGCCGTGCCTACCGGATCCGCAAGCGGACCAGCCACATCACCGTGGTCGTCAGCAGCAAGGAAGGGACCCGGTAATGGGCCAGAAGGTTAACCCGCACGGGTTCCGCCTCGGCATCAGCACGGACTTCAAGTCCCGCTGGTACGCCGACAAGCTGTACAAGGACTACGTCAAGGAAGACGTTGCCATTCGTCGCATGATGACGAAGGGCATGGAGCGCGCCGGCATCTCGAAGGTTGAGATCGAGCGCACCCGCGACCGCGTCCGCGTCGACATCCACACCGCTCGTCCGGGCATCGTCATCGGTCGCCGCGGCGCGGAGGCCGACAAGATCCGGGGCAACCTGGAGAAGCTGACCGGCAAGCAGGTCCAGCTGAACATCCTCGAGGTCAAGAACCCCGAGCTGGACGCCCAGCTCGTGGCTCAGGGCGTCGCGGAGCAGCTGTCCTCCCGCGTCTCCTTCCGTCGTGCGATGCGCAAGTCGATGCAGAGCACCATGAAGGCCGGCGCCAAGGGCATCAAGGTCCAGTGCTCCGGTCGTCTCGGCGGCGCCGAGATGAGCCGTTCGGAGTTCTACCGCGAGGGTCGTGTGCCGCTGCACACCCTTCGTGCGAACGTCGACTACGGCTTCTTCGAGGCCAAGACGACCTTCGGCCGTATCGGCGTGAAGGTCTGGATCTACAAGGGCGACGTCAAGAACATCGCCGAGGTCCGCGCTGAGAACGCTGCTGCCCGCTCGGGCAACCGCCCGGCCCGCAACGACGCCCGCCCCGCGCGCGGCGAGCGTGGCGGCGCCCGTGGTGGCGAGCGTGGTGGCCGCGGCCGTCGCCCCCAGGGCACCGAGGCCTCGGCCCCGGTGACCGAGGCTCCGGCTGCAGAGAACACCGGAACGGAGGCCTGACCCCATGCTGATCCCTCGTAGGGTCAAGCACCGCAAGCAGCACCACCCGAAGCGCCGCGGTGCGGCCAAGGGTGGCACCGAGCTCGCATTCGGCGAGTACGGCATCCAGGCCGTTACCCCGGCCTACGTGACGAACCGTCAGATCGAGTCCGCTCGTATCGCGATCACCCGTCACATCCGCCGTGGTGGCAAGGTCTGGATCAACATTTACCCGGACCGCCCGCTCACCAAGAAGCCGGCCGAGACCCGCATGGGTTCCGGTAAGGGTTCGCCCGAGTGGTGGATCGCGAACGTGCACCCGGGTCGGGTCATGTTCGAGCTGTCGTACCCCAACGAGAAGGTGGCTCGTGAGGCGCTGACCCGCGCAGCTCACAAGCTCCCGATGAAGTGCCGGATTGTCCGGCGCGAGGCAGGTGAGAGCTGATGTCGGCCGGCACCAAGGCTGCTGAGCTGCGCGAGCTGGACAACGAGGGTCTCGTTGCCAAGCTCCGCGAGGCCAAGGAGGAGCTGTTCAACCTCCGCTTCCAGGCGGCGACCGGGCAGCTCGACAACCACGGACGGCTCAAGCTCGTCCGGAAGGACATCGCGCGGATCTACACCCTGATGCGCGAGCGCGAGCTGGGCATCGAGACGGTGGAGAACGCCTGATGACTGAGAACACCAACGAGACGCGCGGTTTCCGCAAGACCCGTGAGGGTCTCGTCGTCAGCGACAAGATGGACAAGACCGTCGTCGTCGCCGTCGAGGACCGCGTCAAGCACGCTCTGTACGGCAAGGTCATCCGCCGTACGAACAAGCTGAAGGCGCACGACGAGCAGAACGCTTGCGGCATCGGCGACCGGGTCCTCCTGATGGAGACCCGCCCGCTGTCCGCGACGAAGCGCTGGCGCGTCGTCGAGATCCTCGAGAAGGCCAAGTAACGAAGCCGATGTGGTACGGCCGTATGTGCTCGATGCAGCGATGCGATCGAGTGAGCAGCGGCCGGCCCGTCGACTCTCGTTGACGATCAGGAGAAAGCTGTGATCCAGCAGGAGTCGCGACTGCGCGTCGCCGACAACACTGGTGCCAAGGAGATCCTTTGCATCCGTGTTCTCGGTGGCTCCGGTCGCCGCTACGCCGGTATCGGGGACGTCATCGTCGCCACCGTCAAGGACGCGATCCCCGGTGGTTCGGTGAAGAAGGGTGACGTCGTCAAGTGCGTCATCGTTCGCACCGTCAAGGAGCGTCGTCGTCCGGATGGCTCGTACATCCGCTTCGACGAGAACGCTGCGGTTGTTCTCAAGAACACCGATGGTGACCCCCGTGGCACCCGCATCTTCGGCCCGGTGGGCCGCGAGCTGCGTGACAAGAAGTTCATGAAGATCATCTCGCTGGCGCCGGAGGTGCTCTAACCCATGGCGAACAGCATGAAGATCAAGAAGGGTGACCTGGTTCAGGTCATCACCGGCAAGGACCGCGGCAAGCAGGGCAAGGTCATCCAGGCCATCCCCGCCGAGAACAAGGTCCTCGTCGAGGGTGTGAACCGGGTCAAGAAGCACACCAAGCCGGGCCCGGGCACTCAGGGTGGCATTGTCACCGTCGAGGCCCCGGTGCACGTCTCCAACGTCCAGCTGGTCGTTGAGAAGGACGGCAAGAAGGTCGTCACCCGCGTTGGTTACCGCTTCGACGACGAGGGCAACAAGATCCGCGTTGCCAAGCGGACCGGTGAGGACATCTGATGTCTGAGACGACTGTTGAGAAGGTGGCCCCCCGCCTCAAGGAGCGTTACAACTCCGAGATCAAGGGCCAGCTGCGCGAGGAGTTCTCGTACGAGAACGTCATGCTGATCCCCGGCCTGGTCAAGGTCGTGGTCAACATGGGTGTCGGTGAGGCAGCCCGTGACAGCAAGCTGATCGAGGGCGCGATCAAGGACCTGACCGCGATCACCGGCCAGAAGCCGGCCGTGACCAAGGCCCGCAAGTCCATCGCGCAGTTCAAGCTCCGCGAGGGGCAGCCGATCGGCGCCCACGTCACCCTCCGTGGTGACCGCATGTGGGAGTTCGTGGACCGTCTGGTGTCGCTGGCTCTGCCGCGTATCCGTGACTTCCGCGGCCTCTCGCCCAAGCAGTTCGACGGCCGTGGCAACTACACGTTCGGTCTGACCGAGCAGGTTATGTTCCACGAGATCGACCAGGACAAGGTCGACCGTCAGCGCGGTATGGACATCACCGTCGTGACCACCGCTCAGACCGACGATGAAGGCCGGGCGCTGCTTCGCGCTCTGGGCTTCCCGTTCAAGGAGGCGTGAGCATGGCGAAGAAGGCCCTGATCGCAAAGGCCGAGCGCAAGCCGAAGTTTGGCGTTCGGGCTTACACCCGTTGCCAGCGCTGCGGCCGCCCGCACTCGGTGTACCGCAAGTTCGGCCTGTGCCGTGTGTGCCTCCGTGAGATGGCGCACCGCGGCGAGCTGCCGGGCGTGACCAAGAGCTCCTGGTAACCCCGGAGCGCCAGGCACACCAACGCGATGCAGTGGTGCCCGACCCCCGTCTTTTGGGTCTCCGTACGGAATCCCGTAAGGTAGTGGGGTCGGGCCCCCTGCCGCAGCATCTCCTATAGGTGCTCGCGGCTCTCTTCTGAGGGCTCGCACCCAGTCTTACTACGCCGCAGGTCCCCTGCGCTTGTGCCCCTTTCGCACTCTTTAGCGAGTGCGCGGAGGGGGACCTGGCGCGGAGAAACCACGGCGAGAGAGGCCTGAGGCCATCATGACCATGACCGACCCCATCGCAGACATGCTCACGCGTCTGCGTAACGCGAACTCGGCGTACCACGACACCGTGGCGATGCCGGCCAGCAAGATCAAGGCGCATGTCGCCGAGATCCTGCAGCAGGAGGGGTACATCTCCTCCTACAAGGTTGAGGAGCCGGCCGAGGGCGAGGTCGGCAAGAAGCTGACCATCGAGCTCAAGTTCGGTCCCAACCGTGAGCGCTCCATTGCCGGCATCAAGCGCATCAGCAAGCCGGGTCTGCGCGTTTACGCAAAGTCCACCAACCTGCCGAAGGTGCTCGGCGGCCTGGGCGTGGCGATCATCTCCACGTCCTCGGGTCTCCTCACCGACAAGCAGGCCGCCAAGAAGGGCGTAGGCGGAGAAGTTCTCGCCTACGTCTGGTAATTCGGGAAACGGAGGTACAGCAATGTCTCGCATTGGACGGCTGCCCATCCCGGTTCCCGCCGGCGTGGACGTCACCATCGATGGCCGCGAGGTGTCGGTGAAGGGCCCCAAGGGCTCCCTCACCCACGTCGTCGCCGCGCCGATCGAGATCGGCAAGGGCGAGGACGGCACCCTGCTCGTCACCCGCCCGAACGACGAGCGTCAGTCGAAGGCCCTTCACGGCCTGTCGCGGACGCTGGTGGCGAACATGATCACCGGCGTGACCGCGGGCTACCGCAAGTCGCTGGAGATCAGCGGTGTTGGTTACCGAGTCGCAGCGAAGGGCTCCGACATGGAGTTCCAGCTCGGCTACAGCCACCCGATCCTGATCGAGGCCCCGGAGGGCATCTCCTTCGTGGTCGAGTCGCCCACCAAGTTCCACGTGGACGGGATCGACAAGCAGCTCGTGGGTGAGGTTTCGGCCAAGATCCGCAAGCTGCGCAAGCCTGACCCGTACAAGGCCAAGGGCGTCAAGTACGCGGGCGAGGTCATCCGCCGCAAGGTCGGAAAGAGTGGTAAGTAAGCGATGAGCGTCTCTGTCAAGATCGGCAAGGGCAACGCCTACAAGAACGCCGCCCGCAAGCGCCGCGCCATCCGCGTTCGCAAGCGCGTCACCGGCACCGAGCTGCGTCCGCGGCTCGTGGTGACCCGCTCGAACCGTCACATGGTCGCCCAGGTCATCGACGACGCCAAGGGTCACACCCTGGCGTCGGCGTCCACCCTCGATGTTTCCATCCGTGGCAACGAGGGCGACAAGACCGAGCTGGCCAAGAAGGTCGGAGCCCTGGTCGCCGAGCGCGCCAAGGCCGCCGGCATCGAGTCGGTCGTCTTCGACCGCGCGGGCAACCGGTACGCCGGCCGCATCGCCGCCCTGGCGGACGCGGCTCGTGAGGCCGGGCTCGACTTCTAAGCCGCTCGTCGGCTCAGTCGACGGACGTAATCGAGAGAGGTAATTCCAATGGCTGGACCCCAGCGCCGCGGTAGCGGCGCCGGCGGCGGCACCGGCGGTGGCGAGCGGCGTGACCGTAAGCGTGACGACCGGGGCAACGCTCCCGCCGTCGAGAAGACTGCTTACGTTGAGCGCGTCGTAGCGATCAACCGAGTCGCCAAGGTTGTCAAGGGTGGTCGTCGTTTCAGCTTCACCGCGCTGGTCGTGGTGGGCGACGGTGACGGCACCGTGGGTGTCGGATACGGCAAGGCGAAGGAGGTTCCGGCCGCCATCGCCAAGGGCGTTGAGGAGGCCAAGAAGAACTTCTTCAAGGTCCCCCGTATCCAGGGCACCATCCCGCACCCGATCCAGGGCGAGAAGGCCGCTGGCGTCGTGCTCCTGAAGCCGGCTTCCCCCGGTACCGGCGTTATCGCCGGTGGCCCGGTGCGTGCCGTCCTGGAGTGCGCCGGCGTCCACGACATCCTGTCGAAGTCGCTCGGCTCGGACAACGCGATCAACATCGTGCACGCCACGGTGGCTGCTCTGAAGGGCCTCGTGCGCCCCGAGGAGATCGCTGCCCGCCGTGGCCTGCCGCTGGAGGACGTGGCTCCCGCCGCTCTGCTGCGGGCGCGTGCTGCAGGGGTGAGCGCCTGATGGCTCGCCTCAAGATCACGCAGACCAAGTCCTACATCGGTAGCAAGCAGAACCACCGTGACACCCTTCGTTCGCTTGGTCTCAAGCGGATGAACGACGTGGTCGTGAAGGAGGACCGTCCCGAGATCCGCGGGATGGCCCAGACTGTCCGTCACCTCGTCACGGTCGAGGAGGTTGACTGACATGGCGGACTCTCCGCTGAAGGTCCACAACCTGAAGCCTGCCCCGGGTGCCAAGACCGCCAAGATCCGTGTGGGTCGTGGTGAAGGTTCCAAGGGTAAGACCGCAGGTCGTGGTACCAAGGGCACCAAGGCCCGCTACCAGGTTCCGCAGCGCTTCGAGGGTGGCCAGATGCCCCTCCACATGCGCCTGCCGAAGCTGAAGGGCTTCAAGAACCCGGCCCACAAGCAGTTCCAGGTCGTGAACCTGGACAAGCTGGCCGAGCTCTACCCGCAGGGTGGCGAGGTCACCGTGGCCGACCTGATCGAGAAGGGCGCCGTTCGCAAGAACGAGCTCGTCAAGGTCCTCGGCCAGGGCGACATCGCGGTGGCGCTGCAGGTGACGGTCGACGCCGTCTCCGGCTCCGCGGCCGAGAAGATCACCGCCGCCGGCGGCACCGTCACCGAGCTCCTCTGAGCCTGTTGACCCCAGGGCCCCGCACTTCCCGAAAGGGAGGTGCGGGGCCTGCTGCATTTGTGGGCGAATTGTGTGTCAAAACCGGGCAAGCCGTACCCCGTCAGTGGGGGAGGAACGGCTCAAGCTTCTGCCCGATGGCCGCGCACTGTTAGAGTCCGTGGAGTTCCCTTGTACGCTGGCGCCAGGCTTGCCTGTGCCCAGCCCGTACGGGGGCGCGCAATCCACTCCCCATTCAGGACCGACCCTCCCGCCGACGATGTGCGGGAGGCGCAGGAGGCACCGTGCTCAGTGCGTTCGCGCGGGCGTTCCAGACGCCCGACCTGCGCAAGAAGCTGCTGTTCACGCTGGGCATCATGGTGCTGTTCAGGGCGGGCGCGCACATTCCCGTACCGGGCGTCAACTTTGTTGCCGTCAACCAGTGTCTGTCGGACAAGCCAGGTGGCCTGTTCGCCCTGGTGAACCTCTTCAGCGGAAATGCGCTGCTGCAGCTGACGATCTTCGCGCTCGGCATCATGCCGTACATCACGGCCAGCATCATCCTCCAGCTCCTCACCGTGGTCATTCCCCGGCTCGAGGCGCTGAAGAAGGAGGGCCAGGCCGGTACGGCGAAGATCACCCAGTACACCCGCTACCTGACCATCGCGCTCGCCGTGCTCCAGGGCACCGGCATCGTCGCGACGGCCTCCAGCGGCGCCCTGTTCAGCGGTTGCGCCTACGCCGACCAGGTCGTGCCGGACCAGTCCGTCTTCCGGATCGCCACCATGGTCATCACGATGACCGCGGGCACCACGGTGATCATGTGGCTGGGTGAGCTGATCACCGACCGCGGTATCGGCAACGGCATGTCCATCCTGATCTTCACCTCCATCGCGGCCGGCTTCCCCGGCTCGATGTGGCAGATCAAGCAGTCCGGCACCATCGGCGGCGGCTGGGTCGAGTTCTTCAGCGTCATCGCGGTCGGCATCGTCGTGGTCGGCCTGGTCATCTTCGTGGAGCAGGCACAGCGCCGGATTCCGGTGCAGTACGCGAAGCGCATGATCGGGCGGAAGGCGTTCGGCGGCACCTCGACCTACATCCCGCTGAAGGTGAACCAGGCGGGTGTGATCCCGGTCATCTTCGCCTCCTCGCTCCTCTACATTCCGGCCCTGGTGGTTCAGCTCACCAACAGCCAGGCCGGCTGGGCGACCTGGATCCGGACAAACTTCGTCAAGGGCGACCACCCGGTCTACATGATCACGTACTTCGTGCTGATCGTGTTCTTCGCCTTCTTCTACGTGGCCATCTCCTTCAACCCCGAAGAAGTTGCCGACAATATGAAGAAGTATGGTGGGTTCATCCCGGGTATCCGGGCCGGCCGACCGACGGCCGAGTACCTGAACTACGTGCTCACCCGTATCACGTGGCCGGGTTCGCTCTACCTGGGTCTGATCGCGTTGATCCCGATGATCGCCCTGGTCGCCTTCGGACAGCAGACCAACTTCCCGTTCGGCGGCACCAGCGTCCTCATCGTCGTCGGCGTGGGCCTCGAAACTGTCAAGCAGATCGAGAGCCAACTCCAGCAGCGTAACTACGAAGGGTTCCTCCGCTGATGCGAATCGTCCTCGTCGGGCCTCCCGGGGCCGGGAAGGGTACTCAGGCGCATGTCCTGGCCAAGACCCTGTCCATCCCGCACATCTCCACCGGAGACCTGTTCCGCGCCAACATCAGCCAGGGCACCCCGCTGGGGCTCGAGGCCAAGGCGTACATGAACGAGGGTCGTCTGGTGCCGGACGAGGTCACCATCGGGATGGCCAAGGACCGCATGCTCCAGCCGGACGCCGCCAACGGCTTCCTGCTCGACGGCTTCCCGCGGAACATCGGCCAGGCCAAGGCCCTGGACGAGTTCCTGGCCGAGCAGGCCATCTCCCTGGACGGTGTGCTCGACCTGGAGGTCCCCGAGGACGAGGTCGTCAACCGGATCGCCGGCCGCCGGCTCTGCCGCAACGACGGGGGCCACGTGTACCACGTGGTCTACAACCCGTCGAAGGAGGAGGGCCGCTGCGACGAGTGCGGTGGTGAGCTGTACCAGCGTCCGGACGACACCGAGGACAAGGTGCGGACCCGGCTTGAGGTCTACCACACGGAGACCGAGCCGATCATCGACTACTACGCGCAGCAGGGCCTGCTGGTGACCATCCCGGCCCTCGGCAAGGTGGACGAGGTCACCGCGCGGGCGATCGCCGCGCTGGAGAAGAACAAGGACGCCTGAGCGTCCTCGCAGTGCCAGTGAAACGGCCGGGGTGCCCCGCACGGGGCACCCCGGCCGTTTCCGGCGTCGTACGGTGGTAGGCAGCACGGCCGCCCGGCAAGGACCGGGTGCGCGACGAACAGTGGAAGGCGTGACCGGATGGTGGAGATCAAGACCCCCGAGCAGATCGCGAAGATGCGAGTGGCCGGGCTGGTCGTCGCCGAAGCGCTCAAGGCCTGCCGGGAGGCGGTCGCCCCGGGTGTGACCACCCAGGAGCTCAACGACATCGCGGCGAAGGTGATCGCCGACCACGGCGCCACCTCGAACTTCCGCGCGCACCACGGCGGACTGTGGTTCCCCGGGGTGATCTGCGCCTCGGTCAACAACGAGGTGGTGCACGGCATCCCCGGCGAGCGGGTGCTCCGCGAGGGCGACCTGATCTCGATCGACTGCGGTGCGATCGTGGACGGTTGGCACGGCGACGCGGCCATCACCGTCCCGGTCGGCGAGGTGGCCCCCGAGCACGCGCTGCTGAGCCGGGTGACCGAGGGCTCGATGTGGGCCGGCATCGCCCAGATGAAGAAGGGCAACCGGCTGGTCGACGTCTCCCGGGCGATCGAGGGCTACATCCGCCGCCAGCCGCTGCCGCCCAAGGGCAAGTGGGGCATCACCGAGGGGTACGGCGGCCACGGCATCGGCACCGCGATGCACATGGAGCCGCACGTGCTGAACTACGTCGCCGGCCGCGGCAAGGGCCCCAAGCTGATCCCCGGCACGGTGCTGGCGATCGAGCCGATGGTCGGCCTCGGCACCCCGCACACCACCACGCTGGAGGACGACTGGACGGTCGTCACCGACGACGGCACCTGGGCCTCGCACTGGGAGCACTCGGTGGCCGTCACCGAGCAGGGTCCGCTGGTGCTGACCGCCTTCGACGGCGGCCGGGCCGAGCTCGCCAAGCTGGGTATCACCGCAGCTCCGGACCCGTTGGCCTGATCGAAACGGTCTCAGGGCCTGGGGGCTTTCGGCCCCCAGGCCCTTTGTCCTATTTTGATACCGGGGAGAGTTTTCGCTAGGATCCCGCCTTTGACGACCACGACGACACAAGGGGCGAGCAGTGCTCAAGGGCTTCCGGGACTTCATGATGCGCGGCAACGTCATCGACATGGCGGTCGGTGTCGTGATCGGTGCCGCCTTCACCGGCGTGGTGACCGGCTTCGTGTCGGCCTTCCTCACCCCGCTGGTCGGCGTGGTGGTCGGCGCGGCCGGCGACTTCAGCAGCTACAAGTTCACCGTGGCCGGGGTCACCTTCCCGTACGGCCAGTTCCTCAATGTGCTGATCGCGTTCCTGATGACCGCCGCGGTGCTCTACTTCTGCGTGGTGCTGCCGGTCACCAAGGCGACCGCCCGCTACCTGCCGAAGAAGCCGAAGACCCCGAAGCGCCCCTGCCCGGAGTGCCTGACCGAGATCCCGCAGGCGGCCCGCCGTTGCGCGTCCTGCACCGCGGTGGTCGAGCCCGTGTCGGTCGGCGCCACGTACTGAGCGTGACCGGTCGGCATCGTTTTGGCGTCGGGTTGCTGCCTGACGTAGACTGATGCGTCGGCTCACTCGTAGCGTGCTTCGGCACGCCCTCTTCCCGTGAGGGTTGGGGTGGACCCAGGCTCGCACACGAGCGTGCCGCATGCGGTAGCCGGCCCCGGAAGGTGGATCTCGCAGTTCATGGCAAAGAAGCAAGGCGCCATTGAGATCGAGGGCACCGTGATCGAGTCTCTTCCGAACGCCATGTTCAAGGTCGAGCTGCAGAACGGTCACAAGGTCCTCGCGCACATCAGCGGCAAGATGCGGATGCACTACATCCGTATCCTCCCGGACGACCGGGTTGTCGTGGAGCTCAGCCCTTACGACCTGACTCGCGGCCGGATCGTCTACCGGTACAAGTAAGAACCTGTCAGATCTAGACCCGGAGAACCTGAACCATGAAGGTCAAGCCGAGCGTCAAGAAGATCTGCGACAAGTGCAAGGTGATCCGCCGTCACGGCCGGGTCATGGTGATCTGCGACAACCTGCGCCACAAGCAGCGCCAGGGCTGATCTCTCTCCCCGCATTTCTCGTAGTACTTCGCGCGACGCGCACAACGTCATAACGCGGGCTGCCCGATCCGTCCCTCGCGGGACGGACTGCCACCCCCGGTCAGAGGCCGGGGCTCCCTCGCCGAGAGGTGTTGGAGTAGGTACCCCGTAAGACCTCTGAAGAACCACAGGAGCCATGAATGGCACGCCTCGCCGGCGTTGATCTCCCCCGTGAGAAGCGGATCGAGATCGCCCTCACGTACGTCTACGGCATCGGCCGTACCCGCGCCCAGCAGTCGCTGGCCGAGACGGGCGTGAACCCCGACATCCGGGTCCGCGACATTTCCGAGGAAGACCTCGTGAAGCTCGCGCAGTGGATCGACGCCAACTACACGGTCGAGGGTGACCTCCGCCGTTCGGTCGCCGCCGACATCCGCCGCAAGGTCGAGATCGGCTGCTACGAGGGTCTGCGTCACCGCCGCGGCCTGCCCGTCCGCGGTCAGCGCACCCACACCAACGCGCGTACCCGCAAGGGCCCGCGTCGCGCGATTGCCGGTAAGAAGAAGCCGGGCAAGAAGTAGTCCGTCCCGTAACCGGACATCCCTCCGGCCCGCGGGATAGCGGACCGACCACCTCAGTAGGAGATACAGACTTATGCCCCCCAAGGGTCGTCAGGCTGCCGGCGCGAAGAAGATCCGCCGCAAGGAGAAGAAGAACGTCGCTCACGGGCACGCCCACATCAAGAGCACGTTCAACAACACCATCGTTTCGATCACCGACCCCTCGGGCAACGTGATCTCCTGGGCCTCTGCCGGTCACGTCGGCTTCAAGGGCTCGCGCAAGTCCACCCCGTTCGCCGCGCAGATGGCCGCCGAGGCCGCTGCCCGTCGCGCGCAGGAGCACGGCATGCGCAAGGTCGACGTCTTCGTGAAGGGTCCGGGCTCCGGCCGCGAGACCGCGATCCGCTCGCTCCAGGCCACCGGCCTGGAGGTGGGCTCGATCCAGGACGTCACCCCCACCCCGCACAACGGCTGCCGTCCGCCGAAGCGCCGCCGCGTCTGACGCAGCGCCCTTCGGGCACGCAGGTTGCTTTACACCACGTACGGGGTCCTGTTCGCGCAGGACCCCGTACGCTGGTTCTGTTCGGCATCAAATAGTGGGTGCCGAAGACAACTGGAGGATCTGAAAACATGCTGATCGCTCAGCGTCCCTCGCTGACCGAAGAGGTCGTCGACGAATTCCGCTCGCGGTTCGTGATCGAGCCGCTGGAGCCGGGCTTCGGCTACACCCTCGGCAACTCGCTCCGCCGTACGCTCCTCTCCTCGATCCCCGGCGCTGCTGTCACCAGCATCCGGGTCGACGGTGTCCTGCACGAGTTCACCACCGTGCCGGGCGTCAAGGAGGACGTCACCGACCTCATCCTCAACATCAAGCAGCTGGTCGTCTCCTCGGAGCACGACGAGCCGGTCGTGATGTACCTGCGCAAGCAGGGCCCGGGTGTGGTCACCGCCGCCGACATCGCGCCCCCGGCCGGTGTCGAGGTGCACAACCCCGAGCTGGTCCTCGCCACGCTGAACGGCAAGGGCAAGCTGGAGATGGAGCTGACCGTCGAGCGCGGTCGCGGCTACGTCTCCGCCGTGCAGAACAAGGCTTCCGGCCAGGAGATCGGCCGTATCCCGGTCGACTCGATCTACAGCCCCGTGCTGAAGGTCACCTACAAGGTCGAGGCCACCCGTGTCGAGCAGCGGACCGACTTCGACAAGCTGATCGTCGACGTCGAGACCAAGCCCGCCATGCGCCCGCGTGACGCCATGGCGTCGGCCGGTAAGACCCTCGTCGAGCTGTTCGGCCTCGCCCGCGAGCTGAACGTCGACGCCGAGGGCATCGACATGGGCCCGTCCCCGACGGACGCCGCCCTGGCCGCCGACCTGGCGCTGCCGATCGAGGAGCTCGAGCTCACCGTTCGGTCGTACAACTGCCTCAAGCGCGAGGGCATCCACACCGTGGGTGAGCTCGTCGCCCGCTCCGAGGCCGACCTGCTCGACATCCGCAACTTCGGTGCGAAGTCGATCGACGAGGTCAAGGCGAAGCTGGCCGGCATGGGCCTGGCCCTCAAGGACAGCCCGCCCGGATTCGACCCGACCGCCGCCGCCGACGCCTTCGGCGCCGACGACCTGGACGACGCGGGTTACGCGGAGACCGAGCAGTACTAGGAGTTTGGTTCGGGGGCGACTCCCTGCGGGTCGCCCCCGCATCGATGCAAGAAAGTCGTCCGGGCAACAGTGCCCGGCCGCCCGCTGCGGTACCTGGTACGGCCGCAGTCGGAGATTCAAGGAGTCATCCATGCCGCGTCCCACCAAGGGTGCCCGCCTCGGCGGCGGCCCGCACCACGAGCCGCTGCTGCTCGCCGGTCTGTGCCGGGAGCTGTTCCAGTACGGCCGCATCACCACGACCGAGGCCAAGGCCCGTCGGATGCGCCCGCTGGCGGAGAAGCTGATCACCAAGGCGAAGAAGGGCGACATCCACAACCGTCGCCTGGTTCGCAAGACGATCACCGACATCTCGGTGCTGCACACTCTCTTCACCGAGATCGCGCCGCGCTACGAGAACCGCCCGGGTGGTTACACCCGTATCACCAAGATCGGTCCCCGTCGTGGCGACAACGCCCCGATGGCCGTGATCGAGCTGGTCGAGGGCCTGACCGTCGCGCAGACCGCCGTCGGCGAGGCCGAGGGCGCCACCAAGCGTGCCGTCAAGGAGGCCGAGCAGGCCGCCGAGACCAAGGCCGACGAGACCACCGAGGTCGAGTCCGCCTGACACCGTCAGGTGCAGCTCGGGCCCGCTCTCCCAGCGATGGGGGAGCGGGCCCGTTCCTTTATCCCCGGGGAGTTTTCAGCAGTGCTCAAGGATTGCGAGCAGACGCCGCCGCAGCAGGACGGGCCCGCCGACGGGTACGTCCGGATCCGGCTGGACCTGGCCTACCACGGCGCGGAGTTCTCCGGCTGGGCGCGGCAGCCCGGACGGCGCACGGTGCAGGGCGAGATCGAGGACGCCCTGCGGGTCGTCACCCGCAGCTCGGAGACGTACGACCTCACGGTCGCCGGTCGCACCGACGCCGGCGTGCACGCCCGCGGTCAGGTCGCGCACGTCGACCTGCCGCAGGAGCTGTGGGCCGGCCACGGCGAGAAGCTGCTCCGGCGCCTGGCCGGGCGGCTGCCCGCGGACATCCGGATCTTCCGGGTGGGCGAGGCCCCGAGCGGCTTCGACGCCCGTTTCGCCGCCATCTGGCGCCGGTACGCGTACCGGGTCGCCGACCACCCCGGCGGGGTCGACCCGCTGCTGCGCGGGCATGTGCTCTGGCACGACCGGCCGGTGGACATCGACCTGATGAACGAGGCGGCCCGGCTGCTGGTCGGCGAGCACGACTTCGCCGCGTACTGCAAGAAGCGCGAGGGCGCGACCACCATCCGCACCCTGCTGGAACTGCACTGGGAGCGGGTGCCGGTGGACGGGTACGCGACCCAGGAGGGCAGCCTGGCGGTGGCCACCGTCCGGGCCGACGCGTTCTGCCACAACATGGTGCGGGCGCTGGTCGGCGCGATGCTGCTGGTCGGCGACGGGCACCGGCCGGTGGAGTTCCCCGGCCAGGTGCTGGCCGGCCGGGTGCGCAACTCCGCGGTCAACGTGATCCGGCCGTACGGGCTGACGCTGGAGGAGGTCGGCTACCCGGCCGACGACCAGCTCGCCGCGCGCAACCGGGCGGCCCGCCGGATGCGGACCCTGCCGGGCACCGAGGGCTGACGCCGGGGCCGCCCCGCCGGGCTCAGCCCGGCAGGTCGGCCAGACCGGCGCGGCCACGCTCCAGCAGGGTGTCGTAGACCGAGGCGGCGATGTCCTTGACCGCCTGCGGCGCGGCCGTGTCCGCGTCGGCGACCACCTTGCCGGTGGTCGGCCCGGCGACGGTGAAGTACGCGTACCGGCCGAGCGAGTTCCTGGCGGTGGCGCACGTCACGCCCGGGCAGAACGGCGTGGCCTTGTCCTTCACCAGCGGTAGGGCGTTGCCCTTGCCGTCGTTCTTGGCCTTGGCCGCCCGGGAGTCGCTCGCGAAGGTGGCGACGGCGACGGTGACCTGCAGCCCGGCGCCGTTGCCGTAGGTGGCGCGGTAGACGTTGTAGCAGCCGTTGCCGGTCAGCGCCTCGGTCAGGCCGCCCGCGGCGGAGCCCGTGCAGTCCTTGTCGAGGTCGGTGGCGAGCCGGGTGTAGGTGCGGCCCTGGACGGTCAGGGTCGCGGCGGGGAAGAGCGTGCCGACGCTGACGCTCGCCTTGTCCCACTTGGTGGAGCTGATCACCCCGAGCGGGGTGGTCGGCGGGGCGGCGCTCGCCGAGGCGGACGGGGACGCGTCGGCCGTGGCGGCGCCGGTCGGCGACGGGGCAGCGGAGGCCGGGGGCCGGGCGTCCGGGCCGGTGAGGGCGAGGGCCGCGGCCACGCCGCCGGCGGCCAGCGCCGTGCCGAGCACGCCGCCGCCGATCACGAACAGCCGCTTTCGTCGGCGGGCCTCGGCCTCGTTGCGGTCGGCGAGGGCGTACCAGTCGGGCTCCTCCGGAGGGCCCGGCCGTCCGCCGTACCCGCCCTGGGCTGGTGTGTTCATGATCGCGGATCCTATGGCACAGCCCGTTCCCGGGCCGCCGGGGTCACCGGACCGCCACACAAAAAAGCGGTTTGGAGTCCACCGCCGCCCCAGGCACAATCGCGGCCATGGGACACGTCGAGATTTCACACCTGGAGTACTACCTGCCGGACGGGCGGGTGCTGTTCGACGACGCGTCCTTCCGGGTGGGCGAGGGCGCCGCCGTCGCCCTGGTCGGTGCCAACGGCGCCGGCAAGACCACCCTGCTCCGCATGATCGCCGGTGACGTGCAGCCGCACGGCGGCACCGTCACCGTCAGCGGCGGGCTCGGCGTGATGCGCCAGTTCGTCGGCACCACCGGCCGCGAGGACCTGCGGGAGACCCCCGGCGCGCTGCCGCCGGACGCCTCCGTCCGGGACCTGCTGGTCTCCGTCGCGCCGCCGCGGATCGCCGTCGCCGCCAAGGCGGTGGACGCCGCCGAGCTGGCGATGATGGCGCAGGACGACGAGAAGACGCAGATGGCGTACGCGCAGGCGCTCTCCGACTGGGCGGACGTCGGCGGATACGACTACGAGACCGACTGGGACGTCTGCACCACCGCCGCGCTCGGGATGCCGTTCGACCGGGCGCAGTTCCGCGGTCTGAACACGCTGTCCGGCGGTGAGCAGAAGCGGCTGGTGCTGGAGTGCCTGCTGCGCGGCCCGGACGAGGTGCTGCTGCTCGACGAGCCGGACAACTACCTGGACGTGCCCGGCAAGCGCTGGCTGGAGGAGGCCGTCAAGGCCAGCTCCAAGACCGTGCTGTTCATCTCGCACGACCGCGAACTGCTCTCCCGGACCGCCGACAAGATCATCAGCGTCGAGTCGGGCTTCGGCGGGGGCGGCAGCAGCGTCTGGGTGCACGGTGGCGGCTTCGAGTCCTTCCACGAGGCCCGCAAGGAGCGGTTCGCCCGCTTCGAGGAGCTCGGCCGCCGCTGGGACGAGGAGCACGCCAAGCTCAAGAAGCTGGTGGTCAACCTGCGCCAGGCGGCCTCGGTCAGCCACGCCCTGGCCACCCGCTACGCCGCCGCGCAGACCCGGCTGAAGAAGTTCGAGGAGGCCGGCCGCCCGGAGGAGCCGCCGCGCGAGCAGAACATCACCATGCGGCTGAAGGGCGGCCGGACGGGCGTGCGGGCGCTCACCCTGGAGGGCCTGGAGCTCACCGGCCTGATGAAGCCGTTCGACCTGGAGGTCTACTACGGCGAGCGGGTCGCGGTGCTCGGCTCCAACGGCTCCGGCAAGTCGCACTTCCTGCGGCTGCTCGCCGGGGACGAGTCGGTCCGGCACGGCGGCACCTGGCGGCTCGGCGCGCGGGTGGTCCCCGGTCACTTCCGGCAGACCCACGCCCACCCGGAGCTGTTCGGCCGGACGGTGCGCTCGATCGTCGAGGAGGAGCACGCGCTCAGCCGCGGCGCCGCGATGGGCGCGCTGCGCCGGTACGAGCTGGACCGGCAGGAGGAGCAGCGGTTCGAGTCGCTCTCCGGCGGTCAGCAGGCCCGGTTGATGATCCTCAAGCTGGAGCTCTCCGGGGTCACCGCGCTGCTGCTCGACGAGCCGACCGACAACCTGGACCTGGAGAGCGCGGAGGCCCTGCAGGAGGGCCTGGAGGCCTTCGACGGCACGGTGCTGTGCGTCACCCACGACCGCTGGTTCACCCGGAGCTTCGACCGTTTCCTGGTGTTCGGGTCGGACGGGCGGGTGTACGAGGCGCCGGAACCGGTCTGGGACGAGACCCGGGTGGTGCGTGATCGTTGAGCCCGGCGGCTGAGCGTTTTTGACCGGTGCGGTGCGGGCCGGTAGTCTGGGCCCTTGTTGTGCGTATTGGCTCGCTCCATCTCACGTGAGAGGTCGGTACGCCGGAGACACCAGGCCGATGTTCAGCGGCCCTTCTCTGAATTGCGTCCAGAGCGGGCAAGGCTGATCAACTCGTCCAGCGTGCTCCTGTCAAGGACACACTCACTGAAAAGCGAAGGCTACGACCGTGCGTACGTACAGCCCCAAGCCCGGCGACGTCCAGCGTCAGTGGCACGTCATCGACGCGAACGACGTCGTGCTCGGCCGCCTGGCCTCCCAGGCCGCCTCCATCCTGCGGGGCAAGCACAAGGCGATCTACGCGCCGCACGTTGACACCGGTGACTTCGTCATCATCATCAACGCTGACAAGGTGCACCTGTCGGGCAACAAGAAGACCCAGAAGCTGGCGTACCGTCACAGCGGTTTCCCGGGCGGTCTCCGCTCGGTCCGCTACGACGAGCTGCTCGACAAGAACCCCGAGAAGGCCGTCGAGAAGGCCATCAAGGGCATGCTTCCCAAGAACAGCCTGGGCCGCCAGATGCTCTCCAAGCTGAAGGTCTACTCGGGCGACCAGCACCCGCACGCTGCGCAGCAGCCGGTGCCGTTCGAGATCACCCAGGTCGCGCAGTAATTCCGGCCACCAAACCCCATCACTGAAAAGCAGGAGCTGAGGAACACCGTGGCCGAGACTGCCATCGAGAACACCCTCGAGGTCGAGTTCGACGAGAACGTCGACGAGTACACCTCCGAGACCGAGTACAGCACTGAGTCGCTGGCCGGCCGCTTCGGCGAGGCCACCCCGGGCGCCGGCCTCGGCCGCCGCAAGGAGGCGATCGCCCGCGTGCGCATCGTCCCCGGCACCGGCAAGTGGAAGATCAACGGCCGCACCCTGGAGAACTACTTCCCCAACAAGGTGCACCAGCAGACCGTCAACGAGCCGTTCAAGCTCCTTGAGCTCGACGGCCGTTACGACGTCGTGGCCCGCATCGCGGGTGGCGGCGTCTCCGGTCAGGCCTACGCGCTGCGCCTCGGCGTGGCCCGCGCCCTGAACGAGGCCGACGTGGACAACAACCGCGCCGCCCTCAAGAAGGCCGGTTTCCTGATGCGTGACGCGCGTGCCGTCGAGCGCAAGAAGGCCGGTCTCAAGAAGGCCCGCAAGGCGCCGCAGTACAGCAAGCGCTAATTGCGCCCCGGGGGGTGCGTGCCGCCCAGGTGGTGCGCACCCCCGGGTGCACCTCGTACGCCCCGGAGTACCTCAGGTACTCCGGGGCGTCGTGCTCCCCAGGCCTGGTGCGAAGGCGGGAGCGGTCGGATGATTTTGCCAGCAGGGGCGACAAAGGACGGAAGCATGGGACGACTCTTCGGTACGGACGGGGTACGCGGTGTGGCCAACGAGGGCCTGACCGCCGAACTGGCCCTGGGCCTGTCGGTCGCGGCGGCCCATGTGCTCGGTGACGCGGGAGCCTTCGACGGCCACCGTCCGGTCGCCGTGGTCGGCCGCGACCCGCGTGCCTCCGGGGAGTTCCTGGAGGCCGCCGTGATCGCCGGCCTCGCCAGCGCCGGGGTGGACGTGCTCCGGGTCGGTGTCCTGCCCACCCCCGCCGTGGCGTACCTCACCGGCTCGCTCGGCGCGGACTTCGGCGTGATGCTCTCCGCCAGCCACAACGCCATGCCGGACAACGGCATCAAGTTCCTCGCCCGCGGCGGCCACAAGCTGGACGACGCCATCGAGGACGCCATCGAGGAGCACTACCACCGCTACGGCGTCGGCACCGACGAGGACTGGAAGCGCCCGACCGGCGCGGCCGTCGGCCGGGTCCGGCAGTACACCGAGGGCTTCGACCGCTACGTCGCCCACCTGGTCGCCGTCCTGCCGAACCGCCTGGACGGCGTCAAGGTCGTCATCGACGGCGCGCACGGCGCGGCGGCCCGGGTCGCCCCCGAGGCCTTCGCCCGGGCCGGCGCCGAGGTGGTCTACACGCTGGGCGCCGAGCCCAACGGCCTCAACATCAACGACGGTGTCGGCTCCACCCACCTCGACAAGCTCCGCGTCGCCATGCACGAGCACAAGGCCGACCTCGGCATCGCCCTGGACGGCGACGCCGACCGCTGCCTGGCCGCCGACGCGGACGGCAACGAGGTCGACGGCGACCAGATCATCGCGATCCTGGCGGTCGCCATGCGCGAGGCCGGCACCCTGCGCGGCAACACCGCCGTCGCCACCGTGATGTCGAACCTGGGCTTCAAGCTGGCCATGGAGCGCGAGGGCATCGACCTCGTCCAGACCGCCGTCGGCGACCGCTACGTGCTGGAGGAGATGAAGCAGCACGGCTTCGCCCTCGGCGGCGAGCAGTCCGGCCACGTCATCCTGCTGGACCACGCCACCACCGGCGACGGCACCCTCACCGGCCTGATGCTGGGCGCCCGCCTGGCCGCGACCAAGCAGTCGCTGGCCGAGCTGGCCGACGTGATGACCCGGCTGCCGCAGGTCCTGATCAACGTCAAGGGCGTCGACCGGAGCCGGGTGGCGAGCTCGCTGGAGCTGACCGCCGCCGTCTCCGAGGCCGAGGCGGAGCTGGGCGCCACCGGCCGGGTGCTGCTGCGCCCCTCGGGGACCGAGCCGCTGGTGCGGGTGATGGTCGAGGCCGCCGACGAGGTGCAGGCCAAGGCCGTCGCCGGGCGCCTCGCCGAGGCGGTCCGCATCCACCTGGGCTGACACCCGCCCTGAAAACTCGTCAGCGCGCCTCCCCGGGGAGGCGCGCTGACGAGTTCTCAGGCCCGGCCGGGCGGCCTGCCCTCAGAGCTTGCGCAGCAGCGCGCGCCGCACCTTGTGGTCGGCGCCCTTCTGGAGCACCAGGGTGGCGCGGCCGCGGGTGGGCAGCACGTTCTCCAGCAGGTTGGGCTTGTTGATGGTGCGCCAGACCTGGCGGCCGTACTCCATCGCCTCCTCCTCCGGGACTTCGGTGAACCGGCGGAAGTAGGAGTTCGGGTTCTGGAAGGCGGTGTCGCGCAGCTTCTTGAAGCGCGACAGGTACCAGCTCTCGATGTCGTCGGTCCGGGCGTCGACGTAGATCGAGAAGTCGAAGTAGTCGGCGACCGCCAGGCGGGTGCGGCCGTCGGTGCCGGGCAGGGCCGGCTGGAGGACGTTCAGGCCCTCGACGATCAGGATGTCCGGGCGCTCCACGGTGAGGCGACGGTCCGGCACGATGTCGTACACCAGGTGCGAGTACACCGGGGCGGACACCTGCTCCTTGCCGGCCTTCACGTCCGCCACGAAGCGCATCAGCGCCCGGCGGTCGTACGACTCCGGGAAGCCCTTGCGGGCCATCAGGCCGCGGCGGCGCAGCTCGGCGTTGGGCAGCAGGAATCCGTCGGTGGTGACCAGCTCGACCCGCGGGTGCTCGGGCCAGCGCGCCAGCAGCGCCTTGAGCAGGCGGGCGGTGGTGGACTTGCCGACCGCCACCGAGCCGGCCACGCCGATCACGAATGGGGTCCGGACCCGCTCGGTGTCGGCGACGTCCAGGAAGGTGCCGACGGCGCCGCGCAGCTCGTGGGTGGCGTGGATGTAGAGGTTGAGCAGCCGGGACAGCGGCAGGTAGACGTCCCGGACCTCGTCGAGGTCCAGGGCCGTGCCGAGGCCGCGGAGCCGCTCGACCTCCTCGGCGGTCAGCGGCAGCGGGGTCCGTTCGCGCAGGGCGCTCCACTCCGCCCGGTCCAGGTCCACGTACGGGGAGGGCGTGGGGGTGGCGGGAGCGCCCCGGCTACAGAGTTCGGTCAGCACGAGCTCCATTGTGGGCCGTACGGAGCCGGGCCGGTGCTGTGGTGTCGGTCACCCGTCGGGGCACCGGCCGCGGGAGAAGCCGAACGCGCGCCCGCATATGCTGGCGCACATGTGCGGAATTGTTGGATATGTGGGCCCCCAGCAGGCCCTGGACGTAGTGATCGCAGGTCTGCAGCGGCTGGAGTACCGCGGGTACGACTCGGCCGGTGTGGCCGTGCAGACGCAGGGCTCCGACGGGCAGTGGAGCCTCGCCACGGACAAGCGGGCAGGCAAGCTCGTCAATCTTCAGAAGTCGCTGGCCGAGACCCCTCTCGCGGCCGGCACCACGGGCATCGGCCACACCCGCTGGGCCACCCACGGCGGCCCGACGGACGCCAATGCCCACCCCCACCTGGACGACGCCGAGCGGGTGGCGGTCGTCCACAACGGCATCATCGAGAACTTCGCGCAGCTGCGCGCCGCGATCGCCGAGCGCGGCCACACCCTGCGCTCGGAGACCGACACCGAGGTCGTCGCCCACCTGCTCGCCGAGGCTTACGACGGCGACCTGGCGGAGGCCATGCGGGCGGTCTGCCGCCAGCTCGACGGTGCCTTCACGCTGGTCGCGGTGCACGCGGACGCCCCGGACGTGGTGGTCGGCGCCCGCCGCAACTCGCCGCTGGTGGTCGGGCGCGGCGAGGGCGAGAACTTCCTCGCCTCGGACGTGGCCGCGTTCATCGCGCACACCCGCGAGGCGATCGAGCTGGGCCAGGACCAGGTCGTCGAGCTGCGCCACGGCGCGGTGACCGTCACCAACTTCGACGGAACCCCCGCCGAGGTGCGCGAGTACCACGTCGACTGGGACGCCTCCGCCGCCGAGAAGGGCGGCTACGACTACTTCATGCTCAAGGAGATCGCCGAGCAGCCGAAGGCCGTCGCGGACACCCTGCTCGGCCGGATCGGCACCGACGGGCGGCTGACCCTCGACGAGCTGCGCATCCCGGACCAGGTGCTTCGCGAGGTCGACAAGGTCGTCATCGTGGCCTGCGGCACCGCCTTCCACGCGGGCATGATCGCCAAGTACGCGATCGAGCACTGGACCCGGGTCCCCTGCGAGGTCGAGGTCGCCTCGGAGTTCCGCTACCGGGACCCGATCCTGGACAACCGCACGCTGGTCATCGCCATCTCCCAGTCCGGCGAGACCATGGACACCCTGATGGCCCTGCGGCACGCCCGTGAGCAGGGCGCCAAGGTGCTGGCGATCTGCAACACCAACGGCTCGACCATCCCCCGCGAGTCGGACGCGGTGCTGTACACCCACGCCGGGCCGGAGGTCGCGGTCGCCTCGACCAAGGCGTTCCTGACCCAGCTGGTGGCCTGCTACCTGGTGGCGCTGTACCTGGGCCAGGTGCGCGGCACCAAGTGGGGCGACGAGATCCAGGCCGTCATCAAGGAGCTCGGCGACGCGCCGAAGCAGGTCGAGCAGGTCCTGGAGACCATGGAGCCGGTGCGCGAGCTGGCCCGCTCGCTGGCCGACGCCAAGTCGGTGCTGTTCCTCGGCCGCCACGTGGGCTTCCCGGTCGCCCTGGAGGGCGCGCTGAAGCTCAAGGAGCTCGCGTACATGCACGCCGAGGGCTTCGCGGCGGGCGAGCTCAAGCACGGGCCGATCGCGCTGATCGAGGAGGGGCTGCCGGTCGTCGTGGTCGTGCCCTCGCCGCGCGGGCGGTCGATCCTGCACGACAAGATCGTCTCCAACATCCAGGAGATCCGGGCCCGCGGCGCCCGCACCATCGTGATCGCGGAGGAGGGGGACGAGGCGGTCGTCCCGTACGCCGACCACCTGATCCGCATCCCGGTCACCCCGGTGCTGCTCCAGCCGCTGGTGTCGACCGTGCCGCTGCAGGTGTTCGCCTGCGAGCTGGCCACCGCCAAGGGCCACGAGGTGGACCAGCCGCGCAACCTGGCGAAGTCCGTCACCGTCGAGTAGGGCGGAACCGAACGGGGAGGGGCCCGCCGCGAGTGATCGCGGCGGGCCCCTCCGGTGTTGTCCGGCTCAGGTCAGCTGACCTGGACCGGGACGGGCTGGTCGCTGCCGTCGAGCAGGGCGACGGCGGCGGGGCTGAGTGCGGTGGTCCAGGTCTGGACGTCGCTGATCCGGCCGGGGAAGGGGTTGTCGTTCTTGGCGTTGCCGATGGTGAGCTGGCCGGCCGAGGCCCAGGCGGACGGGTTGTCGGACGAGCTCACGAGCTTGCCGTCGACGTAGAGACTCATGGACTTGTCGGCCGCGTTGTAGACGGCGACCAGGTGGGTCCACTTGTTCAGGACGGGCGGGGTGCTCGCGAACGCGGCGGGGTAGCTGCCGGGGCTGGCCGAGTCGATGGCCGGGCTGACGAAGGCCCAGGCGTTGAACGCCTTCGAGTACTGCAGGTAGAAGGCGCTCGTGGTCGCACCGGACTGGCCGACCACGGTGGCGTAGCCGTTGGTGTTGGTCAGGTAGGCCCAGGCCGAGACGGTGTAGCTCCTGGAGGTGTCCACCACCGGGCCGGCCGTGGTGGCCGAGGATCCGCTGGTGCCCGGCAGGCCGAGGACGGTGCCGCGGGCCGGGTCGCTGACGAGGGCGGCCGAACCGTTCAGGGTCAGTGCGTTGGCCGGCCGGACCGAGTCGGCGGTGTTGGCGAGCGTCCAGCGGTCGGTGGGCTGGTTGAGGTAGCCCAGGGACTGCACGGCCGAGAACTGCGCCACGCCGGAGTAGACGGCGCGGACCGCGCCCGGGGCGAGTGCGGTGGTCCAGGTCTGGACGTCGCTGATCCGGCCGGGGAAGGGGTTGCCGTTCTTGGCGTTGCCGATGGTGAGCTGGCCGGCCGAGGCCCAGGCCGACGGGTTGGTGCTGGTGCCGACCAGGTTGCCGTCGACGTACAGGCTCATGGCCTTGGTGGCGGCGTCGTAGCTGCCGACCAGGTGGGTCCACCGGTTGAGGACGGGCGGGGTGCTCGCGAACACGGCGGGGTAGCTGCCGGGGGTGGCCGAGTCGATGGCCGGGCTGACGAAGGCCCAGGCGTTGAAGGCCTTCGAGTACTGCAGGTAGAAGGCGCTCACGTTGGTGCCGGACTGGCCGACCACGTTGGCGTAGCCGTTGGTGTTGGTCAGGTAGGCCCAGGCCGAGACGGTGTAGCTCTTGGAGGTGTCCACCACCGGGTTGGCCGTGGTGGCCGAGGAGTCGGTGGAGCCGGCGAGGCTGAGGACCTTGCCGTGGGCCCGGTCGGTGATGAAGGAGGCCGAGCCGTTGAGGGTCAGCGCGTTGGCGGGGTTGACCGCGTCGGAGGTGTCGGTGAGCTTCCAGCGGTCGGTCGGACCGGCCGGCGGCTTGACGCCCGCCCGGACGCTGATCCGCCCGTTGCCCGCGATGGTGTACAGGTCCGGGTAGCCGTCGCCGTTGACGTCACCGGGGGAGCCGATGCCGGGGTACGCGGCGCTGGAGGCGCCCGGCGCGAGCGCCGCCTGGGTGGCGGGCAGCACGTCGCCCGTGGCGGCGGCCCAGTTCTGCTCCGGGTGGTCGGTGAGGCAGTCCCAGAGGATGAGCTGGGTGCCGGGGGTGTTGAACGCCGCGGGGTCGGCCAGGCAGAGGCCGGACTGGGGGTTCTTCAGGGAGCCGCCCGGGCCCGAGACCCACTGCTGGGCGCCGGTGTTGTTGCAGTCGTACAGCTGGATGAGCGTGCCGTTGACCTTCCCGCTGCCGGCCGCGTCCACGCACTTGCCGAGGACGTGGATCGAGTTGTCCGCGCCCAGGACGAACTTCTGCGGGTTGGTGGTGTTGCAGTTCCAGAGCTGGACCGGGGTGCCGTTGTCGGTCCGGCCGTTGCTGATGTCGGCGCACATGTTCTTGCCCGCGGCGTCCTTGACGCCGGAGACCAGGGCGGAACCGGTGGGGGCGGTGATGCTGGTGGTGGGGGCGCCGTTGACGTCGAAGGTCAGCGGGTAGCTGGTGATCGCGCCGGTGGTGTTCTCGCGGGCCCACAGGGCGGGGACGCCGTCGACGGTGCCGGGGGCGATCAGGGTGGTGTTGGACCAGTCGCCGGTGCCGATCTTCACGCCCTGGGCGAGGTTGCACCCCGCCTGGTAGGTGCCCGGGTAGTACCAGAGTTCCCTGTTGTCGACCGTGATCAGGTCGGGCACGTCGGCCATCTGGGAGAGCTTGCCCGGGGCGAGGATCTGGGTGACCTTGTTCCAGGTGCCGTCGGAGCCCTTGGCGGGGCACGAGGGGGCGTTGTTGACGTTGACGATGTTCTGGGTCAGCGTGAAGTGGCCCGAGGTGCCGCCGGGAGTGGTGGCGTCGTTGGCGTACAGGTACAGGTTGTGGGTGTTCCGGTTGAACGCGAACAGGTCGTCGACCATGGACGCGGTCAGGGTGCCGCGGTGGGCGATCAGGTAGTTGTTCCAGCCGCTGCCGTCGGGGCTCTTGGCCGGGGTGGAGATGGTCTCGGTGCTGTCGGCGGTGCCGCCGCCGGGGATCAGCACCAGGTTGCCGTCGGTGGTGGTGGCGGCCAGGTCGGGCACACCGTCGGCGTTGAGGTCACCGGGGGAGACCTTGGCGTTCGGGTTCCACGGGGCGAAGAAGGAGTACTGGCCCACGGTGCCCTGGGTGTTGCCGGCCTTGTCGACGGCGCGGACGAACAGGGTGTGGGTGCCCCACTGCGAGCTGCTGACGCTGATCGGGATGTCGGCGCTCGCGTTGCCGCCGCCGGCCTGGACGGCGTCGACCTTGGTCGCGCCGCTGCCGGGGAGGTTGGTGTCGAGGGAGTACTCGAAGCGGTCGATGCCGCTGCTGATGCAGGCGTCGCGGTTGCAGCCGCCGGGGGTGGGGTCGTTGGCGGTGACCTTGACCTTGACGCCGGTGTCGCCGGCGTGGCCGGTGGGCGCCTTGTCGCCGCCGAGCGGCGGGAAGGCGGCGTTGTCGGTGAAGGCCGGGACGCTCGGGGCGCTCAGGTCGACCTTGAAGTAGCAGTACGGCGAGGAGGGGCCGGTGAGGGTGCCGTCGGTGGCGACCATGTTCCAGCCGTACTGGTGGCCGTCCTCGGCGGTGAAACCGAGGTTGTCGTAGACCGTGCCGCCGCTGCTCACCCAGGAGGTCCAGGGCCATGACCTGGTGGCGGCGTTGCCGCTGCCGTCGTTGGTCATGTTGTCCCAGACATGGGCCATCGCCCGCAGGTTGACGCCGCTCATCTTGGTGGACAGGCGCGCGTTCAGGGTGATGTTGGAGGCGCCGCCGGTGGTGCCGCTGTTGCCGATCCAGCCCGGGTTGCCGTCGCAGCCGTTGCTGTCGGGGTTGTGCGGCTGCGGGCTGACGCCGATGGTGTCCGGGGCGTTCGGGGCGATGTCGAACACCGTGACCACGTACGGGTTGGTGTTGAACCGCATGAAGTCGTTGTTGCCGGACGACTTGGTCTCGTTGCCGAAGATGCCCACGGTCCAGTTGCTGTTGTGCCCCGGGAGTTTCTGCATCTGACCGGTCACGTCGAAGACGGCCTCGTGGTTGCCGCACTTGTTGGAGATGTTGGAGCTCTTCGGGTACTGGGTGCCGCCGAGCCAGCCGTCACCCGCGACCCAGGGCTGGTTGTGGTTCCAGGTGACGTCGGAGTAGAGCTCGCTGACGGTCGCCAGCGAGACCGGAGCCTGGTGGTTGCAGTCGAAGCTGGCGCCGTAGGTCTCGGTGAGGTGGAACTCCGACCGGGAGACCACCATGTCGGCCGTCAGGTTGCTGGTGTCGATCTGGTAGAAGGACCGGTAGAGGCCCTGGCAGTCGTTCCAGTGCTGGTAGCCGGCGCCCTCGCCGTTGTCCTGGGCGACGTCGTAGGCACCCTGGCCCGGGCAGCCCTCCCTGACGGTGGCGTAGTGGCTGGTGCCGTTGGTGACCGGGCTGACCGAGGGGTCGATGTACAGCGGCCAGACGGTGTCCGGCCCGGTCAGCAGGCCGGCGTCGGGGGTCAGCGTCAGCGCGCCGGGCTCGGCCTTGACGGCGATGGGCTTGACCTTGGAGCCGGTCCCGGGCTCGCGCTCGGTGGAGCGGGTGGGCTGCGCGGGGGCGGCGGGTGCGCCCTCGTCGGCGCCGGCGGTGCCGCGGGCGGCCGACTTGGCCTTCGGGGCCGGTGCGGCGGCGGGGGTCTGGGTGGCGGAGTCCCACATGACGGGGGTGGGGGCGGCGAAGGCGGTGGTGCCGTCGGCGGTCCTCGCGGTGACGGTGCCGTTCTGGTCGGCCGCCAGGGCGAGTCCGTTGCTGGTGGTTGTGGCCAGCTTGAGGGACTGCAGTGCCGGGTTGGCGGCGGCCTTGGCGTCGTGGACGACCAGGACCTCGCGCAGGCCGCCCTGGTCGGTGGCGATGACCTTGAGGTCGACGCCGGGCAGGACGCCGCTGTAGAGCGCGCTGTCACCGGTGACGGTGGGGGCGGGCAGGGTGACCGGGAAGGTCAGGGCGAGCCTGCGGCCCTTGCTGTCGGTGAGGGTGGCGAGGGGGCCGGTGCCGCCGCCGGACAGGGTCAGGTTCGAGGGGGTGGCCTTCGGCGAGAGGGTGCCGTCGCCGTTCTTGGCCAGGGCCGGGTCGACGCCGGTCCAGGTGCCGTTCTTCCGCACCCGGGTGGGCTGGATGTGGGTGGTGAGGCTGAAGGTGCCGTCGGTGTTGGCGACGGTCTGGGAGGTCTCGGTCGTCAGCTCCTCGACCGCGACGGGCTTGCCGTCCTTCTTCGCCCGGTCCGAGGCCGCTTTCAGCGGTGTACTGGGTGCGCTGTCCGCCTTCGCCGGCGGCTGGGCGTCCGCTGCCAGGGCCGGGCCGGCGGCGCCGAGCACGAGACCGGTCAGCGCAGCGGTGAGCGCAAGACGGCGTGCCAGTGGTCGCGTCCCTCTGAGAGGGACGCGGGTGTTTTCCCCCACGACGTGATCCTTCGGTTCTGGTAGATCGGGTAGAGATGTCTGCCTGTCAGGTGGGCGTCGCACCCCGCAACTTGCCTGAGAAGTGCGGGATTTGTGCACGCTCTGTTCACCGCCGGTTCGGCTGCGGAGATAACTGCGGCGACTGGCAGGGAGCGTGAACGATGTGACTGCGGGGGAAGGGTATTGCGGGTCGAACGTGCGTGGCAATACGGTTCCCGCTGGTCAGACGTGCCGTCAGGTGACGCACATTCAGGTCTTGACCGGTCGAAATCGTTCATTGGGGGATGATTCGCATGCGCGCGAGAGTGCGGAAACGTCAGGGTGCCCGGGGGAGGGGATGGGCGAGACGGGGGACGGTCGCGGTGGCGACGGTCGCCGCGTTCTCGCTGGCGGCGCCGATGGCGATCGCCGCGGACGTCATCGTCGGCCCGTACCGCTACACCGGCAAGGTCTGGGCGGCCGATCCGCTCCAGCAGCAGCCCAAGGTGCCGGGCCACCCGGCGGACAGCCCCGGCGCCACGCCGAAGCCGGGGATACCGAAGGGGGCGCGCGAACTGAAGCCGCACACCCCGGTCACGGCGAAGTGGCCCGGCGCGACGACGGCCACCGTCGACCTGGCCGGCAGCTCGGCGGCCAAGAGCCTGAAGGCGGGGGCGTCACCGGTCTCGGTGGCGTCCGTTCCCGTCTCGGAGCTCGGCCTCCGGGCGGGCGGCCTCGTCGCCCCGCTGGCCCCGGTGACGCCGGCCTCGGCGGTCAAGGTGCAGCTCGCCGACTGGCCGCAGGCCAAGGCCGCCGGCGTCGACGGCCTGCTCGTCGGCCTCGCCCGCACCGACGGCAGGGCCGGCGCGGGCAGCGCCGCGGTCTCCCTCGACTACAGCTCCATCGAGCAGGCCTACGGCGGCGGTTGGGCCTCCCGGCTGCGCCTGGTGGCGCTGCCGGGCTGCGCACTGACCACACCTCAACTGGCGTCCTGCCGCAGGCAGACACCGATCGAGTTCACCAACGACCCGCAGGAGCGCAGGCTCTCGGGCACGGTCCCGCTGCCGAACGCCGCGAAGCCGAAGGCGCTGAGCGCCTTCGCCTCGCCGTCGGCAGTGGCCGCCGCCGGCGGCTCCTCCTCGATGGCGGTCGCGGCCGTCGCCGGTTCGGGCGGCTCGCAGGGCGACTACGGGGCGACCTCGCTGTCCGCCTCGGGCTCCTGGACGGCCTCGGCCTCCGGCGCCTTCACGTACTCCTACCCGATCACCGTGCCGCCGTCGCTGGGCGGCGCCGCACCGTCCGTCGGGCTGTCCTACGACTCCCAGTCGGTCGACGGCGAGACCTCGGCCCGCAACTCGCAGTCCTCGTGGATCGGCGACGGCTGGGGCTACAGCCCGGGCTTCGTCGAACGCTCCTACAAGGCCTGCAAGGACCAGGGCATCGAGGATTCCGGCGACGAGTGCTGGGCAGGCTGGAACGCCACGATCTCGCTCGGCTCGCACACCGGTGAGCTGGTGCGGGACTCCGCCGGTGCCTACCACCTCCAGAACGACGACGGCACCAAGGTCGAGCGGCTGACCGGCGCTTCGAACGGGCTGTGGGAGGGCGAGTACTTCAAGGTCACCACGACCGACGGCACCGCCTACTACCTCGGCCTCAACCACGCGCCCGGCACCACCTCGGACGGCGCCACCAACAGCGCCTGGGGCGTGCCGATCTACCACCCCAAGTCGGGCGACCCCTGCTACGACTCCGGCAAGGGCAACGACTCGCAGTGCGACAAGCAGCCCGGGTACCGGTTCAACCTGGACTTCGCGGTCGACCCGCACGGCAACGTCCAGCGCTACGACTACGCCACCGAGTCCAACTACTACAACATGGGCTACGGCCAGGTCGCCAAGGACGACAAGGGCGGCACGCTCACGGCGTACACCCGGGGCGGCCGCCTCACCCAGATCTCGTACGGGTACCAGCTTCCCGACGTGCTGGCGGGCCGTGAACCCGCGGCGAAGGTCGTGTTCAACGCCGCGCAGCGCTGCACCACGTCGGACAGCGTCTGCCAGGAGTCGAACCTCTCCAAGGACACGGCCACCAACTGGCCGGACACCCCGTACGACCTGACCTGCCTCTCCACGGACAAGAACAAGGTCGAGGGCGACGACACCGACGGCGTCTGCCTCACCGGCGGGCCGACGTTCTGGCAGACCACCCGGCTGAAGTCGATCGACACCAAGGTCCGCACCGCCTCCGGGTGGCAGGACGTCGACACCTACGACCTGGGCCAGGTGTTCTCGGACGCGGGCGGCACCTACGACCCGGTCACCGGCAAGACCCAGGACCCGAAGAACGCGGGCGCCCTGCAGTCGGTGATGTGGCTCTCCGAGATCAAGCACACCGGCAAGGACACCTCCGCCGGCGGCACCGGCACCCTGACCCTCGACCCGGTCACCTTCACCGGCCTCGAGATGGACAACCGCGTCGACGGGCTCTCCCCGGCGGCCCCGCCGCTCTACCACCCGCGGATCTCCAGCATCCAGACCGACACCGGTGAGTCGGTGGCCGTCACCTACCGGGCGCCCGAGTGCTCGCGGGTCAACAACACCATGCCGGCCTCGGCGGACTCGAACACCATGGCCTGCTACCCGGTGTTCTGGAACACCCCGGGCGGCAAGGACCCGATCGAGGACTGGTTCCACAAGACCCTGGTCGCCCAGGTCACCGACAGCGACCGGACGAAGGCCGGGTCCCCGGCCAGTGTCACCAACTACACCTACAGCGGTGGCGCGGCCTGGCACCGGGACGACTCCGAGCTGACGGATGACCAGCACCGCACCTGGGGCGCGTTCCGCGGTTACCGGACCGTCACCAGCACCACCGGAGCGGCACCGGACCCGATCACCCAGACGGTGGTCTCGTACCTGCAAGGGATGGACGGCGACTACAAGGCCGACGGCACCCGTCGCAGCGTCAAGCTCGCCAACTCGCTGGGCGAGCAGGCCAGCGACAGTCCCTGGCTGTCCGGCACGCCGCAGGAGACGGCCACTTACACCCAGGCCGGCGGCAGTGTGGTCAAGAAGTCGCTGACCGACGAGCCCTCCACGGAGGTCACCGTCACGGCGGTCCGGTCTGCCTGGACCTCGCAGGACCCGGCTCCGGCCAAGCTGTCCGTCCTGCCGGATCTGACGGCGCGCCGGGTTGTCTCGACCTCTACCCGTGCCATGGGGCTGATGTCGGACAACACCACGTGGCGGACCACCCAGTCGAAGAGCACGTTCGACAGCCTGGGGCGGATCTCCCAGGTCAACGACAAGGGCGATCTCGCTGTACCGTCCCAGGAGACCTGCGTCACGACGACGTACGCGTCGGCGCCGGCCGCCAACCCGATGATGCTGATGAATCCGAAGGAGACGATCGGCGTCGTCGGGCCGTGCGGGACGCCGGTGACGAAGACGACGCTCCTCTCGCAGAAGCGGATGTTCTACGACGGCGACGGCAGCGTCACCACACCGGGAGCGTTCGGCTCTCTGGGGCAGAACGGCACGTCCCTCGGTCTCCTCACCGCCACCCAGTCCGTGAAGTCGTTCGACGCTGCGGGCAAGCCGGAGTTCCAGACGGTGGGTGGCCTGTCGTATGACAAGTACGGGCGGGTCACCAGAAGCGTGGACGGCGTGGGGGCGGTGACGACGACGACCTATGGCCCCGACAGCTCGATCCTCCCGACCTCGCTGTCCACCAGGAGCCCGCTGGGGTGGGAGGCCAGCAGCACCATCTCGCCCGCTCGGAGTGCCGTGACGCACTCGGTGGACGCGAACAACCGGGTCAGCGATGTGAAGTTCGACGCTCTGGGGCGCCGCACCCATGTCTGGAAGCCCGGACGCAGGCAGGCAGACCAGACTCCTGATCTGGTCTTCACCTATGCGGTCCACGGCGCCGGTGACAATCCGGATCCGTCCACTGTCACGACGCAGACGCTGCGGGAGGACGGCTCCTACGCGACCGGTGTGACGATCTACGACGGGCTGCTCCGTCCCCGTCAGACCCAGTCGAGCACTGCGGACAACTCGGCGGGACGGCTTGTGTCGTCCACGTTCTACGATTCGCACGGGTGGGCCGTTTCCACCATTGCTCCCTACGCCGACGTCGCTCACAGCGCCGGCACGACCCTGTGGGCCGAGACGAACAACACAGGACCCTCAGTCACGCGCAGCGTGTTCGACGGCCTGGGGCGTTCGGTCGCCACTCAGCAGGTGTCCTTCGCGAGCACGCTGTGGCAGTCCACGAAGACCTACCAGGGTGTGGACCGCGTCGACAGCACGCTGCCGGAGGGAGGCCCGAGCAGCACGACCTACGTCGACGCGCTGGGCCGCAGCACCTCGACGATTTCCCGGGACACGACCGCTGATCGAAGTCTGACCAGCAACTCGACCATCGCATCGGGCAGTTCTGTCGTTTCCAAGAGCGTCCGACTAGCTATGCAGGCGGACGGCAACCTAGTGCTGACAGCCCTGGCCGAAGGCACCACTCTGTGGTCCTCGGGCACGGCGGGTCACCCCGGTGCGTACGCGGTGATGCAGAGCGACGGCAACTTCGTCGTCTGGGACTCGGCCGGTACCGCCAAGCTCTGGTCGACCAACACGGCGGGGCGTGCGGGCGCCTTCCTCAAGGTGCAGGGCGATGACTCCGTCACCCTGTATGACTCCGCCAACTCCCCGCTGTGGTCGACCGGAACGTCGAACAAGGCCTCGACCGCCGACATCACCACGAGTTACACGTACACGCCGAGCGGTCAGCTCGGCTCGGTCAAGGACACCGTCGGCAACGTCTGGTCCTACACGTACGACCTTCACGGGCAGCCGATCTCCCAGACGGATCCCAATACAGGTACCTCCAGGACGTCCTACGACGAGCTCGGGCGGGTCGCCACGACCACCGACGGTCGGGGACAGGTGCTCTCGTTCACCTACGACTCGCTCGGGCGCAGGACCGGCGAGTACGAGGGCGCCAGTACGTCAGACCCGTCCAAGCTCCTGGCCGAGTGGACCTACGACAGCCTCGGCAAGGGTCTCCCGGTCGCCTCCACTCGCTATGTCGGCGGCCGGAACGGCAGTGCGTACGTCACCAAGGTCACCGGGTACAACGCAGCCGGACAGGCGACCGGGACCAGCGTGGTCATCCCGGCTTCGGAAGGGAAGCTCGCAGGCACCTACGGTGTCACGCCCTCGTACACCACGAACGTCGGCCTGTTGGCCTCCACCACGTACGGAACCGAGGGCGGCCTTCCGGCCGAGACCGTGGGCTACGGCTACAACCTGCAGGGCGGGTTGTACAGCATGGGTACGCCCACGACGCCGTACGTCACCTCGACCAACTACAGCCCGCTCGGCCAGGTTCTGCAGACCACGCTCGGGCCGGCGGCCAAGCAACTGCGCACCGGACAGACCTACGACCAGGCAACGGGTCGGCTGGCCACCAACCGCGTCACCCTGCAGACCAACACCGCCAATCCGATCTCGGACACCGGCTACGGGTACGACAAGTCCGGCAACGTCACCACGGTCTCCGAAACCGTGTCGTCCGGCGGCACCGATCGCGCGACGGACACCCAGTGCTTCACCTACGACGCGCAGGACCGGCTGGTCACCGCGTGGACCGATACCAAGGGCACGACGCCTGCGACGGCGGGTCAACTCGCACGTTGCAGGACGACCACGCCCGGCGCGGCGACGATCGGTGGTTCGGCACCGTACTGGCTCGACTGGCAGTACAACCAACTGGGTGACCGCACACAGCAGGTCCAGCACGATGTGACCGGCAACGCGGCAAAGAACACGACCCAGACCAGCAGCTACCCAGGTGCCGGAACGTTGGCGGCGGCGAAGCCCAACACCGTCAGCTCGGTGAGCACCACCAACCCGACCACGGGCGTCAGCACGCTCGCTCCACTCTACGACGCGGCCGGAAACACCAAGAGCCGCAGCGTCACCGGCAACAAGACGTCCGACCAGAGCATCTCCTACGACAAGGAAGGCCGAACCGAGTCCGTCGTCACCGACGGAAAGCAGGCCAGCTACGTCTATGACGCCAGCGGTGGCCTCCTGATCCAGCGCACCCCGACCACCACCAAGCTCTACCTGTTCTCCGGTGCCGAGCAGCTCACCCTCGACAACACCACCAAGGCCGTCGCCGGCCAGCGCTACTACCGGGCGCCCGACGGGACGGTGATCGTCCGGTCCAGCGGCGGGGCCGTCTGCTACCAGCCGAGGAACGTTCAGGGCACGGCCCAGCTCCAGATCGACGCCAAGACCCTGGCGATCACCAGGCGGGCCTTCGACCCCTTCGGGAATCCCCGTGGCACGGCACCTTCCGGATGGGCCGACAACAACGGCTTCCTGGGCCAGCCCACCGAGGCTCTCAGCGGCCTGGACCTGCTGGGCGCCCGCAACTACGACCCCGTGGTCGGCCGGTTCCTGACCGCCGACCCGGTGTTCCAGATCGGGGACCCGAACCAGATGGGCGGCTACACGTATGCCGCCAACAACCCCACGACCGGCAGCGACGCCAATGGCCTCAACTGGCTGAAGGACTGGGCCAACGACGCGGGCAGCTTCCTCGGTGGCGTCGGTGACTGCATCATCGGCGATCCCTATCAGTGGACCGTCAATGCCGGTTCCGACTTCCTGAACGCCTGCTCCGACGGCTGGAACTACTACTGGGAGGACAAGGACGACTTCGGCCTGATACCGGAGTTCGGGCACACGGGCTACGTCGACGACACACCGTTGGCGGACCTCTTCAACATCGACACCAACTCCGACGCGTACGTCGCCGGTCAGTGGACCGGAACGATCGGGTCGCTCGTCATCGACGGTGTCGGGCTGGTCAAGGGCGCCATAGCCGGCGTCAAGGCCTTCAAGGCCGTGCGGCTGGCCATGAAGGAGGGCGACAGCTTCGTCGGCGCCGTCAGGAGGCTTCTCGGCGACGACCTTCCCACCACGGCACCGGCCGATCCCGCCCCGACGACGCCGAAGACCGATACTCCGAGCACCGCCAAGTCGGGTACCACCAAGGGCGGGGACGAGCCCACCACGCCCGCTGCCAGCAGCGACGCGACGCTCAGCGGAGGGGGCGAGAGCCCGGGCGGCGGGAAGCCGCCGCACAAGAACGCGAACGTCGCCCAGCCGACCGACGGCCTGCGGTCCGACGGGGACACGGTCATCCACGGGCACGGAGGTTACTTCGGACACGGAACGACGCGGGTTCCGGACGGGACCATCGTCTGCATGTACGTCGACGACGGGCGCAAGCTGGACGCCTCGAAGGGGCTGGCCATCGCAGGTCCCGGTGGCCCGAACTACAACCCTCCGCATATCTACGGACCGGGGGACGAGATCCCCAACTACACTCTCAGTCCGCTCGGCTACAGGTCCGACAACGGCCTGCCGCACAGGTACCGGCTGGGCTCGATCATCGTCAATGACGACACATTGCTGAGTGACATCCTGGAGCCCAACATGGGTGTGTGTCACTGGGTCGCGTGCCGCTACCCGGGTTACAAGAACGGCGCAAATGGCTGAGTATCCAGACCTTTCTCCCTTCGTCTACGACGAAGCCCCGTTGGCCATGACGTCCATCGGGTGGCTCGGGGGCGATTCCGAGTTCCCGGGTGGGAGCTCCGTCACCGAGAGGCAGTTCGAGCGGATCCAACAGGAGGCCAAGCGGTCGCGGAGCCTGGCCCTGGGGCTCCACGACTGCGAGCTGTGTCCTGCCGGAGAGCCTGCCAGGGGCACCGGTGAGATCCACATCTTCGGGGTCGAGGGGACGACGTACTGTGCCCCCGCGATGATTGCCCACTACGTCCGGGATCACGGGTACACACCGCCCGCCGAATTCCTCGCCGCCCTGACCCGGACCGGGAGTCTGGACTGGGACGACCGCGCCGAGGTGCTGGTGTCCCTTCTGGTCTCCGACCGGGCGGAACCGGGATGGCGGGATGCAGCCGCGATCGACATCGCGAACTGGCACGACGGACGGGCCCTCGAAGCTCTGCTCGTCGCGGGCCTGGACGATCACATCGTGGACTACTCGGGGCGCTCGATCGGGGTGTCGATCGCCGAGTTCTGGGGTCGGGCGGGTGCGGTCGACGACGACTCGTACCTGGCACTGCTCCCTCAGGTGCAGTGGGGGGTGCTGACCGGGCTCGGAGAGGGTGATCCCGAGCTGGCGGAAGGCCTGTTCGTGCCACCCGAGAAGTTCAACTACTGAACAGGAGATCAACAGGCCGTGCCCGGCAGTTCGCTGCCGGGCACGGCCTGTTGCCGTGCCGGACGTCGGGCCGACTCGTGATCCGGGCGGCCGAGTCGAGTTCTGGGGCCGGCTATCGCAGGGACGTCGTGTCCAGAGCGAACGAGAACGGCTCCGGCAGCTCGAGAGGCTTGCCGAAGGCAGCCTGGGTGTGGACGGTGTAATCCCCGTCCATCGGGTCGGTGAAGAGCGTGGCACGGCCCTCGTCGCGGTCGATCAGCAGATAACAGGGGATGCCTGCGGCCGCGTAGCCGAGGCGTTTGGCCTCGCGGTCCTTGGCGGGGTTGGTGGACGTGACCTCCAGGACGAGGGCCAGCCCGGTGGGGTCCGCCCAGGGCCCCTGATCCCTGAAGTGGCCCACGGGCGCGACCGCGGCGTCCGGGACGAAGCGACCGCGCGGCGTGGTGATGCCCTTCCCTCCGCTGACGTACAGCTCCTGCGCGGCCAGCCGGGCGACGGCTCGGGTGAACCGTGCGATGGCGTCCTCGTGGTCGCCGTCGGGCGGTGGGGTCACGACGATCTCCCCTTCGATCAGCTCGGCCTTGAAGCCCGGCGGGGTGTCCAGCTCCAGGAACGCCCGGAGGAGGTCGTCCCCCGGCAGCGGGTGCTCGACTGCTGGCATGGCGGCCACGGCCCTTCTCCCTCCTGCTGGGGTTCGGCGCGCACCACGGTAGGTGGACGGCCCCGGACAGTCGGGCGGTCGAAGAGGTACTCACCCGAAAGTGTGCCGTAAGGTCCGGGCGACGGGCGGCTGCGACGGAGGAGTTCAGGGTGATCATCGGCGTCGGGATCGACGTGGCGGCCATCGACCGGTTCGAGGCGTTCCTGGAGCGCACGCCCCAGCTGGCGGACCGGCTCTTCACCGAGGCGGAGTTGCTGCTGCCCTCGGGGCAGCGGCGCGGGATCGCCTCGCTCGCGGCGCGGTTCGCCGCGAAGGAGGCGCTGGCCAAGGCGCTCGGCGCGCCGCCCGGCCTGCACTGGACGGACGCCGAGGTGTGCGTCGAGCCCTCGGGGCGGCCGGTGCTGAAAGTGACCGGGACGGTGGCGGCGCGGGCGGCCGAACTGGGCGTCCGGTCGTGGCATGTGTCGCTCAGTCACGACGCGGGCGTAGCGTCGGCGGTGGTGATCGCCGAAGGCTGAGCAGCCCCTGGAGGCCGAAGAATGCGCCACGCACACACCGTCGAGCAGGTCCGTGCCGCGGAGGCCGATCTGATGGCCCGGCTGCCGGAGGGCACGCTGATGCAGCGGGCCGCCGCCGGTCTCGCCACGACCTGCGCGCAGTTGCTGCCGCGGGTGTACGGCAGCCGGGTGCTGGTGCTGGCCGGCAGCGGGGACAACGGCGGCGACGCGCTGTACGCGGGCGCCCGGCTGGCCCGGCGCGGGGCGCGGGTGCGGGCCGTCCTGCTGTCGCCGGAGCGGGTGCACGCGGGCGCGCTGGCCGCGCTGCGGGCCGCCGGCGGGCGGGTGACGGAGGACCGGACCGAGTTCGAGCGGGCCGACCTGGTGCTGGACGGCATCGTCGGGATCGGCGGCCGGGGCGGGCTGCGGCCCGAGGCGCAGCCGTACGCGCAGGCGGAGCGGCGCGGCCCGGTGGTGGCGGTGGACGTGCCGAGCGGGGTGGACGCCGACACCGGGGAGGTCGCCGGGGTCGCGCTGCGGGCGGACGTCACGGTCTGCTTCGGCACCCACAAGCCCGGTCTGCTGATCGACCCCGGCGCCTCGTACGCGGGGGTGGTGCACCTGGTGGACATCGGGCTGGTGCTGCCCGGGGCGCCGGTGACGGCGCTCCAGCACGCGGACCTTGCCGCGCTGCTGCCCCGGCCGACGGCGGAGAGCGACAAGTACCGGCGCGGGGTGCTCGGCATCGCGGCCGGCTCGGCCCGCTACCCCGGGGCGGCGGTGCTGTCGGTGGCGGGTGCGCTGCGCGGCGGGGCCGGCGCCGTGCGGTACGCGGGGACGGCGGCCGAGGAGGTGGTGCGGCGGTTCCCGGAGGCGCTGGTGACGGCGGGCGGCCCGGCCGGGGCCGGGCGGGTGCAGGCCTGGGTCGCCGGGCCGGGCGGCGGGGACGGGGTCGGGCCGGTGCTGACCGAGGTGCTGGCGGCCGACGTCCCGGTGCTGGTGGACGCGGACGGGCTGACCGAGCTCGCCCGGCGCGGCCCGGCCGCGCTGGCCGGGCGGACGGCGCCGGTGCTGCTCACCCCGCACACCGGGGAGGCCGCGCGGCTGCTCGCGGGGGTGGACGGCGGCGCCCTGCCGCCGGCGGCGGAGCTCGCGGCGGCCCGGCTGGCGACCGCCCGGCGGCTGGCGGCGGCCTACGGGGCGACGGTGCTGCTCAAGGGCTCGACCACGGTGGTGGCCGACCGGTCGGGGGCGGCCCGGGTCAATGCGACCGGGACGCCCTGGCTGGGCACGGCCGGCAGCGGGGACGTGCTCTCCGGGCTGGCCGGGTCGCTGCTGGCGGCGGGCCTCGGGGCGTTCGACGCGGCCTCGGCGGCGGCGTACCTGCACGGGCTGGCGGGGCGGCGGGCGGCCCGTGGCGACGCCCCGGTGACGGCGATGGAGGTGGCGGCCTCGCTGCGGTGGGCCTGGCGGGCGGTCCTGGGGCAGCCCGGCTGATCCTCCCGCACGGGAACCCGGGCGCCCGCGCCGCGCGTCCTCGCAGGTCCACGGCCGTGCCCCGCGGGCCGTTCACGGGGCAGCGGCGGCCGTCTGGGAGACTGATACGCGATGACAACTGCGAACACCACCGGTACGGCCGTCCTCGCGCAGGGGGCGCGAGCCGAGGCGACCATCGATCTGGGCGCCCTGCGGGGCAACCTGGACGCGCTGCGCGCCCGTACCGACGGCCCTGCGCTGATGGCCGTGGTCAAGGCGGACGCCTACGGCCACGGTGCGGTGCGGTGTGCCCGGGAGGCGGTCGCGGCCGGCGTCGGCTGGCTCGGGACGGCGATGCCGGAGGAGGCGCTGGCCCTGCGCGCGGCCGGGATCGGCCCGGAGCAGGCCCGCGTCCTGTGCTGGCTGTGGACACCGGGCGGCCCCTGGCAGCAGGCGCTGCGCGCGCAGATCGACGTCTCGGTCAGCGGGCGGTGGGCGCTGGACGAGCTGCTGGCCGCCGTCCGTGCGTGCGGTGTGCCGGGCCGGGTGCATCTGAAGGCCGACACCGGCCTGGGCCGCAACGGCTGCCAGCCGCACGACTGGCCCGACCTGGTGGCCGCCGCGTTGCGGGCGCAGGCCGAGGGCCTGATCGAGGTGGTGGGCCTGTGGTCGCACCTCGCGGCCGCCGACGAGCCCGGCCACCCCTCGATCCAGGCCCAGCTGGACTCCTTCGAGGCCGCGCTGGCCCACGCCGAGCGGGCGGGCGTGCGCCCCGAGGTGCGGCACCTCGCCAACTCGCCGGCCACCCTGCTGCTGCCGCAGTCGCACTACGACCTGGTCCGCACGGGCCTGGCGATGTACGGGCTGTCGCCGGTGCCCGAGGTGGGCAACCCCGCCGACTTCGGGCTGCGTCCGGTGATGTCGCTGACCGCCAGGCTGGCGCTGGTGAAGACCGTCCCCGGCGGGCACGGGGTCAGCTACGGCCACCACTACACGACGCCCGGCCCGACCACCCTGGGCCTGGTGCCGGTCGGCTACGCGGACGGGATCCCGCGCCACGCCAGCGGCACCGGGCCGATGCTGATCGGCGGCAAGTGGCGGACGGTCGCGGGCCGGGTCGCGATGGACCAGTTCGTCGTCGACCTCGGCGGCGACACCCCGCCGGTCGGCGAGGAGGTGCTGCTGTTCGGCACCGGGGAGCACGGTGAGCCGACCGCCGAGGACTGGGGCCGGGCGTGCGGCACCCTCTCGTACGAGATCATCACCCGGATCGGCGCCCGGGTACCGCGCCGCTACGTGGGTAGCACCACGACATGACCGAGTCCGGCGTGAGCAGCAACCCGGTGGCCGCGGTGGCGAAGGCCGCCGGTTCGGCGTCGGCCGGGGTCAGCCGGGCCGGCCTGATCGGCATCTCGCTGGGCGTGGTGGCGGCCGGCGCCGCCGCCGGCGTGGCGATAGAACGGCTGACCGTCGGCCGGTCGATGCGCCGCCGGGCCCGCGAGGAGCTGGACGCCGCGGCGCCGTTCGGCTCGCTGCGCGGACGGCCCCGCACCGTCCCCGCGCCGGACGGCACCGAGCTGTACGTGGAGCTGGACGGCACCGGCTGGCCCGAGCCGGTGCAGGTGCACCCCGAGGAGGGGCATGCGCCGCGCAAGGGCTGGTTCACCCGCCGACGCGGTGAGGTACCGGTGGACCGGACCGGGCTGCCGGGCCTGCTGGCCGGCTCCGGCGCGCTGACCCGGGCCGGCAGCCGCAAGAGTTTCGGGACCGCCCCCGCGCCGGCCGCCCCGCCGCTCACCGTGGTCTTCTGCCACGGCTACTGCCTCAGCCAGGACAGCTGGCACTTCCAGCGGGCGCTGCTCCGCGAGGACATGCGGCTGGTCTTCTGGGACCAGCGCAGCCACGGCCGCTCCGAGCGCTCCCGCTCGTACCTGGCCGGTGAGCCCGCCTCGATCGACCAGCTGGGCGCCGACCTCGGCGCGGTGCTGGACGCGGTCGTGCCGCAGGGCCCGATCGTGCTGGTCGGCCACTCGATGGGCGGGATGACCGTGATGGCCCTCGCCGAGCAGCGCCCGGAGCTGTTCCGGGAGCGCGTCGCCGGAGTGGCCCTGGTCGGCACGCTGGCCGACGACTGGGACTCGGTGACCCTCGGGCTGCCCGCCGTCGGCGCCAGGCTGCTGCGCCGGGTCGCGCCCGGGGTGGTCAGGGCGCTGGGCCGGCAGGTGGAGCTGGTGGAGGCCACCCGGCGCTTCGGTGCCGACGTGACCGGCGTGTTCTACCGCCGGTTCTCGTTCGGCGGCAAGGACGTCGACCCGTCGGTGGCGCGGTTCGCCGAGCAGCTGCTGGACGCCACCCCGATCGACGTGGTCGCCGAGTTCTACCCCGCGTTCTCGGCGCACGACAAGCGGGCCGCGCTCGCCGCGCTGGACGGCGTACCCACCCTCGTCCTGGCCGGGACCAAGGACCTGCTCACCCCGCCCGAGCACAGCGAGGCGATCGCCGCCGCGCTGCCCGGCGCCGACCTGGTGCTCGTCCCGGACGCCGGCCACCTGGTGATGCTGGAGCGCCCCGAGATCGTCGACCGGCAGCTGGCCGCGGTGCTGCGCCGGGCCGTGGACTTCGCGCACGCGGCCCCGCTGCCGCAGGCCGTCCGGGAGCTGCTGGACTGAGCGGTGCGCCGCAGCGGCCCGCGGTGTGGCACCGTAGCGGGAGCCGCCGTCGAGGGACGGCGGCGCACCCGGACGAAGGGCATCGCACGCGCCATGGGCACCCAGACCACCGTCACCGTCGCCACCCCCGAGCGGATGAACCGGCTCGGACGGGAGCTGGCGGGCCTGCTCAGGCCCGGCGACCTGGTCCTGCTCTCCGGTGAGCTGGGCGCCGGCAAGACGACCCTGACCCGCGGCCTCGGCGTGGGCCTGGGCGTGCGGGGGGCGGTCACCTCGCCGACCTTCGTGATCGCCCGGGTGCACCCGTCGCTGGTCGGCGGCCCGGCGCTGGTGCACGTGGACGCGTACCGGCTGGGCGGCGGCCTGGACGAGATGGAGGACCTCGACCTGGACGTCTCGCTGCCGGAGTCGGTGGTGGTGGTCGAGTGGGGCGAGGGCAAGGTCGAGGACCTCTCGGACGACCGGCTGGAGCTGCGGATCGAGCGGGCCATCGGCGGCAGCGCCACCGAGGACGGCGACCCGCGCACCGTCACCCTGACCGGGCTGGGCACGCGCTGGGACGGGGTCGACCTCGCCCGGCTGGGTGAGGAGTGACGACGGTTTCCCGACAGGCTGTCGGGAAGGTGTTGCGGGCGGACGTCCGGGCGTGATGGGATGGATGCGCTGTGGTTAGGTGTGCCTAACTAGGGAGCATCCTCCATGACGAGCACCACCCCCGCCGCGGAGACCGCGCCGCCGGCCGTGTCCATGAGCACCCTGCTGGCCGCCTGCGCCGCCGCCGCCGCGGTCTCCACCCCGCCCGAGCGGCGGCCGGCCGCCGAGCGGGACGCCCGGGACGACCGGGCCGACGAGCCGGCCGACGAGCGGCAGCACTCCCGCGCGGCCTGAGCCGCCGGCCGCCGCCCGGCCGTCCCGGGTGTCAGGGGACCACGACCACCGTGGTGCCCAGCGGCGCGAAGTCCCAGAGCAGCTGACCCTCCTCGCGGCCGGAGCGGATGCCGCCGGTCTTGGCCTTCCCGTTGGGAGCGGCGGACGGTGACGGGGCCGGCGCCCCGTCCGGCGACGGGTCGGGGGACGCGTCGGGCGAGGCCGACGGGGCGGCCGGGGCCGCGGAGGCCCCGTCGACCACGGCGCTGAAGCCGAAGACCGCGCCTTCCTGGGAGAACCGCACCACGTGCTCGATCTTCCGGCCGTCCGTGCCGGTGCCGGCCGCGGTGCGGCTGTACACCGGGTAGCTGCCGACCGCCGGCGACACCGAGCCGGGAACCACCGCGAACGAGGACAGCACCTGCGGCGTCTTGCGCGGGTCGACCAGCCAGACCTGGCGGGCGCCGAGCGAGTACACCACCCGCAGCCCGGTACCGGAGTTGGCGGGCAGCGGGGGAGCGGGGGCGACGGTCGGGTGGGCCGAGGTCAGCGGTGCGACCGGGGGCACGTACCCGGCCGCCACCGCCCGCTCCTGGGCGCCGCTCGCCTGGAAGGCCAGCAGGCCGACCGCGGCCATCGCCCCCAGGGTGAGAGCGGTGACCGCCAATCCAGCACCCAGCTTCGCCACGTCTGCTCCCACCGCTCGCCCGGGACCCGTTCCTGGGGCCCATCGTGCCAGGTCCCCTCGGGCTTTTCGGACCGATCCGATCGCGTGTTCACCGGCTCCGGCGGAGCTCTACCGGACGGCGGGCCCGGCCGACCCTCTAACCTTGGACCCGTGCTGCTGCTTGCGTTCGACACCGCCACCCCCGCCGTCACGGCCGCCGTCCACGACGGCGACACCGTCCTCGCCGAGTCGTACCAGGTGGACGCCCGGCGCCACGGCGAGCTGCTCCTGCCGACCATCGAGGAGGTGCTGCGCAAGGCCGGCGTGGACAAGAGCCGGCTGACCGACCTCGCGGTCGGCGTCGGCCCGGGCCCGTACACCGGCCTGCGGGTCGGCCTGGTCACCGCCGCCGCGCTCGGTCACGCGCTCGGCCTGCCGGTGCACGGCGTCTGCACCCTGGACGCGATCGCCCACCAGGCCCGCACCGAGGGCCTGGCCGGAGCGTTCACGGTGGCGACCGACGCCCGGCGCAAGGAGGTCTACTGGGCCTCGTACGACGCCGAAGGCACCCGGGTGACCGGCCCGTCCGTGGACCGCCCGGCCGAGCTGGCCCCCGAGCCGCAGGCCGTCGGGGCCGGTGCGCTGCTCTATCCGGACGCCTTCCCCGGCGCCCGCGGGCCCGAGCACGTCTCGGCCGGCGCGCTGGCCGACTTCGCCGTCACCGAGCTGGCCGCGGGCCGCGAGCTGCTGCCGAACCTCCCGCTCTACCTGCGCCGCCCGGACGCCCAGGTGCCGGCCGGCTACAAGGCGGTGCTCCCGGCGTGAGCCCCGCTGTCATCCTGCGGCCGATGCGCTGGTGGGACATCGAGCCGGTGATGGCGCTCGAACTGCGGCTGTTCCCCGAGGACGCCTGGTCGCACGCCATGTACTGGTCCGAGCTCGCCGAGGCGCACCCCGGCGGCACCCGGCACTACACCGTCGCCACCAGCGGCGACGGCGCGGTCGTCGGCTACGCCGGGCTGATGGCGATCGGCGCGGAGGGCGACGTGCAGACCATCGCCGTCGCCCCCGGCCACCAGGGCACGGGCCTCGGCGCCGCGCTGCTCACCGACCTGGTCGAGGAGTCCGCCCGGCGCGGCTGCACCGAGCTGCTGCTGGAGGTGCGGGTGGACAACGTGCGCGCCCAGCAGCTGTACGAGCGGTTCGGCTTCCAGCCGGTCGGCGTCCGCCGCGGCTACTACCAGCCCGCCAACGTCGACGCGCTGGTGATGCGCCTCGACCACCCCTCGAACCAACCGACGTACGACTCGACGCACGACTCGAAGGACCCTGACCATGGCTGACGAACCGCTCGTCCTCGGCATCGAGACCTCCTGCGACGAGACCGGCGTCGGCATCGTCCGCGGCACCACCCTGCTCGCCGACGCGGTGGCCTCCAGCGTCAACGACCACGCCCGCTTCGGCGGCGTCGTTCCCGAGATCGCCAGCCGGGCGCACCTGGAGGCGATGGTCCCCACCATCCAGCGGGCCCTGGACACCGCCGGGGTGAAGGCCACCGACCTGGACGGCATCGCCGTCACCGCCGGCCCCGGCCTGGCCGGCGCGCTGCTGGTCGGGGTGAGCGCCGCCAAGGCGTACGCCTGGGCCCTGGACAAGCCGCTGTACGGGGTCAACCACCTCGCCTCGCACATCTGCGTGGACCAGCTGGAGCACGGCCGGCTGCCCGAGCCGACGATGGCCCTGCTGGTCTCCGGCGGCCACTCCTCGCTGCTGCTCAGCTCGGACATCACCACCGACGTCCGGCCGCTCGGCGCGACCATCGACGACGCGGCCGGCGAGGCCTTCGACAAGGTCGCCCGGGTGCTCGGCCTGGGCTTCCCCGGCGGCCCGGTGGTGGACCGCACCGCCCGTGCGGGCGACCCGAAGGCGATCGCCTTCCCCCGGGGCCTGAGCAGCGCCAACGACCCCGCCTACGACTTCTCCTTCTCCGGTCTGAAGACCGCCGTGGCCCGCTGGGTGGAGGCGAGGCGCCGGGCCGGCGAGGAGGTGCCGATCGCCGACGTCGCCGCGTCCTTCCAGGAGGCCGTCACCGACGTGCTCACCCGCAAGGCGGTGCGGGCGTGCCGGGACAACGGTGTCGACCACCTGATGATCGGCGGCGGCGTGGCCGCCAACTCCCGGCTGCGCGAGATGGCCCAGCAGCGCTGCGACAAGGCTGGCATCGTGCTCCGGGTGCCGCGGCCGGGCCTGTGCACCGACAACGGCGCGATGGTGGCGGCGCTCGGCTCCGAGATGGTCTGGCGCGACCGCGCGCCGTCGTCCTTCGACCTGTCGGCGGACTCCTCGCTGCCGGTCACCGAGGTCTCCGTCCCGCACGCCGACCTCCACGCGCACGCCCACCGGGCCCTGCGGCCGTGACCACCGCGCTGATGTGGGAGGCCCGGGCCGCCGAGGGCCGGGCCGCCGAGCTGGAGGCCTGGGTCCGCACCGTGGCGCTGCCGGCGCTGCGCGGTCCGGCCGGGCCGGAACGGGCCGAGCTGTTCACCGCGCCGGGGGAGCGGGTGCTGCTGATCACCTGGTGGAGCGGGGAGCCGCAGCCGGTCGCCGAACCGCCGGCCGCGCTGCTCGGGCGACCCGTCCACCGGTGGTCCTTCACCCGTCAACACGTCGAGTAGCGTGCATTCCTGAGAGTTCGCTGAACGACGGGGGGCATGGTGAGGAAGACGTACGGCCTGGTGGCGCTGGCCATACTGGCGGCCGTGACGGGGTGCGGCGGCGGGGGTGGGCCGGGAGCGTCGGCGCCGTCCTCCGCGGCCGCCTCCGCCCCGGCCGGGACGCCGTCGCCCGCCCCGTCGGGCCAAGCCGCCGCCCCGGGCGTCGCGGGGTGGGCGAAGTGGGGCCTGACCCCGCTGCCGGCCGCGCCCGCCGCGCCGGCCGACAAGCCGATCAAGCTGACGAGGACCGGCCCGGTGCCGGTGTTCAGCGAGGTGCCGACACACGACAAGGTCGTCTTCGTCACCATCGACGACGGGGCGGAGAAGGACCCGAGGTTCGTCGAGATGCTGACCGACCTCAAGGTGCCGGTCTCGATGTTCCTGACCCGCGACATCGTCAAGGACGACTACGGCTACTTCAAGCCGCTCCAGGCCCTCGGCAACCACATCCACAACCACACCGCCGACCACCCGGTGATGAGCAAGCTCTCCCCCGACCGGCAGAAGAGCGAGGTCTGCGACACCCAGGCCGCACTCACCCAGCAGTACGGCACCGCCCCGCTGCTGTTCCGCCCGCCCTACGGCGACGGGGCCAACACGCCCGCGGTCAACTCCGCCGTGCAGCAGTGCGGTCCGCGCGCGATCGTGCTCTGGCGCGAGTCGATGCAGATCCACGACATGCAGTACCAGGCGACCGACAAGAAGCTGAAGCCCGGCGACATCATCCTGGCCCACTTCCGCGGCCCCAAGGACCTCAAGGGCGAGACGATGACCGCCATGTTCGGCGAGCTGCTGAGCCGGATCCAGGAGCAGGGCTTCTCGGTCGCCCGGCTGGAGGACTACATTCAGCCGCCCACCGGCTGACCGAGCATCATCAGCGGGCCGTCGTCCGTCCGGCAGAGGATCACCGTCACCGCGTTCGGCCCGGAGGGCTTGAGCTGGCGCCGCAGCTCCTCCGGGAGCACCGACACCCCGCGCTTCTTGATCACCACGGTGCCGACCCCGCGCTCGCGCAGCAGCGCCTTCAGCGTCTTCAGCTTGTACGGGAGCACGTCGGTCAGCTCGTACGCCTGTGCGTACGGGGTCGGGACCAGCCGGTCGGCGGTCAGGTAGGCGATCATCGGATCGACCGGCCGGCCGCCGATCTGCCGGGCCACGTCCGCGATCAGGTGCGCCCGGATCACCGCGCCGTCCGGCTCGTACAGGTAGCGGCCGACCCGCCCGGTCCCGGCCGCCCCGCCCTCGTCGTCCCCGGCCGCGGCGGGGGCCGCCGGCCGGCCGCCGGCCAGGGTGTGGCCACCCGGCAGCAGGGTGGCCCGGTGCGGCTCGGCGGCGCCGGTGCCGAACCACAGCACCGCCTCCTTCACCTCCCCGTGGTCCGAGACCCACTCCGCCTCGGCCCCCTCCGGCACGAGCTCGTGCGGGATGCCCGGGGCCACCTTGAGCGCCCCGTACGGGGTGCGACGGGCCGCCCCGACCGCCCAGGACAGCGGTGGCGAGTACGCCTCGGGGTCGAAGACCCGCCCGCGCGCGGTGCGCCGGGCCGGGTCGGTGAAGACCGCGTCGAAGCCGGTCACGTCGATCTCCGCGACGTCCGCGCAGCGCACCTCGATCAGCCCGGCCAGGCCCAGCGCCGCCGCGTTCGCCTCGGCCACGGCGCAGGTCAGCGGTGAGCGGTCGACGGCCAGCACCGCGACCCCGGCCCGGGCCAGCGCGATCGCGTCGCCGCCGATCCCGCAGCACAGGTCGGCCAGCCGCTTCACGCCGAGGGCGGCGAACCGTGCGGCCCGCCACTCGGCCACGCTGCGGCGGGTGGCCTGCTCGACGCCGTCCGGGGTGAAGAACATCGCGTCGGCGTCCGGGCCGAACTTCGCCCGGGCCCGCTGGCGCAGCCCGGCCTGCTCGAAGGCCGCCCGGACCAGCTCGGCGGGGTACTCCCGGCGCAGCCGGGTGGCCAGCGCCAGCTCCTGGTCGGGGGTGAACTCGCGCAGTTCGGCGAGCAGGGCCCGGCCCCGGTCGGTCAGCAGGGCTCGGAACGATTCGGTCTCCACGGCCCCATTGTCGGCGATCAGCGGGCCATCAGGGTCACCGCCAGCACCCCGGCCAGCAGGACGAGCTGGACGGCGGCCGCGCCGCGGTGCCGTCGAAGGGCGAGCAGCAGGGCGCTCAGGGCCAGGATCGCGCCGGTGCCCGCGGCCACCAGGGCGGGTGTGTGGCCGGTGTGCGGGCGGTCCGCGAGCGGCGCGCCCGAGGGCGGGTACTCGATCCAGGGGAACGGGTGTCCGGCGCCCGAGAGCAGCAGGAGGAGCACCGCGAGCCCGGCCAGCCAGACGTCCAGGGCGAGCACCAGCAGGCCGAGCGCCAGCCCGCCGTCCGGACCGGCGCAGACCGGGTCGCGCCGGATCGACGCGGTGTCAGGTCCGGTGCCGTGGGGGTGCGGTGGCGTCGGAGGGGAGGCGGACATCTCCGCAGTCTGCCCGCTCCCGGGCCGGTCGTACATGAGTACCGCTACTCAGTCCGATTCGAACGGCAGGCCGCGCCATTGGCACTCTGGTTGACTGAGTGCTAACCGCCGCCTATGGTCATTCCTGGCACTCTCCCCAGGGTGAGTGCTAACGCGATGGAGCATGTCTGACCCCCGCGACGGCAGGCCTGCGGACATCGCCACCTACCTGTTAGACAACCCCGTAATCTCCGAAGGGGAGCTCGGACGTGACCACCAGCAGCAAGGTTGCCATCAAGCCGCTCGAGGACCGCATTGTGGTCCAGCCGCTCGACGCCGAGACCACCACGGCCTCCGGCCTGGTTATCCCGGACACCGCCAAGGAGAAGCCCCAGGAGGGCGTCGTCCTGGCCGTCGGCCCGGGCCGCTTCGAGGACGGTCAGCGCCTTCCGCTCGACGTTGCCGTCGGCGACATCGTTCTCTACTCGAAGTACGGCGGCACCGAGGTGAAGTACCAGGGCGAGGAGTACCTGGTCCTCTCGGCTCGCGACGTTCTCGCCATCATCGAGAAGTAAGACGTTCCAGCCCGCCCCGGATCCGTGTCCTCAAGTGACAGGGGCCCGGGGCGTGGTTGTTGGCTCACGTAAACCAGGCACTTTCTGAGGAATCGGGATCATGGCGAAGACCCTGCAGTTCGACGAGGACGCCCGCCGCTCGCTGGAGCGCGGCGTGAACAAGCTGGCCGACACGGTCAAGGTGACCATCGGCCCCAAGGGCCGCAACGTCGTCATCGACAAGAAGTTCGGCGCCCCCACCATCACCAACGACGGTGTGACCATCGCGCGCGAGGTCGAGCTCGACGACCCGTACGAGAACCTCGGCGCGCAGCTGGTCAAGGAGGTCGCCACCAAGACCAACGACGTCGCGGGTGACGGCACCACCACCGCCACCGTGCTGGCCCAGGCCCTGGTCAACGAGGGCCTGCGCAACGTCGCCGCGGGCGCCGGCCCGGCCGCCCTGAAGAAGGGCATCGACAAGGCCGTCGCCGCCGTCTCCGAGCACCTGCTGTCCATCGCCCGCGAGGTCGAGGGCAAGGACGACATCGCCGCCGTCGCCGGCCTCTCGGCCCAGGACACCCAGGTCGGCGAGCTCATCGCCGAGGCGATCGACAAGGTCGGCAAGGACGGTGTCATCACCGTCGAGGAGTCCAACACCTTCGGTGTCGAGCTCGAGTTCACCGAGGGCATGCAGTTCGACAAGGGCTACCTGTCGCCGTACTTCGTCACCGACGCCGAGCGTCAGGAGGCGATCCTCGAGGACCCGTACATCCTGATCAACCAGGGCAAGATCTCCTCGATCCAGGAGCTGCTCCCGCTGCTCGAGAAGATCCTCCAGGGCGGCACCTCCAAGCCGCTGCTGATCATCGCCGAGGACGTCGACGGCGAGGCGCTGTCCACCCTGGTGGTCAACAAGATCCGTGGCACCTTCAACGCCGTCGCCGTGAAGGCCCCCGGCTTCGGTGACCGCCGCAAGGCGATCCTCGGCGACATCGCCGTCCTCACCGGCGGCACCGTCATCTCCGAGGAGGTCGGCCTCAAGCTCGACCAGGTCGGCCTGGAGGTGCTGGGCACCGCCCGCCGCGTCACCGTCACCAAGGACGAGACCATCCTGGTCGACGGCGCCGGTGACCACGACGCCGTGACCGGCCGGGTCGGCCAGATCAAGGCCGAGATCGCCGCCAGCGACTCCGACTGGGACCGCGAGAAGCTGCAGGAGCGCCTGGCCAAGCTGGCCGGCGGCGTCTGCGTCATCAAGGTCGGCGCCGCCACCGAGGTGGAGCTCAAGGAGCGCAAGCACCGCCTGGAGGACGCCATCTCGGCGACCCGCGCGGCCGTCGAGGAGGGCATCGTCGCCGGCGGTGGCGCCTCCCTGGTGCACGCCGCCAAGGTGCTGGAGGACGGCCTCGGCCTGTCCGGCGACGAGGCGACCGGTGTCGCGGTCGTCCGCAAGGCGCTCGCCGAGCCGCTGCGCTGGATCGCCCAGAACGCCGGCCTGGAGGGCTACGTCATCACCTCCAAGGTCGCCGACCTGGAGGCCGGCTTCGGCTACAACGCCGCCACCGGCGAGTACGGCGACCTGGTGAAGGCCGGCGTCATCGACCCGGTCAAGGTCACCCGCTCGGCCCTGGAGAACGCCGCCTCCATCGCCTCCCTGCTGCTCACCACCGAGACCCTCGTGGTGGAGAAGAAGGAAGAGGAGGAGGCCGGTCACGGTCACTCCCACGGTGGCCACGGCCACGCCCACTGACCTCGGTCGGTAGTCTCGGAGGCCCGGCGGCGCCCTGCGGCGCGGCCGGGCCTCCGGCGTGTCCGCGGAGCAGGGACAGGGCGCCGCGGACACGCCGGGGCCCGGAGCCTTGCTATCAGTAGAATTTTGTGAAGCGCAAAGCCTGCCTTATAACTGAGGCATGATCGAGGCCCGCCACCTCCGTGTCCTGCGCGCCGTCGCCCGGACCGGTTCGTTCTCCGCCGCCGCGCGCGAGCTGGGCTGCACCCAGCCCGCCGTGAGCCAGCAGATGAAGGCGCTGGAGAAGGCGGTGGCCACCCCGCTGGTGGTGCGCTCGGGCCGGGGGATGCAGCTGAGCGAGGCCGGCCGGGTGCTGGTGAAGCACGCCACCGGAATCCTCGCCGGGCTGTCCGCCGCCGAGGACGAGGTCGCGGCGATCGCCGGACTGCGGGCCGGACGGGTGCGGTTGGTGTCGTTCCCCACCGCGAGTTCCACTCTGGTGCCGCCCTCGGTCGCCCAGTTGCGTGCCGCCCATCCGGGGGTCCGCGTGTCGCTGGTGGAGGCCGAGCCGCCGGAGTCCCTGGCGATGCTGCGCGCCGGGGAGTGCGAGGTGGCGCTGGCCTTCCGCTACCCGGACTCGCAGGGCGGCGCGCCGCAGGCGTCCCCGCACGCCACCGCCCGCGAGGCGCGCGCCGAGGCGACCCTGGAGGCCGCGGCCTCCGCGGCGGCGACGGACTGGTCCGACCTGGTGGTCCGCCCGCTGCTGGACGACCCGCTGGTGGGCGTGGTGCCCGCCGCGCATCCGCTGGCCGGGGCGGGGCGCCCGGTGGATCTGGCGGAGCTGTCCGGGGAGCAGTGGATCGCCGGCTGCCCGCAGTGCCGGGGGCACCTGGTGGAGCTGTGCGAGGGGGCCGGCTTCGAGCCGCGGATCGACTTCGCGACCGACGACTACCCCGCGGTGGTCGGCCTGGTCGCGGCCGGTCTCGGGGTGGCGGTCCTGCCGGGGCTGGCGCTGGACTCGGTGCGCCATGCGGGAGTGGCGACGGTGCCGGTGCGGGCCGCCTCCGGCGGTCCGGCGGTGCGGCAGGTGGTGGCGCTGACCCTGCCGGACCTGGCCGAGGTGCCGGCGGTGGCGCTGATGCTGGACCGGCTCATGGGGGTGGCCGCCGCGCGTTGAGTGCGCAGGCGGCCCCGCGGGCGTCGGGGAAACTCCAGCAGGTCCAACGGACTTCAGAAGAAACGTTTCTCTATACAGTGACGCGATGTCAGTGCCGCAGGCCGGCCGGCCTGGTCAGCTGAACCTCGGCCAGGCGGTGCCGTGCGCGGCCGAGCAGCTCTTCGCGCTCGTCCTCGGTCAGACCGCCCCAGACCCCGTACGGCTCGCGCACGGCCAGGGCGTGCGCCGCGCACTGCGCTCGTACCGGGCAGCGCATGCAGACCTCTTTGGCGCTGGCCTCGCGCGAGCTGCGGGCCGCCCCGCGCTCGCCTTCGGGGTGGAAGAAGAGCGAGCTGTCGACGCCGCGGCAGGCGGCGGAGAGCTGCCAGTCCCAGAGGTCTGCGTTGGGGCCGGGGAGGCGGGAGAAATCTGCCATGGCTCATTCCCTTCAAGGACTCGGACCCGTCGGTTCGGCGAGGCGGCGATGGACCAGTACGGACACCTGGAAATATGACTTACGGCTCCTTCTGGAACAAGTCATCCACAGTCCGGCACAACAGTCAATGACCATAGATAAGCTATAAAAACGGGCAAAAGGGGCAGGACGTTTGAGTGGTCGTGATCTGGCAACCGGGTGGCCCCGGGTGCGCCGTCCTCCGCTCCGTGGCGCGCGTGGCGCGCACACCGCGCACGACCAGCACAAAAGTGCGGCGTGTGCACCGCGAGGTGGGTGATCGGTAACGGTCCGGCCACGTACAGTGGTGGAGATGGCCCTGAAGGCCGTAACTCATTCGAGTGACGGTCGTTGGATGTGCGGAGGCGGTTAGCGGGCGCTGGACGTCGGGAACGATCGCGGGGACACCGGCGATCCGTACGAGGTCCGTCGCCAATCGGCCGTGTCGGAGAGTGTTCGTACCAGCCAGGAGGCTCAACGTGACGCGGATCTGCTGCGGAGGACGGTCATGACATCCGTACTCGTCTGCGACGATTCCCCGCTCGCCCGGGAGGCGCTTCGCCGGGCGGTCGCGACCGTGCCCGGTGTCGACCGGGTGACCACTGCGACGAACGGTGAGGAGGTCCTCCGCCGCTGGGTGGCCGACCGTTCCGACCTCGTCCTGATGGACGTCCGGATGCCCGGCCTCGGCGGGGTGGAGACGGTCCGGCGGCTGCTGTCCGCCGACCCGGGCGCACGCATCATCATGCTCACCGTCGCGGAGGACCTGGACGGTGTCGCCCTCGCGGTGGCCGCCGGTGCCCGCGGCTACCTGCACAAGGACGCCTCGCGCGCCGAGCTGCGGGCCACCGTCACCCAGGCGCTCGCCGACCCGACCTGGCGGCTCGCCCCCAGGCGGCTGCGCAGCCCCGACATGGGGGCGGCCCCGACCCTGACGGCACGTGAGATCCAGGTGCTGGAGGGAATGAGCCACGGCCGCAGCAACGCCGAGATCGGCCGCGAGCTGTTCCTCTCCGAGGACACCGTGAAGACGCACGCGCGGCGTCTGTTCAAGAAGCTCGGCGCCTCGGACCGTGCCCACGCGGTGGCGCTCGGTTTCCGCTGGGGCCTGGTCCGCTGAGGCCCGTCCGGTTGGGTATCCGACACGGTAACCGCACGGGCGTGTGACGTTGTCGTCCCGAGGCTGCACCATGGAGATGTGGAGCACCTCGGGGACCAGCGGACAGGTGCTGCGGAGACAGGAGTTGCCGCAGCAGGCGGCAGCCCGTGGGGCGGGAGGCGGCACGTGCGCACAGTGGCGACGCATAACGTTCCGATGCACAAGTCCGGACGCGGTGCCGCGTTTTCCGCTTCGACCAGGCACCATGGACCGATGCGTGACGACGAGGCCACCGCTTCGGGCGAGGCTCAGCCCGAGCCGGCCCAGGCCGACGAGGCCGTCCCAGACGGCCAGGGTCTCGACCCGTCGTACGCGGAAACGGCCGAGGTCAGACCGCCGGTGCTCGGCAGCGGCACCTCCCCGTTGGTCGCCTCGCTGGTCGCGGCGGCCGTCCGTGGCGAGGGTCCGGCGATCGACGCGCTCCTCGCCTACGTCCACCCGCTCGCCCTGCGCTACTGCCGGGGCCGGCTGGTCCGGCTCCCCGGCGGCGCGCGGCACCACGTGGACGACGTGGTGCAGGAGGTGTGCGTGGCGGTGCTCTGCGCACTGCCGCGCTACCGCGACACCGGGCGGCCGTTCGAGGCCTTCGTGTACGGCATCGCCGCGCACAAGATCGCCGATCTGCAGCGGGCGGCGATGCGTGGGCCCGGCTCCACCGTCATCCCGCAGGACGACCTGCCCGAGACCCCGGACGAGTCGCTCGGCCCGGAGGAGCGGGCGCTGCTCAGCAGCGACGCGGCCTGGATCCGCGAACTGCTCTCCAACCTGCCCGCCCGCCAGCGCGAGCTGGTGCTGCTCCGGGTGGCCGCCGGGCTCTCCGCGGAGGAGACCGGGGAGGTGCTGGGTATGTCGCCGGGCGCCGTCCGGGTCGCCCAGCACCGGGCGCTGAGCCGGCTGCGGGCGCTCGCGGAAGAGTCCTCCTGACTTCTGCGTTGTCAAGGGGGCGCGAGTCGATACTCCGCGACACCAGTACCATGGGGTATCGGCACCTGGTCAGGTTGCCAAAGTTCCGTGGGCGCGTGCGGGGTTCCGTTGGAGGTTCCTCCGGTCGCCCGGCGTCTTGGTGGCCAAGCCCTGTGCCGGTGCGCGCGGGTGGGACGAGGCTGTACCGCGGCCGTCCGCCCGGCTGAGAGAGCTACGCGGCCCGGTAAACCCCCGCCGGCCGTGCCAGAGATCGACGGCCAAGCCACGGAAGGTCCCTTCAGATGTCTTACAACGCCGCAGGCGTACCCGAGAAGTTCGCGATGCTCGGGCTCACGTACGACGACGTCCTGCTGCTGCCCGGGGCCTCCGAGGTGCTGCCCAACCAGGTCGACACCTCCTCGCGGGTCTCCCGCAACGTCCGGGTGAACATCCCGCTGCTCTCGGCCGCGATGGACAAGGTCACCGAGTCGCGGATGGCCATCGCGATGGCCCGCCAGGGCGGCGTCGGCGTGCTGCACCGCAACCTCTCGATCGAGGACCAGGTCAACCAGGTCGACCTGGTCAAGCGCTCCGAGTCCGGCATGGTGACCGACCCGATCACGGTCGGCCCGGAGACCACGCTGGCCGAGGCCGACGCGCTGTGCGCGAAGTTCCGGATCAGCGGTGTGCCGATCGCGGACCCGGACGGCAAGCTGCTGGGCATCGTCACCAACCGCGACATGGCCTTCGAGTCGGACCGCCACCGCAAGGTCCGCGAGATCATGACCCCGATGCCGCTGATCACCGGCAAGGTCGGCATCTCCGGCGAGGACGCCATGGCGCTGCTCCGCCGCCACAAGATCGAGAAGCTGCCGCTGGTCGACGACGAGGGCCGGATCAAGGGCCTGATCACGGTCAAGGACTTCGTCAAGGCGGAGAAGTACCCGAACGCGGCCAAGGACGCCGAGGGCCGGCTGCTGGTCGGTGCGGCCGTCGGTGCCAGCGCCGAGGCCTTCGACCGCGCCCAGGCGCTGGTCGGCGCGGGCGTCGACTTCCTGGTCGTGGACACCTCGCACGGCCACAGCCACAACGCTCTGGCCTGGATCGAGAAGATCAAGTCCGCCGTCGCGGTCGACGTGGTCGGCGGCAACGTGGCCACCCGGGACGGCGCCCAGGCGCTGATCGACGCCGGCGTGGACGGCGTCAAGGTCGGCGTCGGCCCCGGCTCCATCTGCACCACCCGCGTGGTCGCCGGGATCGGCGTCCCGCAGGTCACCGCGATCTACGAGGCCGCGCTCGCCTGCCGGGCGGCCGGCGTGCCGGTGATCGGTGACGGCGGCCTCCAGTACTCCGGCGACATCGGCAAGGCGCTCGCCGCCGGTGCCGACACCGTGATGCTGGGCTCGCTGCTGGCGGGCTGCGAGGAGTCCCCGGGCGAGCTGATGTTCATCAACGGCAAGCAGTTCAAGTCCTACCGCGGCATGGGCTCGCTGGGCGCCATGCAGTCGCGCGGCCAGGGGCGCTCGTACTCGAAGGACCGTTACTTCCAGGCCGAGGTGTCCTCGGACGACAAGCTCGTCCCCGAGGGCATCGAGGGCCAGGTGCCCTACCGCGGCCCGCTGTCCGCCGTGCTGCACCAGCTGGTCGGCGGCCTGCGCCAGACCATGGGCTACGTCGGCGCCGCGTCCGTCGCCGAGATGGAGAGCAAGGGCCGGTTCGTCCGGATCACCTCGGCGGGTCTCAAGGAGAGCCACCCGCACGACATCCAGATGACCGTCGAGGCCCCGAACTACACCAGCCGCTGACCCGTACGGCCCAGGGCCCGCCACCGCTCCCGCGGCGGCGGGCCCTTCGCCGTGCGCTCGGCCGGCCGGGGCGGGGCGCAGGTCCGGCAGAAGGACCTCTCGAAGGCCGGCCGGCCGTCCGCCCCTCGGCCGGGTGCCGCGCGGGGGTGGGCCGGTACGGGATACTGGGGGGCGGCCGGGGTGACCCGGCAGGCAGATGCAAGCAGCAGAAGGGCTCGAAGTGACTGAGATCGAGATCGGGCGTGGCAAGCGCGGCCGCCGGGCGTACGCCTTCGACGACATCGCCGTCGTCCCCAGCCGCCGTACTCGTGACCCGAAGGAGGTCTCGATCGCCTGGCAGATCGACGCCTACCGCTTCGAGCTGCCCTTCCTGGCGGCCCCGATGGACAGCGTGGTCTCGCCCGCGCAGGCGATCGCCATCGGCAACCTCGGCGGCCTCGGGGTGCTGAACCTCGAAGGCCTGTGGACCCGGTACGAGGACCCGCAGCCGCTGCTGGACGAGATCGCCACCATCACCGACGAGGCCGCCGCCACCCGGCGCCTCCAGGAGATCTACGCCGCGCCGATCAAGGCCGAGCTGATCGGTCAGCGGATCAAGGAGGTCCGCGACTCCGGTGTCGTGACCGCCGCCGCGCTCTCCCCGCAGCGCACCGCCGAGTTCTCCAAGGCCGTCGTCGACGCGGGCGTGGACGTCTTCGTGATCCGCGGCACCACGGTCTCCGCCGAGCACGTCTCCGGTGCGGCCGAGCCGCTGAACCTCAAGCAGTTCATCTACGAGCTGGACGTCCCGGTGATCGTCGGCGGCTGCGCCACCTACACCGCGGCCCTGCACCTGATGCGCAGCGGCGCGGCCGGCGTCCTGGTCGGCTTCGGCGGCGGCGCCGCCCACACCACCCGCACCGTGCTCGGCATCCAGGTGCCGATGGCGACCGCCGTCGCCGACGTGGCCGCGGCCCGCCGCGACTACATGGACGAGTCCGGCGGCCGGTACGTGCACGTGATCGCGGACGGCGGCGTCGGCTACAGCGGCGACCTGGCCAAGGCCGTCGCCTGCGGCGCGGACGCGGTGATGATCGGTGCCGCGCTGGCCCGGGCCACCGACGCGCCCGGCAAGGGCTTCCACTGGGGCATGGAGGCCGTGCACGAGGAGCTGCCGCGCGGCAAGGTGGTCGACCTCGGCACCGTGGGCACCACCGAGGAGATCCTCACCGGTCCCTCGCACACCCCGGACGGCACCATGAACCTGTTCGGCGCGCTGCGCCGGGCCATGGCCACCACGGGCTACTCGGAGCTCAAGGAGTTCCAGCGCGTCGAGGTCACCGTCAACCCGGCGCTCCACCACCGCTGACGGTACGTCGTCCCGGGCCGGGCCCCCGCCGTGAGGCGGGGGCCCGGCCGCGTTCCACGGGGCGTCAGGTGTGGTCATGGTGCGCTCCTCGGGGAGAGTCTGTGCGCACCGCCGGGCCTTGGTGGCTGTTTCCGGTCACGGGTCGGGTACGGAATGCCCGGTTCCGGTACGGAACTTCGTCGTCAACCCCCGGGGCGGGTGGTCGGGGACCGAAGGAACAGGAGATGATGGAGACTTGGCGTCTTGGAGCCGGGCGCCGGGTGCGCGGGTGATGTCCCCGGGTTGTACCCGCGCCGGCCGATGCGCCGTCACTTCGACCGCCAGCAGCACGCGGGCCAGCAACACTTGGGGGAGCGCACCGATGACTCAGGCGCAGGAGTCCACGGGCCGACTGCTGGCCGGGCGTTACCGGCTCAAGGCCGTGCTCGGCAGCGGCGGCATGGGTACCGTCTGGCGGGCCGAGGACGAGATGCTCGGCCGGATCGTCGCGGTCAAGGAACTGCGCATGCACGGCGGGGTGGACGAGGACGAGAAGCACCGCCTGATCGTCCGCACCCTGCGCGAGGCCAAGGCGACCGCCCGGATCCGGCACACCGCCGCCGTCACCGTCTTCGACGTGGTCGAGGAGGACGAGCGGCCCTGGATCGTGATGGAGCTGGTCGAGTCGCGCTCGCTGGCCGAGGTGATCAAGGACGACGGTCCGGTCACCCCGGTCCGCGCCGCCGAGATCGCGCTCGACCTGCTCGGCGTGCTCGGCGCCGCGCACAGCCACGGGATCCTGCACCGGGACGTCAAGCCGTCCAACGTGCTGATCGGCGAGGACGGCCGGGTGGTGCTCACCGACTTCGGCATCGCCAGCGTCGAGGGCGACACCTCGATCACCTCCACCGGCATGCTGGTCGGCGCCCCCTCGTACATCTCGCCCGAGCGCGCCAAGGGCCACAAGCCCGGCCCGCCGGCCGACCTGTGGTCGCTGGGCGGCACCCTGTACGCGATGGTCGAGGGCAAGCCGCCGTACGACCGGGGGTCGGCGCTGGCCACCCTCACCGCCGTGATGACCGAGGACCTGCCCGCCTCCGAGAAGGCCGGGCCGCTCTGGCCGGTGATCGAGGGGCTGCTGGAGAAGGACCCGGCGCTGCGGCTGGACGCCTCCGAGACCCGGTCGATGCTCAAGCGGATCGTCGCGGCGGGCGTGACCCGGGCCGAGGCCACCACCCAGCAGTCGGTGCCGCTGAAGGCCGGTGGCAAGCCGGCCGCCGAACCGGTCGACAAGCCTGCCGCCGTGGCCGCGGCGCAGGCCAAGGCCCAGCCCAAGACGCAGCCCAGGACGGAGCCCGAGCCCAAGGCCGAGCCGGCGGCGCCGAAGCCCGCGGCGAAGCCGGTGGACCGCAAGCCCGAGCCCCGGCCTGCGTCGGTGGCCAAGCCCAGGACCGAGCCCGCGCCGCCCGCGCCGCCGGTGTCCGCGTCCGCGTCCGGGGACGAGCGCGGCGGAGCGATGGGTCTGCTCGGTACCGTCCGGGTGGGAAGCCGGGCGGCCGCGCCGCCCGCGCCGATCCCCGCGCCGCCGCTGACCGTGCCGACGGCCGCGGCCGCGCCGGCGGCCCCGGCCACCGAGGCGCTGCCCGTCGTCCCCGCGAGGCCACGGGACCGCCGCAGGCTCGGCATGGTGGTCGGCGCGCTGGTGTTCGTGCTGGCGCTGATCGCCGTGGTGGCGCTCGCCATGCGCGGCGGCGGCAAGGGCGCCGAGGGCGCCACCGCGCAGAGCGGCCCCGGCACGGCGGCGGGCGCCGCCCCGGCCGCCTCGGCCGACCCGCAGAGCCCCGCCGCGCAGAGCCCGGCGGCAGCCGGCGGCCAGACCGCGGCCACCCCGTCGCCCGCCACCTCCCCGGCCGGCGGCACGGGGTCGCCCGCCGCCACCCCCGTACCGAACACCGCGGGGACCGGAACGGGTACCGGCACCGGAACCGGCACCGGAACGGGCACCGGCTCCGGCAGCGGTACCGGCGCCGTCCCGCCCGCCCCCGCGGGCTACCACACCTACCGCGACCCGTCCGGCTTCAGCATCAACCTGCCGGACTGGCTGGCCGACCAGGGGCCCGACTACGACGCGACCAGCCGCCAGTTCAAGGGCAACGGCGTCAAGCTGATGGTCGACTGGACCATGCCGGCCCACGGCAGCGCGTACGACGACTGGGTGAGCAGCGAGAAGGACGGCAACGGCGGCAGCAACTACCAGCGGGTGGAGCTGAAGGCGCTCACCTACCGGCAGTGGACCAACGCGGCCGACTGGGAGTGGACCTTCGGCAGTAAGACCCGGATGCACTCGCTGAACCGCGGCTTCGTCACCGGCGAGGGCAAGTACGGCTACGCGCTCTACTGGACGACGCCGGACGCCGACTGGAGCTCGCCCGCCAACGCGGACGCCCGCCGGGTCGGCTTCGAGAGCTTCCAGCCGGCGCCCTGACGGCGCGCGGGCGGCGCCTCAGCCGATCAAGCGCTGCTTGGCCCGGCTGAACTCCTCCGCGGTCAGCGCGCCGCCGGCGTGCAGGGCGGCCAGACGCTCCAACTGGTCGAGCAGGTCGACGGCGGGTGCGGGGGCGGCGGGTTCGGCGGCGGCGCGGCGGGCGTCGGCCGCGGCCCGGCGGAGCTGCTCCGCGAAGACCTCCGCCTTGGCGACCTCCTCGAAGCGGTGGGCGCCGGTGAGGGCCACCACCCGCAGGATCTCGCCGTTGAGACGGGACTTGGTCACCGTCACATCGGTGACCGCGGCCAGCGCAACCGGCAGCGGCGGCTTGCCGTCCTTCAGGAAGAGCAGCCGGTGCGTCGTGAGCACCAGGACGCCCTTGCGGAAGTGGTCGGGGTGGCGCCCCGCCGTGGCCGCGACCGGTTGCTCGCCGGGCTCCACGGCGGCCTCCACGCTGCGCACCGCCGCCGCCCTGGCGTCGTTGCTGCCGTTGCCCAGGATGTCGAAGCCCGCCTCGATCAGATCCGTCCAGTCCATGGATCGACCCTACCCGCGGCGGGCCACGTACTCTGGCCGGTACGAGCAGCCCGAACCCCTGTCAGAGGAACATGCATGCGAGCGGCACCGGGGCAGATGGTGGCCGGGCGGTACCGGGTGACGGACCGTCCGGGGATCGGTGTGGCCGCGCAGGACCTGCGGACCGGGGGCCAGGTGCTGCTGCACGCGCTGGAGCTGCCGGAGCTGCTGATCCCCGGTCAGCCGATGGCCGAGCCGGACCCGGAGTACGGGCCGCGAATAGCGCTTCGGGTGGCACAGGAGGTGGCGGCGGCGCCGCGCCATCCCCGCCTGCTGGTCGGCGTCGACGTGGTGGCCGAACGCGACTCGCTCTGGGTGGCCGAGGAGCGGCTGCCGGGCGCCCGGCTGTCCGAGCTCGCGGTGGAGGGGCCGGTTCCCCCGTACCGGGTGGCGGAGCTCGGGGCGGACCTGGCGGGCGCCCTGCGGGCGCTGCACGAGGCCGGCCTGCCGCACGGCAACGTCACCGCGGAGTCCGTCCTGGTCTGCGAGGACGGCGCCGCGCTGCTCGGCGGGCTGCTGCTCGGGGTGGCCGAGGAGACGCTGTGCTCGGCGCTCGGCGGCCCGGTGCCGCGCCGGGTGTACGAGGCGCGGGCGGTGCTGCTCGGGCCGCGGGCCGAGCGCTGGCCGCCGGACGCGGGCCCGGCGGCGGACTGCTGGGCGCTCGGGGTTCTGCTGTACCGGCTGCTGACCGGGTACGGGCCGTACCCGGAGGACGACCTGCCGACCCTGCTCGCGGCGGTACGGGACGGCCGGACGCACCCGGCGGACGGCTGCGGCCCGCTGCGGCCCCTGGTGGAGCGACTGCTGACGGTCGACCCCGCCGGCCGGCCCGACGCCGTGCAGATCCAGCGGGAGCTGCGCGAGCTGCTGGTCGGGGCGCCGGAGCCGTTCGGCCCGGAGCCGGCCGCGCCGCCGCTGCTCCCGGTCCGCCGCCCGGACGGCCCGGTGGTCCCGTACCGGCGCTCGGCGGCCGGTCGGACGCTGGGCCGGACGGCGGGTCCTGGAGCCGGTGCGGAGCCGTCCGCGGAGTTGACCCACCGTCACCGCGCCTCCCGGGTACCGCCGGCGCTGCTCGGCCCGCTGCTGGTGGGCGGTGTGCTGGTGGCGCTGCTGGCGGCGCTGGCCGCGGTGGTGATGGTGTCCGGCTGAGCGGCCGGTGGCCGCGAATCCGCCGGTCGGCCGGGTCGGGGATTCCGGCCCCGAGACAGTACGCCTAGGCTTGGGCCGGAAGATGTCCGGACGGTGAGTCTGAGGTGCACCGAAACCTCCGTCAGGGTGACGGTGGACTGATGAGGGGGAACGGTCGCCATGGGCGGACAGGATCAGGCGGCAGGGGTGGGGACGGGTCGGCTGCTGGCCGGTCGGTACGCGCTGGGGGAGCGCCTGGGCCGGGGTGGGATGGGCACCGTCTGGCGGGCCCGGGACGAGATGCTGGACCGCGACGTCGCGGTCAAGGAGCTGACCGTCAGCCACCTGTCCGAGGAGGATCTGGAGATCCTGCAGACCCGGATGAAGCGGGAGGCGCGGGCCGCCGCCCGGATCAAGCACCCGGGCGTGATCACCATCCACGACGTGCTGGAGCAGGACGGCCGGCCGTGGATCGTGATGGAGCTGGTCGACGGCCGCTCGCTGGCCGACGTGATCTCGCAGGACGGCAAGCTGCGGCCGCAGGAGGCCGCCGAGGTCGGCCTGCAGGTGCTGGCCGCGTTGCACCGCGGCCACCAGCTCGGGGTGCTGCACCGGGACGTCAAGCCGGCCAACGTGCTGCTGGAGCACACCAGCGGACGGGTCGTGCTGCTGGACTTCGGGATCGCCAAGTTCGAGGGTGCCGGGGCGGTGGAGCTGACCCGCCCGGGCGACCTGGTGGGATCCCCCGACTACCTGGCGCCGGAGCGGGCCCAGGGTGAGCGCCCGGGACCGGCCTCGGACCTGTGGGCGCTGGGCGCGACGCTCTGGGCGGCGGTCGAGGGCACCTCGCCGTTCCGCCGGGACAGCCCGCTGAGCACGCTGACCGCCGTGGTCGAGGAGCCGCTGCCGGAGTCGGCCCGGGCCGGGGCGCTCGGCCCGGTGCTGGCGGCGCTGATGGCCAAGGACCCGGCCCGGCGGCCGGGCGCGGACGAGGCGATGCGGATGCTGCAGGAGGTGGTCGCCGGCCACACCGTGGGCATCACGCCGCGGGTGCCCGAGCAGACCCCCACCGGTCACGTCCCGGTCGTGGACCGGGTCGTACCCGTCGCCGTGCCCGGCTCCGAGGCGCCGACCCCCGTCCAGGCCGCGGCCTCGCCGGTGCCGGCCACCGCGCCCGTCCCGGTCGTGGCGCGCCCCCGGCGCCGGGCCCTGCGGCTGGCCCTGATCGGGCTGGTGGTGGCCGCCCTGGTCGGCGGCGGCGCGTACGTGGCACGGGACCGGCTGGGCGGCGGCACGACGCCCTCCGGCCCCGGCGTGAGACCGACCGGGCTGGCCGCGCCGGACCCGGCGCCGGACGGCTACCAGTGGGTGGACGACCCGGCGGGCTTCCGGTTCCTGCTGCCCACGACCGGTACCTGGGTGCGCAGCACGGAGAACAGCGAGATCTACTACAGCCCCGACAGCAAGGTGCACTACCTGCAGTTCGCGGTGACCGTCGGTCAGGCCCTGAGCCCGGCCGAGCACCTGCAGGAGATGGAGCAGAGCGTCACCAAGAACCGCCAGGGCTACAAGCGGGAGCAGCTGGCGGACATCAAGGTGAACGGCTACCAGGGCGCGGTCTGGGAGTTCAGCTACACCACGGCGGACAACTCGGGCACCCGGCGGCACCTGAAGGAGGCCGAGTTCCGGGACGAGAGCGGGACGTCGTACGACATCCTGGTGGCCGGGCCGGACAAGGACCGTACCGACGCCCAGAAGCGCTTCACCATCGTGCTGAACCACTTCACGGTGCTCCGCTGAAGGTCGAGCGGCCCTTCTGATCATCAAACCTCTGTCGCAGATATTTTCCTGTTACTGGCGGGTACCGAACTGGCCGTCCAGGGCCTAGGCTGCGCTCATGACGGACATCACGGCAGACGGACAGGCCGGCTCCCGCACCGGGGCCGGGCGCAATCCCGCCGCCCCGGGCGGCGCCCGCACAGTCGCCTCGGCGGTCACGCCGGCCGTGGTGGCCCGGCTCGCCAAGGGCATCACCGCGGCCGGGGAGCCGGAGCCGGTGCACACCACCGCGCCGCTCACCGGGGACCGGCTGGCAAGCCTCCCGCAGTCCACCCCGGCCGACGTCGAGGCGGCCTACCGGCTCGCCCGACGGGCGCAGAAGGCCTGGGCCGCGCTGCCGGTCCGCCGCCGCGCCGCCGTCCTGCTGCGCTTCCACGACCTGCTGCTGCGCCGCCAGGACGAGGTCCTCGACCTGATCCAGGCCGAGACCGGCAAGGCCAGGCTGCACGCCTTCGAAGAGGTGATGGCCGCCGCGATGGCGGCCCGCCACTACGGCCGCAAGGCGCCCTCGTACCTGCGCGACCGCCGCCGCGGCGGCGCCCTGCCGGTGCTCACCCGGACGCTGGAGGCCCGTCGGCCCAAGGGCGTGATCGGCCAGATATCGCCGTGGAACTACCCGCTGGAGCTCTCAGTCGGGGATGCCCTGCCCGCCTTCGTGGCCGGCAACGCGGTGGTCAACAAGCCCGACACCCAGACCGCGCTGACCGCGCTGTGGGCCCGCGAGCTGCTGGTCGAGGCCGGGCTGCCGGCCGACTGCTGGCAGATCGTGATCGGCGACGGCCCGGTGATCGGCCCCGCCGTGGTGGAGCACGCCGACTACGTCTCCTTCACCGGCTCCACCCGGACCGGCCGCCAGGTCGCCCAGCAGGCCGCGGGCCGCCTGGTCGGCGCCTCGCTGGAGCTCGGCGGGAAGAACGCCATGCTGGTGCTGGCCGACGCGGACGTCGAGAAGGCCGCCGAGGGCGCCGTCCGGGCCTGCTTCTCCTCGGCCGGACAGCTCTGCATATCGATCGAGCGGCTCTTCGTGCACCGCTCGATCGCGGACCGCTTCCTGGCCCGGTTCGCCGAGCGGACCTCCGCGCTGCGGCTCGGCGGTGCGCTGGCGTACGGGGCGGACATGGGCTCGCTGGTGTCCGACCGGCAGCTGGAGACCGTCACCCGGCACATCGAGGAGGCGGTCAAGGCCGGCGCCACGGTGGTGGCCGGCGGCCGGGCCCGCCCGGACCTCGGCCCGCTCTTCCACGAGCCGACCATCCTGGACGGCGTCACCGAGGCGATGGCCGTCTGCGCCGAGGAGACCTTCGGCCCGGTCGTGTCGATCTACCGCTTCGACACCGAGGACGAGGCCGTCGAGGCCGCCAACGCCACCTCGTACGGGCTCAACTCCAGCGTCTGGACCAAGGACCTGCGGCGCGGCCGGGCGGTCGCCGCCCGGCTGCACACCGGCACCGTCAACGTCAACGAGGCCTACGCCGCGGCGTACGGCTCGGTGGCCTCGCCGATGGGCGGCATGGGGGACTCCGGCCTCGGCCGCCGGCACGGCGCGGAGGGCATCCTGCGCTACACCGAGGCGCAGACCATCGCGACCCAGACGGTGCTGCCGATCGGACCGTCGCTCGGCATGGACGACGCGAGGTTCGCCGCGCTCTTCACCGCCGGCCTGAAGACGATGAAGGCCCTGGGCCTGAAGTAGGCGGCCCGCTCGAAGCACCCCCCCACGATCTTCGAAGGAGCAACGGCAGATGGCGGACACCGACGGTCTCGACTACGACGTGGTCGTGGTGGGCTCGGGCTTCGGCGGCTCGGTCGCCGCACTCCGGCTGACCGAGAAGGGCTACCGGGTCGCCGTCCTGGAGGCCGGCCGCCGGTTCGGCCGCGACGAGCTGCCGAAGAACTCCTGGGACACCAGGAACTACCTCTGGGCCCCCGCCCTCGGCCTGTACGGGATCCAGCGGATCCACCTGCTGGCCAACGTGCTGGTGCTCGGCGGCGCGGGCGTCGGCGGCGGTTCGCTGAACTACGCCAACACCCTGTACGTACCGCCGAAGGCCTTCTTCGAGGACCGGCAGTGGAAGCACATCACCGACTGGCAGCAGGAGCTCACGCCGTACTACGACCAGGCGCAGCGGATGCTCGGGGTGCGCACCAACCCGACCGTGACGCCGTCCGACGTCCACCTGAAGGCCGCCGCCGAGAAGATGGGGGTCGGTGACACCTTCCACCTCGCCCCGGTCGGGGTCTTCTTCGGTGACGGCGAGGACGGCGACGGCTCCGCCAAGACCGCGCCGGGCGGCGAGGTGCCCGACCCGTACTTCGGCGGGGCCGGGCCGAGCCGCCGGGCCTGCACCGAGTGCGGCGAATGCATGACCGGCTGCCGGCACGGCGCCAAGAACACCCTGGTGGAGAACTACCTCCACCTCGCCGAGCGCAACGGTGCCGAGATCCACCCGCTGACCACCGTCGCCCGGATCCGTCCGGTCGGCGAGGGCTTCGCCGTGGACGTGCGCCGCACCGACTCCCGTTCCAAGGACCCGGTCAAGGCCGGCGCCCGGACGATCACCGCCGCCCGGGTGGTGGTCGCGGCCGGCACCTACGGCACCCAGACGCTGCTGCACCGGATGCGGGACGGCGGACACCTGCCCGGGATCTCGCCGCGGCTCGGCGAGCTCACCCGGACCAACTCCGAGGCGCTGGTGGGTGCTTCGACCACGGACCGGCGGTACGGCGAGCGGGTGGACTTCACCAGGGGCGTCGCCATCACCTCCTCGATCCACCCGGACGAGAACACCCACATCGAGCCGGTCCGCTACGGCAAGGGCTCCAACGCGATGGGCGCGCTCAGCATCCAGCAGGTGCCCGGCGCCGGCCGTGGCCCGCGCTGGCTGCGGTACCTCGTCACGGCGGCGCGGCACCCGGTGATCTTCGCCCAGTCGATGAACCAGCACCGCTGGTCGGAGAAGACCATCATCGGCCTGGTGATGCAGTCGCTGGACAACTCGCTGACCGTCTCGCTGAAGAAGTCCGGGCCCGGCAAGGGGAAGCTGACCTCCCGCCAGGGCCACGGCGCGCCCAACCCGACCTGGATCCCGGCCGCCGAGGAGGCCGCCAAGGCCCTGGCCGAGTCGATCAACGGCTACGCCGGCAGCTCCGCCGGCGAGATCTTCGACATCCCGCTGACGGCCCACTTCATCGGCGGCTGCGCGATCGCCGACAGTGCCGAGACCGGCGTGGTCGACCCCTACCACCGACTCTTCGGCCACCCGGGGATCAGCGTGGTGGACGGCTCCACGATCTCCGCCAACCTGGGCGTCAACCCCTCCCTGACCATCACCGCCCAGGCCGAGCGGGCTCTGTCGATGTGGCCCAACAAGGGCGAGCCGGATCAGCGGCCCACCCAGCAGGAGCCCTACCGGCAGGTCCCGGCGGTCGCCCCGCACCACCCCGCCGTCCCCGCCGAGGCCTTCGGCGCGCTGCTGCTGCCGGTTCCCGAGGTACCCGCCCGGCGCGCCGCGCAGGCCGGGCCGACCGCTCAGGAGCAGGCCTGACGGCGCCCGGGAAGCCGGTTGACACCGTTCGACGGCCGGTGGGATAAACGGGCTTCGGGCGAAATACCAGGGGGAACGCGTGGCGATCTGCACGTCCTGTGGAGCGGGGTCCGCGGACGGGGCGCAGCGCTGCGCCGCCTGCGGCCGACCCTTCGGGGAGCCGGCGGCCGTGTCCGTGATCAGCGAGGTGGTCGAGGTCGGCGGCTCCGGTGCGTACGCCGGCCTGGCCGCCGCACCCGAGTTCAACGCCGGACCGGCGCCGACCGGGCCGCCGCCGCTCGGCAGCTGGGGCCGCGGTGTCCCGTACGACCCCTCGGCGGGCCGGCCCGAACTGCTGCGCAGGCTGCTGAGCCCCGACTGGGTGCCCGCCCTGCGGGCGCTGGTGCCGCCCACCGCCGTCCTGCTGCTCGTCCCGCTGCTGCTGGCGGTGCCCGAGGACGTGATCGGCGGCGGGTACCCGTTCAGCAACCGGTTCGGGGCCGCGCTGGCCTTGGCCGTGGCCGCCTTCGGCGCGCCGCTGCACAGCGCGTCGCGGGGGTCCTCCGTGGTCAGCTACGAGACGGACATGCGGCTGCTGCCGCTGACCGTGCTGGTGCTGTGGCTGGCGGCCCTCTGGCTGGGGCTGCGGCCCGCGCTGCGGAGCTGGCGGGCGCGCTCCGGCGGCGAACTGACGGCGCGGCGGGCACTGCTGGAGACGGCCCGGGTGGCGGGCCTGGCCGGCCTGGTGGCCCTGCTGCTCGGCGCTGCGGCCGGCACCACGACCGGTGAGCGGTCCTCCCGCTACCTGGACGACCTCGGCGCGGACGACTCCGGGCGGTTCGGCCTGTCGCTGGGGGCGAGGGAGGCGCTGGACGCCGGCTGGGCCCAGTCGGCGGCCTGGACGGTGCTCCTGGCGGGCCTGGTCGCCTTCCTGGTGTACGGCACGGACGTGCTGCGCCGGGCGGCCTGGGAGCGGCCCGGGGTGCGCGGCTGGCTGGTCGGCGCGCTCGTCTCGGGCCGGGTGGCGGCGGCCTCGGTCGGGGCGGCCTCGCTGGTGGCGACCGTGGTGGTGCTGGCCCAGGACGGCCTGCCGGCGGACCCGCTGTGGCTGCTGCTGATTCCCAACGGCGGGCTGCTGCTGCTCGGCTTCGGCTCCGGGGCGAGCCTGCAGGGTGTGGCGCACTCCTCACACCCCGACGACGGGCTGAGCCAGTTCAAGGCCTCGCTGTTCGACCTGCAGGAGTACAGCGGGCACTGGCGCTGGGCGGTGCTGCTCGCGGTCGGCTCGGCCTGCCTGCTCGGCTGGTCGGCGTACCGGCGCCGGCTCGACACGGTGGACCGGATCAGGCTGGCCGTGGTGCACACCGTGGTGGTCGGTGTGCCGATGCTGGTGGCCGGTCTGGGCACGGACTTCCGGATGAGGCCCGTGGACAGCCTTCTGAGCGGCTCGAGGCTGCCCGCGGACAGGGTGGACCTGCGCTCCGACACGCACACCACGCTCGGTCTGGCCCTGCTCAGCGTGCTGGTGGCCAACCTGCTGTGGACGGCGCTCGGCGCGTTGGCGCTGCCGCCGCTGCTGTCCGCGATCCGCCGTCGGCCCGCGGGCCCGGATGCGCCGGCGCCGCCGCCGTTCCCGCCGCCTCCGCCGGTCGCGCCGGCGGCGTCGGTCGTGGTGGAGGCGCCCACCGCGCCACCTGCCGCACCGCCCGCCGTCCCGGCGCAGTACGTCCCCGAGGTGCTCGACTCGCACGAGGAGTTCAGGCGGCCCGCCGGTTCGTAGCCGGAGCGGAGTCGGGTGCCGGAGCCGGACGAGGCAAAGGGCCCCGCGGGGGAACGGGGCCCTTTGTCGTTCAGCACGCGGCGTCAGGGCGGCACCGGTGCTGGGGTGACGGCGCCGGGGGAAGAGCGCCGTCGGGTCGGGCGGTTCAGGGTGGGCGACGGCACCTGCTCGGGTGGGCAGGTGTGCGACGCACGGATGCGGGGTACGGCCCGTCCTCACGGAGCGTGATCCGCGGGACGGTGTCGTCGCACGCCGGACGACGGCTGCGGACCGCTGGCCCGACACCGTCGGAAACGGTGCTCAGGCCAACCCCCACAACCAGCATCGTGCTGGACGGAGGCCTTACTGTGCAACCGATTCGACACAGTTCGGCACAGTCCAATTTCGTGCGGCTCCGCGCACGGGGGCTGCCGGGGGACGGTTCGGGACGCTCGGCAGGGCGGTTCGTCGACCCCGAGGTCGACTACTCTGCGTAGTAGCTGCAAGCAGGGGCGCACGGGGGAGTGCACCGGGGCGGACCGGTCCGCCGAGAGAGCGGCGGGCGGCGCCGGGCGTCCCCGGGTACCGCTCCGCCGCCCCCTTGCCGGTCAGTCGTGGCCGGTTCGCTGTCCCCTGCTGTCCGGCCACAGCACCGGGGCGCGGTCCCACGGCGGGCCTGGCCCGCCACGCGCGCCGGTGGACTGGGGATGACTTCCACGCGTGGTCCTGCCGACCGCGCGGTCGCCGCCGCACCTGGTGGGTGCGGCGGGGCCGGACGGTCGTCTGGAGCAACGATCCGACGCCGGGCCCGGTCACGGCCCGGGCGGGTGGCAAGCGGGTGAACCGGGAGCCTTCCGCGTGCCCGGTAGACTCGGAGTCATACCCCCGCCCGTCGCCCGTCGCCCCCTGTCAAGGGCGTGTGGCGCGCGACACCTTCTGATACCCATGCCGGAAGGCCGTCCGTGTCCTCTGCTCTTCCCGACCAGTCCGTAGCCGAGAACGACACCGTCCTGGTGGTCGACTTCGGCGCCCAGTACGCCCAGCTCATCGCCCGTCGGGTGCGTGAGGCCCGGGTCTACAGCGAGATCGTGCCGAGCACCATGCCGGTCGCCGAGATGCTCGCCAAGAACCCGAAGGCGATCATCCTCTCCGGTGGCCCCTCGTCGGTCTACGAGGAGGGTGCCCCGCGGCTCGACCGCGCGATCTTCGAGGCCGGGGTCCCGGTCTTCGGTATGTGCTACGGCTTCCAGCTGATGGCGATCACGCTCGGCGGCACCGTCGACAACAGCGGCGCCCGCGAGTACGGCCGCACCCCGCTGCACGTCAGCCGGACGGGCTCGACGCTCTTCGAGGGCACCCCGGCCGAGCAGTCGGTGTGGATGTCGCACGGCGACGCCTGCTCGGCCGCGCCCGAGGGCTTCACCGTGACCGCCTCCACCGACGTGGTGCCGGTCGCCGCCTTCGAGAACGACGAGCGGCGCCTGTACGGCGTGCAGTACCACCCCGAGGTGCTGCACTCCACGCACGGCCAGCAGATCCTGGAGCACTTCCTCTACCGCGGCGCCGGCATCGCACCGAGCTGGACCACCGTGAACGTGGTGGACGAGCAGGTCGCGCTGATCCGCGAGCAGGTCGGCGACAAGCGCGCCATCTGCGGTCTGTCCGGCGGCGTGGACTCCGCGGTCGCGGCGGCCCTGGTGCAGCGTGCCATCGGCGACCGGCTGACCTGCGTGTACGTCGACCACGGCCTGATGCGCAAGGGCGAGACCGAGCAGGTCGAGAAGGACTTCGTGGCCGCGACCGGCGTGAAGCTCAAGGTCGTGGACGCCGAGGAGCGCTTCCTGGACGCGCTGAAGGGCGTCAGCGACCCGGAGGAGAAGCGCAAGATCATCGGCCGGGAGTTCATCCGGGTCTTCGAGCAGGCGCAGGCCGAGATCGTGGCCGAGGCCGGCGCGAGCGGCGAGTCGGTCGACTTCCTGGTCCAGGGCACCCTGTACCCGGACGTGGTGGAGTCCGGCGGCGGTACCGGCACCGCGAACATCAAGTCCCACCACAACGTGGGCGGCCTGCCCGAGGACCTCCAGTTCCAGCTGGTCGAGCCGCTGCGCAAGCTGTTCAAGGACGAGGTCCGGATGGTCGGCCAGGAGCTCGGCCTGCCGGAGGAGATCGTCCAGCGCCAGCCGTTCCCCGGCCCGGGCCTGGGTATCCGGATCGTCGGCGAGGTCACCAAGGACCGGCTCGACCTGCTCCGCGAGGCCGACGCGATCGCCCGCGAGGAGCTGACCGCGGCCGGTCTGGACCGCGAGATCTGGCAGTGCCCGGTCGTCCTGCTCGCGGACGTCCGCAGCGTCGGCGTCCAGGGCGACGGCCGCACCTACGGCCACCCGATCGTGCTGCGCCCGGTCTCCTCCGAGGACGCCATGACCGCGGACTGGTCGCGCCTGCCCTACGAGGTGCTGGCGAAGATCTCGACCCGGATCACCAACGAGGTCAAGGACGTCAACCGGGTGGTCCTGGACTGCACCAGCAAGCCGCCGGGCACCATCGAGTGGGAGTAGTTCCCGCCGAGCTGAACGGCCGCGCCGTCACTTCCGTACCAATGGGAGTGGCGGCGCGGCCGTCTGTTGTGGGGCCTACGGCGGAACACGTACAACAACGGGCAGAATCGGACCGGACCTGTCAGTAGTTGACGGGAGACGAGCGGGAGGAACGGCATGACGGCGGGGCATGGCGGACAGGAGCGGTCGGGCGGCAGATCGGAACGAGTGGCCCGGTGGAAGGAGACCGCGACGCGCTGCGCGATGCTGCCGCTGCGGCTCTTCCTCGGCGTGACCTTCGTCTACGCGGCCTTCGACAAGCTCTCCGACTCGCACTACCTGGCGGGCGCCGGCGACCCGGCCTCCTTCCTGGCCCAGACCCAGGCGGTCAAGGACGGCAGCCCGATCGGCTGGGCCCTCGGCCCGGCCCTGCACTCGCCCACCCTGTTCGCGCTGCTGATCGCCTTCGGCGAGCTGGCCGTCGGCCTCGGCACGCTGTGCGGGCTCTGGGGGCGGCTCGCCGCCGCCGGCGGCGCCGCGATCAGCCTGACGCTCTGGCTGACCGTCAGCTGGAACGTCTCCCCGTACTACCTCGGCAACGACCTCGCCTACCTGATGGCCTGGACCCCGCTGCTGCTGGCCGGCACCCCGCTGCTGTCCGTCGACGGCTACCTGGCCTCGCGCGCCCGGCGCGACCGCGCCCGGGGCCTCGGCGAGGACGCCGTCCGCCGCCGGGCACTGATCGACGGCGGCATCGCGGCCGTCGCCATCGGCGGCGCCGGCCTCCTCTCCGGCTCGCTCACCGCCACCTTCGGCCGCGACCGCAAGGCCGTCCCCTCCGCCACGCCCACCCCCGAGCCGAGCCAGGTCGCCGGGGCCGGGGCCACAGTCGCGGTCTCGGCCGTCCCGGTCGGCGGCTCGGCCCAGGTCAAGGACCCCGCCAGCGGCGACGCGGTCTACATCGTGCAGCCCACCGCCGGGCAGTACTGCGGCCTCTCCTCGGTCTGCACCCACTCCGGCTGCGCGGTCGACGCCCCGAAGAACGGGCAGCTGTACTGCCCCTGCCACGGCTCCCGCTTCAACGCCACCACCGGGGCGGTGGTCAACGGGCCCGCCACCAAGCCGCTGCCCAAGTACACCGTCACCAAGAACGGCGACCAGCTGGAGCTCGGCCCCCTCCAGAGCTGAGCCGGACGCCTACCGCTCGTCCCCGGGCTCGGCGGGTGCCTCGACCGGCACCGGCCGGGCCCGGCGGGACACCGCCGCCACCGCGCCGACCAGGCCCGCCACCCCCAGCACGATGAAGGTCACCGGGATGACGATCCGCCCGTCGACCGAGTCGTTGTCGAGCGAGGCCACCAGGTAGAGCACCGCGATCACGGTGAACATCGCACCCGAGATCAGCGAGAACAGATCGAGCCGGTGCTTCCTCATCCCCGAACCACCTTCATGTCACCCAGACCGACCGTCAGTTTCAGTTCCAGCGTGCCCTTGGACGCCTGACCGCCGACGGGGTGCAGCTCGACCTCCCGGCGGTTGTCCGCCCCCGACAGCCGCTCGCCGTCCGGCAGCCGGACATCGCCGAGCAGACTGTGCACCTGAAGCCGTACGTCGACGTCGGCCGGCACCGTCACCCGCAGGTCGCCCGCGCCGAGCCGCACCGAGGTCGCCACGGTGGCGCCCGCCGGATCGATCGCGCGCAGGTCGAGCGAGGCGTCGCCGGCGGCCAGGTTGTACTCCTTCTGCAGCTCGGCCACCCCGGCCGGCGCCCAGTCGCGGTCCCCGACGGCCGTGCGCACCCGCGCGTCCGCCGAGCCGACCCCGGCCAGGGCCACCGTCAGCAGCAGCGCCGGCACCACCAGGCCCTTGCCCCGGCCGAACTTCGCCGAGACGACCATGGCGAGGCCGATCGCCAGCAGCGCCGAGGCCAACACGGCGGTGATCCTGGCCCCGCCGGTCTCGTTCGCCCCGGTCGCCCACGCCGCGGCGCCCGCCCCGACCGCCGCCACCAGGGCGAGCCCGCCGAGGAAGGACCGCGGCCGGCGGGCCGGCACCGCGGCCCGCACCGGCGCGGGGGGAGCCTGCGGCGCCTTGCGCAGCGGATCGCCCTGCGGCAGGTCCGCCCGCTGCCACCACGGCTGTGCGGCGGCACCCGGCGCCGGGGTGTGTGCGTAGGGATTGCGGTCCGGGTGGCGCGGGTCCCACAGGTAGCCGCTCGGTCCGGGCGGCGGGACGTCGGCGGGCACCGTGCCCGCCTCCCGCGCCCGGGCGTGCTCCTCGTGCACCGCCCTGAGCTGCTCCTGGACCGCCTCCTTGCGCTGCTCCCAGCCGGCCTTCAGGTCCTCGCCGAACTGCTGCTGCCAGCCACGCCAGTCCAGTTGCTCACCCGGCTCCTCCAGCCGGTCGTACGGGCCGCCGCCGCCCCTCGGGCGACCCAGCCCCCTGGCCCGCCGGCGGCGCTCCGGGTCGTAGCGCACCGCGAGGAACACCAGCCCGCCGAGCAGCATCAGCGGGAACAGCTGGTCGCCGTCGCCCATCGAGGAGAAGAACACCCCGGTGCCGATCACCGTCAGCAGCACCGCGCCGATCGACTGCCCGTCGACCCGGCCGGTCAGCACCCGCTGGAGCTCGGTGCGGCCGGGCCGGTCACCCACCGGCTCGCGCGGCACGATCAGCCAGGCCAGCCCGTACAGGAACAGCCCGAGGCCGCCGGTCAGACAGAGCACCGCGATCACCACCCGGAAGACCACCGGGTCGATGTCCAGATGGCGGCCGAGCCCGCCGCACACCCCGGCGACCACGCGGTGCCGCTCGCTGCGGGTCAACGGCGGGCGCTGCGCCCCCTCCGGCGGGGCGTCGGCCACCCCGGTGCTCTGCTCGTCCGTCATGCCACCATCCTGAGGGCTGCGGTGGGTCGCGCCCAACCGGTCCAGGCCCGGGGCCGACCCTGAACTGTCCCTGAGACGGCCCTCAGGGCCCTACCCTGATGCGCCCGGGCCCGCGTGCGTGTGACCATTCGTGGCGTGGCAGCACCCGGCACCGAATCCCAGCCCCCCGCCCCCGACGTCCCGTCGGCCGCGGGCACCGAACCGACCCCCGCCGGCGAGGCCCGGCCGCCCTACCGGCGGCTCTACCGCAGCCCGCACGGCCGGATGCTCGGCGGCGTCGCCCACGGCCTCGCCGTCCACCTCGGCCTGCCGGTCACCTGGGTCCGGGTCGCCTTCATCCTGCTGTTCTTCGCGCAGGGCGTCGGGGTGCTGCTGTACGCCGCCTTCTGGTTCGTGGTGCCGATCGGCATCGGCGAACCGGCCCCCGGCGCCGCGGCCCGCTGGATCTACCAGGACGGCGGCTTCGTCCGGGTCCCCGCGGGCCAGACCGGCGTCGGCGAGCTGAGCAAGGGCCGCCGGGCCGGCCTCGGACGGCTGCGCGACCTGCTCCAGCGCACCTTCCACGGCGAGCCCTCGCCCGCCGGCCCCGGCGAGGTGGGCGTCCCCGGCGCCCAGCCCGAGAAGGCCGGCCGGGGCGGCGTCGGGCAGCTCTTCGCGCTGCTGCTGCTGGTGGTCGGCATCATGGCGCTGCTCAGCGCCCTGCACATCCAGACCGCCAAGCCGTACGTCTGGCCGCTGCTGATCGTCGGCGTCGGCGTCGCCCTCGTCTGGCGGCAGGCCGACGACTCCCGCTGGCAGCGCTGGTTCGGCCTGGAGGAGGCCACCCGGCGGCGCGGCGCCTACACCCGGGTCGTCGGCGGTGTGCTGCTGGTGGTCGCCGGCATCATCGCGTTCCTGGTGCTCCAGGGCAGCGGCTCCACCCTCGGCTCGGTGATCGAGGCCTCGATCGCCGTGCTCGCCGGTGTGCTGGTGCTGGTCGGCCCGTACGCGCTGCGCCTGTGGCAGGACCTCGGCGCCGAGCGCACCGCCCGGATCCGGGCCCAGGAACGGGCCGAGATCGCCGCCCACGTGCACGACTCGGTGCTGCACACCCTGACGCTGATCCAGCGCAACGCCGACGACGCCAAGGAGGTGCTCCGGCTGGCCCGGGCCCAGGAACGCGAACTGCGGCTGTGGCTCTACCGCCCGGAGGCCGCCGCCGAGGCCGCCCCGGACACCCTGGCCGAGCGGATCCGCCAGGTCGTCGCCGAGGTCGAGGACCGGCACGGGGTGCCGGTCGAGCTGGTCTGCGTCGGCGACTGTCCGATGGACGAGAAGATCTCCGCACAGATCCGGGCCGCGAGGGAGGCGATGGTCAACGCGGCCAAGTACGGTGGCGGGGGACCGGTCCAGGTGTACGCAGAGGTGGAGGGGCGGACGGTGTCCGTGTTCGTCCGCGACCACGGCCCCGGCTTCGACCCCGACACGGTGCCCGAGGACCGGATGGGCGTACGGGAGTCGATCATCGGCCGGATGCGGCGCAACGGGGGCACCGCGAGGGTGCGCCCCGCGCCGGACGGCGGTACCGAGGTCGAGCTGGAGATGGAGAGAGCTGATGTCTGAGGCCGTGGCAGCAGGACCGGAGCGCACCGCGCGGGTGGTCCTGGTCGACGACCACCGGATGTTCCGTACCGGGGTCCGGGCCGAGATCGGACGGACCGAGGTCACCGGGATCGACGTGGTCGGCGAGGCCGACGACGTGGAGTCGGCCGTCCAGGTCGTCGCCGAGACCAGGCCCGACGTGGTGCTGCTCGACGTGCACCTGCCGGGCGGCGGCGGCGTCGAGGTGCTCCGCCGTTCCGCCCCGCTGATGTCCGACCCGACCGGGGTGCGCTTCCTGGCCCTGTCCGTCTCCGACGCCGCCGAGGACGTGATCGGCGTGATCCGCGGCGGTGCCCGCGGCTACGTCACCAAGACGATCACCGGGACCGACCTGGTCAACGCGATCTTCCGGATCTCCGACGGCGACGCCGTGTTCTCACCCCGGCTGGCCGGCTTCGTCCTCGACGCCTTCGCCGCCACCGACACCCCGCCGGTCGACGAGGACCTGGACCGGCTCACCCAGCGCGAGCGGGAGGTCCTGCGGCTGATCGCCCGCGGCTACGCGTACAAGGAGATCGCCAAGCAGCTCTTCATCTCGGTGAAGACGGTGGAGAGCCACGTCTCGGCGGTGCTGCGCAAGCTGCAGCTGAGCAACCGGCACGAGCTCACCCGGTGGGCGACGGCGCGCCGGCTGGTCTGAGGGCCGGGCGGCGCGGCCCGGCGCACGCACACCCCAGGGCGCCGCCGTGCGGGCCCCGGGGTGTCGCGGTGTCCGGGCTCCGGCCGAACGGCACGGGCTGTCGGTGCCGGGTCATAGACTCGGAGGGCCATGAGTAGCCTCTTTGACGACCTCCCGCTCCCCGGCTTCGAGGACCCAGCCGTCGGGTCGAGCCGCCCCGCCGCCGACGAGCCCCCGCCGTACGAGGAGCCCCCGTACGAGGAGGCTCCCCATGACTACGCCCCGTACGAGGAGGCGATCCCGGACGGGCTGTTCCGGACCGACCACGCCGCCGACGCCGAGCGCGACGCGTACTACCGCAACGGCGCCGCCCGCACCGTGATCGACCCCGCGCAGCTGCTGGAGGGGATGAACGACCCGCAGCGCGAGGCGGTCCTGCACCACGGATCGCCGCTGCTGATCGTGGCCGGCGCCGGCTCCGGCAAGACCCGGGTGCTGACCCACCGGATCGCCCACCTGCTGGGCGCCCGGGGCGTGCAGCCCGGGGAGATCCTGGCGATCACCTTCACCAACAAGGCCGCCGGCGAGATGCGCGAGCGGGTCGAGCAGCTGGTCGGGCCGCGGGCCCGGGCGATGTGGGTGTCCACCTTCCACAGCGCGTGCGTGCGGATCCTGCGCCGCGAGTCCAAGCTGCTGGGCTTCACCTCCAGCTTCTCGATCTACGACTCGGCCGACTCGCAGCGCCTGATGGGCCTGGTCTGCCGCGATCTCGACCTGGACCCGAAGCAGTTCCCGCCGAAGTCCTTCACCGCGAAGATCAGCAACCTGAAGAACGAGCTGATCGACGAGGAGACCTACGCCGACCAGGCCGCCAACCCGATGGAGAAGAAGCTCGCCGAGGCGTACTTCCTCTACCAGCGGCGGCTGCGCGAGGCCAACGCGCTGGACTTCGACGACATCATCATGACCACGGTCAACCTGCTGCAGGCCTTCCCGGACGTGGCCGAGCACTACCGCCGCCGGTTCCGGCACATCCTGGTCGACGAGTACCAGGACACCAACCACGCCCAGTACACCCTGGTCCGCGAGCTGAGCGGCGGCGCCGCCGCGCACGCGCCGAGGCTCACCGTGGACGGCGACTTCGTCAACCCGGCCGAGGCCCGGCTGGCCCAGATCTCCCCGGCCGAGCTGTGCGTGGTGGGTGACGCGGACCAGTCGATCTACGCCTTCCGCGGCGCGACCATCCGCAACATCCTCCAGTTCGAGGAGGACTACCCGAACGCGACGACGATCCTGCTGGAGCAGAACTACCGCTCCACCCAGACCATCCTCACCGCCGCCAACTCGGTCATCGAGCGCAACACCAACCGCCGCAAGAAGAACCTGTGGACGGCCGGCGACCAGGGCGAGAAGGTGGTCGGCTACGTCGCCGACGACGAGCACGGCGAGGCCCAGTTCATCGCCGACGAGATCGACCGGCTCACCGACCAGGGCGCGGCCCGTCCCGGCGAGGTGGCGATCTTCTACCGGACGAACGCGCAGTCCCGGGTGTTCGAGGAGGTGTTCATCCGGGTCGGCCTGCCGTACAAGGTGGTCGGCGGGGTGCGCTTCTACGAGCGCAAGGAGGTCCGGGACGTCCTGGCCTACCTGCGGGTGCTCTCCAACCCCGAGGACACCGTGCCGCTGCGCCGGATCCTCAACGTCCCCAAGCGCGGCATCGGCGACCGGGCCGAGGCGATGATCGACGCGCTGGCCGCCCGCGAGCGGATCAGCTTCGCCCAGGCGCTGGTGCGGGTCGACGAGGCGTACGGCATGGCCGCACGCTCGGCCAACGCGGTGCGGAAGTTCAACGAGCTGCTGGCCGGCCTGCGTCAGGTGGTCGAGTCGGGCGCGGGCCCGGCCGCCGTGCTGGAGGCGGTGCTGGAGGAGACCGGCTACCTGGCCGAGCTGCAGGCCTCCACCGACCCGCAGGACGAGACCCGGGTGGAGAACCTCCAGGAGCTCGCCGCGGTCGCGCTGGAGTACGAGAAGGACCCCGGCGAGCGTCCGGAGGCGGAGGAGGGCGACGGCACCCCGCCGGTCGGCTCGCTGGCCGACTTCCTGGAGCGGGTCGCGCTGGTCGCCGACTCCGACCAGATCCCGGACGACGAGGAGGGCGGCGGCGTCATCACCATGATGACCCTGCACACCGCCAAGGGCCTGGAGTTCCCGGTGGTCTTCCTGACCGGCATGGAGGACGGGATCTTCCCGCACATGCGGGCGCTCAACCAGGTCAAGGAACTGGAGGAGGAACGCCGGCTCGCCTACGTCGGCCTCACCCGGGCCCGGCAGCGGCTGTACCTGACCCGTTCGGTGCTGCGCAGCGCCTGGGGCCAGCCCTCGTACAACCCGGCCTCGCGGTTCCTGGAGGAGATCCCGGAGCCGCTGGTGGAGTGGAAGCGCACCGGCGCCGCCGCCGTCCCGGCCTCCCGCTCGGCGGGGTCCTCGGGCTCGTACGGCTCCTCCCGGCTGTCCTCCGGCGGCGGCGCCGGGGCGGGGGCCGCGCCGAAGGCGGGCTGGGGCAAGTCGGCCCGCACCATGGCGGACCGCGACGTGCCCTCGCTGGCGGTCGGCGACCGGGTCACCCACGACACCTTCGGCCTGGGCACGGTGGTGGCCACCATGGGGGTCGGCGACAAGGCGCAGGCCACGGTCGACTTCGGCGCGGGCACCGGGCGCAAGCAGCTGCTGCTGCGGTACGCGCCGGTGGAGAAGCTCTGACGGTACGGCAGGAACGGCCCGGGCCCGAGGATGCGGGCCCGGGCCGTCCGTCATGAGGGCGGCGGGACCGGCCGCTCGACCGTCACCGGGGCACCGGCGTCGGTGAAGGTGATGACCAGTCGGCGGGTGACCGGGTCCCGGTCGGCGGTCGCCGGGTCCGGGCCGGTGAGCGTGGTCTGCAGGGTGATGCCGCGGTAGCGGCCGCCGGCGAGCTCGATGCTGCCGGTCACGGTGTTGGGCCGGTTGCCGGTCAGCTCGGCGGGCTCGCCGGTGTAGGGCGAGGTCGTGGACACGTAGGAGAAGGTGTACGCCTCGCCGCCTCCGCCGGCCGGAACGGGGGTGACGGTGCCGCGGGCCCGCAGCCGGGCGAGCAGGTCCCGCGGGTCGTCGGTGAGCAGCTGCCCGACCGGCAGGGTGCCGCGCGGGGCGGAGACCATGCCGCCCGGGCGCCAGCCGCCCCGGTCGACGTACTCCTCGCCGTCGGTGAACCGGAGGGACATCGGGCCGTCCAGCCGGGCCCGGTGGGCGCCGGGGTCGACGGTGCCGGTGTACCGGTCGGCGTGGCCGGCGAGCCGGCGGTTGTCCTGCTCGACGGTGTAGGTCAGCGTCACCCGGTAGCCCTCGCGCGGATGCGGGGCGGGCGGGCCGGTCACGGGCGCGGTGGCCGGGCCGGCCGGGCCGGCGGGCGCCGCGGGCAGGGCCGCGACGCCCGCCGCGACCGCCAGGGTGAGCGCGCCCGTCGCGGTGCCGACCCGCACCGCGGTGCGCAGCCGCCGGGCCCGCCGGCCGCGCCGCAGCAGGTCCGCCACCGGGACGGGCCCGGGGGCCGCCTTGTGGTCCGCCAGGTCCATCAGGGCGCGGGACAGCCCTGCGTCGTCCTCGCTCACAGCGTGGCCTCCTCGTTCTCGCGCGGCGCGGTCTCCTGCGGCGCGGTCTGCCGCAGGGCGGTGTCCCGCAGCTCGGTGCGCAGCCGGGCCATCGCCCTGGCGTTCTGGCTCTTGACGGTGCCGACCGAGCAGCCCAGCGCGGCGGCGGTCTCCTTCTCGGACATGTCCTCGATGTGGCGCAGCACGACCACGGCGCGTTGGCGGGCGGGCAGTGCCCGCAGGGCGCGGCGGAGTTCGTCCCGCCGGTCGGGCGGATCGGCGGACGGGCCTGCGCGCCGGTCGACGGCCTCGGGGGCGTCGTCGGTCAGCAGTTCGCGGCGCCTTCGGCGCCACCAGCTCACGTTGCCGTTGGCCAGCATCCGGCGCAGATAGGCGTGCGGATCGCCGCTGTCCACCCGCTGCCAGCGCACGTAGAGCTTGACCAGGCAGTCCTGGAGCAGCTCCTCGGCACGGTGGCGGTCGCCGGTGAGCAGTGTCGCGGTGCGCAGGTGCCGGTGCCAGGCGGCTTCGACGAAGGCTGCGTACGCGGCGTCCTCGGTTGATTGACTCACGGCCGACAGACGCGCGGGCCCGGGTGAAAGGTTGTCAGCGGGCCCGAACGTCCCGGCGGCCGGTCGGCCGGTCGGCTGGTAGGTAGGTCGGTCGGCTGGTAGGTCGGCCGGTCGGCCGGTCGGTCAGCGCGGGTCGAGGCCGTGGGCGAGCAGCCAGGGCAGCGGGTCGACCGGTGCCCCGCCGTCGGGGCGGACCTCGAAGTGCAGGTGCGGGCCGGTGCTGTTGCCGGTGCTGCCGGAGTACGCGATCACCTCGCCGGCCCGGACCGGTCCCTTGCGGATGCGGTACGAGCGCAGGTGGCCGTACCAGGTGGTGGTGCCGTCCCGGCCGGTGACGGTGGCCAGGTAGCCGTAGGCGCGGCTCCACCGGGTGCTGACGGTGCCGTCGGTGGCGGCCCGGACGGGGGTGCCGGAGGGCACCGGGAAGTCGATGCCGGTGTGCCGGACCGCCCAGTGGGTGCCGGCCTGGCCGAAGCCGGCGCTCAGGCCGGGCTGGGCGACCGGCAGGGCGTAGTGGGAGGGCTCCGGGGGCTCCGGCGGGGCCGGCAGCTCGGGCCTGGTCCCGATCCGGTCGGCCCGCTCGGGCTCCGCCGGGGCGGGCGCGGCGTCGCGCGGGGTGTCGGGCGGGGTGGCCCCGGCGGTGGCCGGAGCGCCGTCGACGGAGCTCGGCGCGGGCAGGCGGGTGCTGTCGTACTCGACGGCCGCGCCGGCGGCGGTGAACACCCCGAGCGTGGCGGCCGAGGGCAGTGCCACCGTGAGGACGGCGGTGCGGGTGCCGCGCCGGGTGGCTTCACGGTGTCGGGCGCGGGTGCCTTGACGGGAGTTGATGGTCACGCTGCCGCCTTGGTGGAAGGAGGAGAAACCAGGCGAGACTGTAGCCCCTTCCCCCGATTCCGGACAAAGTGCGCATCTCAGGAGGCCTGTCGCTCCGTCACTCCCGCGCCGTCCTGGGCTTCCAGCGCCCGTCGAACGGCCTCGACGGCCAGCGGGTGGGCGGGCAGGCCGATATGTCCGGCACCGGGAATCAGCAGATTGTCGGCCCGCAGGTCCGGGTGGTCCAGCCAGGCGCTGCGGCCCGGCAGGACCACCTCGTCCAGCTCGCCGCGCAGCACCGTGAACCGGGCCCGGCAGCGCGGCGCGGGCAGTCGGAGCTCGGTCAGCAGTTCGCTGCCCGGCCGGAGCTGACGGATGATCGGGAACGGAGTGGGCAGCAGGGCGGCGGTGGTCCCCGCGTGCGGCGTGCCGAGCGTGACGACCGTGCGGACCGGGCCGTCGCCGCCGAGGCGCTGTACGTAGTAGCGGCAGATCAGCCCGCCCAGGCTGTGGCCGACCAGGGTGACCGGCCCTCCCGGGTGGGCCTCGGCGGCCCAGGCGACGTGCCGGGCCAGCAGCGCGGCGGCGGCCCGGACGTCCCGGATCAGCGGCGAGTAGTTGAGGGCGTGCAGGTGGGTCCAGCCGTGCCGGTGCAGCTCGCGCCGGAGTGGGCGGAACACCGCGCGGTTGTCCGCCAGACCGTGCAGCAGCAGCACCGGGCCGCGGGCCGGCCGGTCGGCTCCGAGGTCGGGCGGGCAGGGCCGCGGCCGGGGCTCCGGCGGGATGCCGGTCGGGTAGCGGACCAGGTGGTGGGCGAGCGCGGCGGCCTCGGCGCCGGCGCCCCGGACGGTGGCGGCGGCCCGGCGCAGCGGCAGGCCTGCGGTGACGGTCCCGTCGGTGGTCCCGCCGGTGGTCTCTGCGGTGGTCTCGGCGGCGGTCGCGGGAGTGGCGGAGGCGGTGTCGAGGTCGGTCAGGGGGCCTTCGGGCAGCGGGCAACGGTGCATGCGGCTCTCCCCGGGCAGGGTGGCGCGGGGGCCCCCGCGGCGGACGGCGCGGGGGTGACGGGTGTGCGGTGCTGTGATTTTCCCCTCCTCTCGACGGGCGAAACGGACGCCGGGCGTGGTTGGCGCTACCCTCCCCTCAGGTCTGTTAAGAGTGGTTAACACCAAGCCCGTGCCCGACCAGGCCGGCCGGGTGGTGGACGATGAGGTCCAGGAGGCAGTCATGGGCGTGTCAGGCCCGATCCGTGTGGTGGTCGCCAAGCCGGGGCTGGACGGTCACGACCGCGGCGCCAAGGTGATCGCCCGGGCGCTGCGGGACGCCGGCATGGAGGTCATCTACACCGGCCTGCACCAGACTCCGGAGCAGATCGTCGACACCGCGATCCAGGAGGACGCCGACGGCATCGGCCTGTCGATCCTCTCCGGCGCACACATGACCCTCTGCGCCAAGGTGCTGGAGCTGCTGCGCGAGCGCGACGCCGAGGACATCAAGGTGTTCTGCGGCGGGATCGTGCCGCCCGAGGACATCGTCGAGCTCAAGGCACTCGGCGTCGCCGACATCTTCACCCCGGGCACCCCGACCCAGGACGTGGTGTCCTGGGTCGAGGCCAACCTCCGCAGCGCCGGCTGACCTCTCGTCACCCGTCCAGCTCGGCCAGCATCGCGGCGCGGAAGCGCAGCGTCCCGGCCAGCCTGGTGAAGGTCTCCGCCCAGGCGGTATCGGGTGCGGCGTCCGCGGCCAGCGCCTCCACCGCCGGGGCGGCCTCGGGTGCCAGCGCGCGCTCCGTCATGCCCAGCACCCCGCTGTGGCTCCACGGGTACGCGCCGGACCCGGCGGCCCGCTCCAACGCGGCCACCACGGCGGTGGACAGCGGTGGCGTCCACGGTGTGCCGCAGGCGCCGAGCAGTTGGAACGCGTCGCCGAGGCCGTGGGCGCGGACGAACGCGGCCGCCCAGGCGGCCCGCTCGGCGACGGGCAGTACGGAGAGCAGCCGGGCGGGCGAGCCCGCCGTCCGGCCGGGGTGCCCGGGACGCGGCACCGGGCCGAGCAGGGCCCGGGCCCAGTCGGCGTCCTGCTGGCGGACGGCCGCCCTGGCCCAGGCCTCCCGCAGGTCGTCCGTCCAGTCGCTCTCGCCGTCGCCGACCGGCAGCCGCAGCAGTTGCTCGGGGCCGAGCCCGGTGTCGGCGGGCCAGAGCGACAGCGGTGCGGCCGCGACGATCTCGCCGAACCACCACGCACGCTCACCCCGGCCCGTCGGCGACTTGGGCGGTATGCCGTCGCGCTGCATCCCGGCATCGCACTCGACGGGCGGACTGACCGTCAGCCGGCGCCCCTCCAGGCGTACCGCGGTACGGGCGCGCTCCGCCATCCGGGTGGCGAGTGCGGAGCCGGGGAGGGTGGAGAGCAGCTCGGCGGCGGTCGCCCGGACGTTCTTGCTGCGATCGGTCAGCGCCGCCTCCAGGAACGGCTCGTCGGCCGCGCCGAGGCCGTCCTGCAGGGCGTCCAGGAACAGCACCCGGTCCTCGGCGCGCTCGGTCGCCCAGGTCGACCCCAGCAGCTGCAGCGCCTCCTCGGGGCGTTCGCGGCGGAGCCTGGCCAGATACGTCACCCGCTCCGCGAACAGGCCCTCCTGCCAGATCTGCGGACCGGCCGGGCCCGGTACCGACTCGGCGGCCGTCCGGTGGACGAAACGCCAGTCCGGATTGCGCTCCGCCAGCCAGCGGCCCAGCGGCCCGGCCAGCGCCACCACGTCGCCGCGCAGCTCGCTGCGGGCCCGCGCCGCGTCCAGCAGCGCCGGGACGAGCGCGGGCGGCAGCCGGTAGCCGCGCTCCAGGGCCGCGCCGAGCCACTGCGGCAGCAGCTCGGCCAGGTTGGCCGGCGCGGCGCCGGCCGTCCGCCCGCCGACCAGCACCGCCAGGCGGTGGGCCGCCGCCCGGGGCAGCTCGCGGCGGTCGTCCGGGGGCGCGGCCGCCGGCAGCTCGGGGGCCGGCAGCGCCTGCCCGCCCGCCCGGCGGCGGACGGCGGCGAGCGCGGCCAGGTCCAGCAGGGCGACCGCCGGGTCGGTGCGGTCGACGGCGCCGGCCGCCGCCAGCAGCGCGGGCGGCCCGGCCGGATCCGGCAGCGGCCGACGGTCGGTGCCCAGCAGGGCGGCGGTCTCCAGCTCGGCCCAGCCGTCCGCGGCGGGCCCGAGGGTTGCGGTGGGGGTGGTCATGGCCGGCCTCCGGTCGGATCCGAGTACAGGGACGGGGTTTCGGGGCGGTCCACCGGTGGGTCGCTCGCCGACGGGTGGTTCACCGGCGGGCGCCTCACTGGCCCACCCCGACCGGCCGACCGTGCTCCGCCCAGGCCGTCACCGGGGCGAACCCGGCGTGCCCGCACTCGCCGAACAGCGTGACCGGATGCCCGGCCGAGACCGCCGCCAGCCGCCACAGCGCCTGCTCGGGCACCGAGCCGCGGCGCACCGGGACGGCGCTGCGGCCGTCCGTCAGCTGCCAGCCCTCGGGGCCCAGGACGGGCACCACGTCGCTCAGCACCACCGGCCAGGACTCCAGCCACGGGTCCGCCGCCACCGCCGTGCCGTAGGCGGCCATCGCCTCGGCGGGGGAGAACCCGGCGGGCGGCTCCGCGGGCCCGGCCTCGGGCGCGCCGTACCGCGGGCCGAGCACGGCGCGCAGCGGCCGGGCGCCCGGGTGGAAGGCCAGCTCGGCCTCCAGCACCTGCCCGGTGGGGAGGGCGAGTTCGGGGGCCTGGCCCGGCCGGCCGAAGGCCAGCAGCAGGGCGGGGCGGCCGGTCTTGGCGCCGCGCAGCCACAGCCGGCGGGTGGTCAGCCGCTCGTCCGCGGTGTCCCGGCTGCCGAGCACCTGCCACCGGTCCCGGACGGTCGGGCCGGCCAGCAGGTCGGCGGTGTCGGCCGTGAAACCGACCCTGGTGCGGACCGTCGCGGCCAGCTCCTCGGGCAGTTCGTCGACCCGGGCGTAGGCGCCCGCCAGCAGGTGCAGCAGGGCGTAGCCGGCCAGCAGGCCGGACTGCGGCGTATGGGTCAGCTTTCGGACCCGGGTGGCCAGACCGGGAGCCTGGGCGTCCACCATCCGGGCCGCCACCTGCTCCCAGTCGGCCGCCGAGGCGCCGTGGTCGGCCAGGCCGCGGCGGACGCCGTCGGCGAGCCGCAGCCGCAGCTCCCCCGCGCCCGCCGCGACCCGGGCCGAGCGCCGCTCGGCCCGCCGCCGGGCGGCTGCCGGATCGGCCTCCGTCCGGGCCTGCTGCCGGGCGGCCTTCTGCTCGACCGCGGCCTGCCGGCCCGTCATCCACTCGGCCACCCAGTCGGGTTGCCCGGCGTCCTCGGTGGCCTCGACCGTGCCGGCGCTCCAGAGCAGGAGCAGGCCCAGGACGTGCTTGCACGGGAACTTCCGGCTCGGGCAGCTGCACTTGTAGGCGGGCGTGGCCAGCTCCACGGCGGCCCGGTACGGCGTGCTCCCGCTGCCCTTGCACAGCCCCCACAGCACGCCCTGCTCCCAGCCGGTACCGGACCAGGGAGCCGGCCCGGACAGCTTGCCGGCGGCCTTCAGCGAGGCCTGGTCGGGTGCGAGGGAAAGGACGTGTTCGGTGCTCCAGCGTTCCTCCATGCCCACGACGCTAGGCGCCGCCACTGACAACGCCCGGCACCCGCCGACGGTCCGTCAGAGGTCCGCCGCGGTGGTGCGGGCGGCGTTGTCAGTGGGCCGGTGCATGGTTGTTCCCACAGGCCGCGAACGCCTGTACGACCTCCGCGCCGATGGTCCCCACCTACCCCCTGAGCCGCCCGTGCCCTGCCACAGCCGTGCCCGGCGGCCCGCATCCAGGAGCCGATGATGACCACCGAAACCCCTGCCACCGAACCCACCGCCGCCGCGCCGGGCGAGGTCCTCAGGCAGCACGCCGAGGACGCCTTCGGCGCCGAGCTGGCCGCGCTCGCCGCCCGGGACGACCGTCCGCGCCCCGAGCGCTGGCGGCTGTCGCCCTGGGCGGTCGCCACCTACCTGCTCGGCGGCGAGCTCCCCGACGGCACCGTGATCACCCCCAAGTACGTCGGCCCGCGCCGGATCGTCGAGGTCGCCGTCACCACCCTGGCCACCGACCGGGCGCTGCTGCTGCTCGGCGTGCCCGGCACCGCCAAGACCTGGGTCTCCGAGCACCTGGCCGCCGCGATCAGCGGCGACTCCACGCTCCTCGTCCAGGGCACCGCCGGCACACCCGAGGAGGCCGTCCGCTACGGCTGGAACTACGCCCAGCTGCTCGCCCACGGCCCGAGCCGCGACGCCCTGGTGCCGTCCCCGCTGATGCGGGCGATGGCGGACGGCAAGATCGCCCGGGTCGAGGAGCTCACCCGCATCCCCGCCGACGTCCAGGACAGCCTGATCACCATCCTGTCCGAGAAGACCCTGCCGATCCCCGAGCTGGGCGCCGAGACCCAGGCCGTCCGCGGTTTCAACCTGATCGCCACCGCCAACGACCGCGACCGGGGCGTCAACGAGCTGTCCAGCGCCCTGCGCCGGCGCTTCAACACCGTCATCCTGCCGCTGCCCGCCACCCTGGACGAGGAGGTCGACATCGTCACCCGCCGGGTCGGCCAGCTCGGCCGCTCGCTCGACCTGCCGGAGCTGCCCGGGGGCGCCGAGGAGATCCGCCGGGTCGTCACGGTCTTCCGCGAGCTGCGCGCCGGCGTCACCGCCGACGGCCGCACGAAGGTCAAGACCCCGAGCGGCACCCTGTCCACCGCCGAGGCGATCTCGGTGGTCACCAACGGCCTCGCCCTGGCCACCCACTTCGGCGACGGCGTGCTGCGCGCGGGCGACGTGGCCGGCGGCATCCTCGGCGCGGTGGTCCGCGACCCGGTCGCCGACCGGGCCGTGTGGCGCGAGTACGTCGAGGGCGTGGTCCGCGAGCGGGACGGCTGGAAGGACTTCTACCGCGCCGCCCGCGAGCACTCCAACTGACCCCAGCACTCCGGAGGAGGTGGACCGACATGACCAACGGACCGACGCTGCTCGGCATCCGGCACCACGGCCCCGGTTCGGCCCGTGCCGTGGCCGCCGCGCTGGAGCAGCTGCGCCCCGACGCGGTGCTGATCGAGGGCCCGCCGGAGGCCGACGGCCTCACCGCGCTGGCCGCCGAGAAGGACCTCGTACCGCCGGTCGCCCTGCTCGCGCACGTGGTCGACGACCCGGCCCGGGCCGCGTTCTGGCCGTTCGCGGTCTTCTCCCCGGAGTGGGTGGCACTGCGGTACGCGGTCGAGCACCAGGTCCCGGTCCGCTTCATCGACCTGCCGGCCGCCCACAGCCTTGCCGCCGACGCTCCCGTCCCGGGCGGGCCGGGGGGCACGTCCGGGGAGCAGGACGGCCCCGCCACGGACCCGATCGCCGCCCTCGCCGAGGCCGCCGGCCACGACGACCCCGAGCGCTGGTGGGAGGACGTGGTCGAGCACCGCGCCCCCGGCGCCGACGCACTCGCCCCGTTCGAGGCCGTGGCGGAGGCGATGACCGCGCTGCGCGACGGCGTCCCGGCCGGCCGCCGGGACGAGCTGCGGGAGGCGTACATGCGCCAGCAGCTGCGGGCCGCCCGCCGCGCCGGGCACACCCGGGTCGCGGTGGTCTGCGGGGCCTGGCACGTCCCGGCCCTGCGGGACATGCCGACGGCGGCGCACGACAAGGCCCTGCTGGCCGCCCTGCCGAAGAAGGTGAAGGCCGAGATCACCTGGGTGCCCTGGACGCACCGCAGGCTCTCCCAGCACACCGGGTACGGCGCCGGCATCGACTCGCCCGGCTGGTACCACCACCTGTTCGCCACCGAGCGGGACACCGTCGCCCGCTGGATGACCCGGGTCGCCGAGCTGCTGCGGGCCGAGGACCACCCGGTCTCCTCCGCCCACGTCATCGAGGCCGTCCGGTTGGCCGACACGCTCGCCGCGATGCGCGGACGCCCGCTGGCCGGGCTCACCGAGACACTGGACGCCGTCCGGTCCGTCATGTGCGACGGCTCCGACGTCGCCCTCGCCCTGGTGCACGACCGGCTGGTGGTCGGCGACGCCCTCGGCGAGGTGCCGGACGCGGCCCCCGCCGTCCCGCTCCAGCGCGACCTCGCCCGGCTCCAGCGCAGCCTGCGGCTCAAGCCCGAGCCGACCGACCGCGAGCTCGTCCTCGACCTGCGCAGGGAGCTGGACGCCGAGCGCTCGACCCTGCTGCACCGGCTGCGCCTGCTCGGCATCGACTGGGGCACCCCGAGCCGATCGGCCGTCAACTCCACCGGCACCTTCCGGGAGACCTGGCGGCTGCGCTGGGAGCCCGAGTTCGCCGTCCGGGTGGTCGAGGCCGCTCACTGGGGCACCACGGTGGAGGACGCGGCCACCGGCAAGGCCGTCGGCCAGGCCGCCGCGGCCACCGAGCTGGCCGCCCTCACGGCGCTCGCCGAACGCTGCCTGCTCGCCGCGCTCCCCGCCGCGCTGCCCGCCGTGATGCGCCTGCTGGCGGACCGCGCCGCGCTGGACACCGACGTCGCCCACCTCGCGGCCGCGCTGCCGGCGCTGGTGAGGGCGCTGCGCTACGGCGATGTGCGCGGCACCGACAGTGCGGCCCTGGCCAAGGTCGCCCGCGGCCTCGCCGAACGGGTCTGCGTCGGCCTTCCGGCCGCCTGCACCGGCCTGGACGCGGACGGTGCCAACGCAATGCGCTCGCACCTGGACGCGGTGCACGCGGCCGTCGGCCTGCTGGCCGCGGAGGACGACCCGGACGACCCGATCGCCGACCGCTGGGCCGGCGCCCTGCACTCCCTGGCCGCCCGGGAGCCGTCCGCCGGCCCGGCCACGGGTGCCCCGGGCCTGCTGCGCGGGCGCTCGGTACGGCTGCTGCTGGACGACACCCGGCTGGACACCGAGGAGGCCGGCCGCCGGCTCGGCCTGGTGCTCTCGCCGGGCGGCACACCGGCCGACGCGGCCGGCTGGGTCGAGGGGTTCCTGGCCGGCGGCGGTGCGCTGCTGCTGCACGACACCCGGCTGCTGGCCCTGCTCGACGACTGGCTGGCCGGGGTGCGCCCGGAGACCTTCACCGATCTGCTGCCGGTGCTGCGCCGGACGTTCTCCGCCCTGGAGGCGGGCGTCCGGCGCACCGTCGGCGAGCGGGTCGCGGCCGGCCCGCTGGGCCGCCCCGCCGCGCCGGCCACGGCGGCCACCGCCGACCTCGACCAGACCCGGGCCGACGCCGCGCTGCCCACCCTCGCCCTGCTGCTGGGCCTGCCGGCCGCGCCGGTCCGGATCCCGAGGCAGGCCGACCGCCGGGCCGGCTGAACCGCGCCGCCGGGCCGGGTGGTGGAGGGGACCACCCGGCCCGGCGCCCGCACCGACCGCCGACCCGTCAGCACCGAAGGAGTGTCAGATGACCAGCACGCAGCCGAACCCCGTCCAGGCCCCGGCCGACCCCGCCGCCGAGCGGCTGCGCCGGTGGCGGCTCGTCCTCGGCGGGGAGGCCGACGGGACGGGCTGCACCCTCGGCGGGCGGGACGCGGCGATGGACGGCGCCCTGGCCGCGCTCTACCGGGGCACCGAGCCGGGCCAGGGCCAGGGCCAGGGCCGGTCCGGGGGCCGCAGCGCCGGCCTGGGCGGCTCGGCCCCGCAGGTGGCGCGCTGGCTCGGCGACATCCGCGAGTACTTCCCGACCTCGGTGGTCCAGCTGATGCAGCAGGACGCCATCACCCGCCTCGGCCTGGACCGGCTGCTGCTGGAGCCCGAGATGCTGGAGGCGGTCGAACCGGACGTGCACCTGGTCGGCACCCTGCTGTCGCTCAAGCACGCCCTGCCCGAGACCACCCGGGAGACCGCCCGTGCGGTGGTCGGCAAGGTGGTGGCCGAGCTGGAGCGCCGGCTGGCCGACCGCACCCGCTCGACCCTGGGCGGTGCCCTGGACCGCAGTGCCAAGGTCAACCGCCCCCGGCACAGCGACATCGACTGGGGCCGCACGATCCGGGCCAACCTGAAGAACTACCTGCCCGAGCACCGCACGGTCGTCCCCGAGCGGCTGGTCGGCTACGCACGCGCCCAGCGGGCGGTCAAGAAGGACGTGATCCTCTGCATCGACCAGTCCGGTTCGATGGCCGCCTCGGTGGTGCACTCGGCGGTCTTCGGCGCGGTGCTCGCCTCGATGCACAGCCTGGACACCCGGCTGGTGGTCTTCGACACCTCGGTGGTCGACCTGACCGAGCAGCTGACCGACCCGGTGGACGTGCTGTTCGCGACCCAGCTCGGCGGCGGCACCGACATCAACCGCGCGCTGGCCTACTGCCAGTCGAAGATCACCAGGCCGTCCGAGACGATCGTGGTGCTGATCAGTGACCTCTACGAGGGCGGCATCCGCAACGAGATGCTCAAGCGGGTCGCCGCGATGAAGGCCTCGGGCGTCCAGTTCATCGCCCTGCTCGCGCTCTCCGACGAGGGGGCCCCGGCGTACGACCACGCGCACGCCGCCGCGCTCGCCGCGCTCGGGGCCCCGGCCTTCGCCTGCACCCCGGACGCCTTCCCGGACATCATGGCCGCCGCGATCGAGAAGCGGCCGCTCCCGGTGCCGGCCGGCCACTGAGCCGATTCACCCGAAGGTGTGGGCCCCCTCCGGTGCTCACACCCATGGCGCGGCGCCTGTGAAAGCGGTATGGAACAGGCGCGATCCGGCCGGTTGTGACGGTTCTCACCAAACCCGAGCCGGTCCCGGGCGAAACACGCCCGTCGTCCGGGGATAACCTGCCACACGGACGTGACGCGCGTGTTGATTGACGGTGCGCCCGGCGCTGTGTAGGCCGCAAGGCCGCAAATCTGCGTACCTGTGCAGCCCCGACGACCCGCAGCGAAGATCCTGCCGTGGCACGCTCGTAGAGACACAATCCGCGACCACGAACAAGGACAAACACGTGGACCTGTTCGAGTACCAGGCGAGGGACCTCTTCGCCAAGCACGGTGTACCCGTGCTTGACGGCGATGTCATCGAGACCGCCGCAGACGCTGCCGCCATCGCGGAGCGCTTCGGCGGCCGCGCCGTCGTCAAGGCTCAGGTGAAGGTCGGTGGCCGAGGCAAGGCAGGTGGCGTCAAGCTCGCCGCCGACCCGGCCGACGCCGTCGCCAAGGCCGAGGCGATCCTCGGGATGGACATCAAGGGCCACACCGTTCACAAGGTGATGCTGGCCCAGACCGCGGACATCAAGGACGAGTACTACGTCTCGTTCCTGCTGGACCGCACCAACCGCACCTTCCTGGCCATGGCCAGCGTCGAGGGCGGCGTGGAGATCGAGGTCGTCGCCGAGGAGAACCCGGACGCCCTGGCCAAGATCCCGGTCGACGCCAACGAGGGCTGCACCCCGGAGAAGGCCGCCGAGATCGTCGCCGCCGCGAAGTTCCCCGCGGACGTGGCCGACCAGGTCGCCGACGTCCTGCAGCAGCTGTGGAAGGTCTTCATCGCCGAGGACGCGCTCCTCGTCGAGGTCAACCCGCTGATCAAGTCCGGCGACGGCAAGATCATCGCGCTCGACGGCAAGGTCTCGCTGGACGAGAACGCCGAGTTCCGCCAGCCGGGCCACGAGGCGCTCGAGGACAAGGCCGCCGCGAACCCGCTGGAGGCCGCGGCCAAGGCCAAGGGCCTCAACTACGTCAAGCTCGACGGCGAGGTCGGCATCATCGGCAACGGCGCGGGTCTCGTCATGAGCACCCTCGACGTGGTCGCCTACGCCGGTGAGAACCACGGCGGCGTCAAGCCCGCCAACTTCCTCGACATCGGCGGCGGCGCGTCCGCCGAGGTGATGGCGAACGGCCTGGAGATCATCCTGGGCGACACCGACGTCAAGTCGGTCTTCGTCAACGTCTTCGGCGGCATCACCGCGTGCGACGCGGTCGCCAACGGCATCGTGCAGGCGCTGGCCCTCCTCGAGGAGAAGGGCGAGGCCGTCACCAAGCCGCTCGTCGTCCGCCTGGACGGCAACAACGCCGAGCTGGGTCGCAAGATCCTGACCGACGCCAACCACCCGCTGGTGCAGCAGGTGGACACCATGGACGGTGCGGCCGACCGCGCCGCCGAGCTGGCCAACAAGTAAGGGAGAGGACTGAATCATGGCTATCTTCCTTACCAAGGACAGCAAGGTCATCGTCCAGGGCATGACCGGCTCCGAGGGCATGAAGCACACCCGCCGCATGCTCGCCTCCGGCACCCAGATCGTCGGCGGTGTGAACCCGCGCAAGGCCGGCACCACCGTTGACGTCGACGGCACCGAGGTGCCCGTCTTCGGCTCCGTCGCCGAGGCCATCGAGAAGACCGGTGCCGACGTCACCGTCATCTTCGTGCCGCCGAAGTTCACCAAGGACGCCGTCGTCGAGGCGATCGACGCGGAGATCGGCCTCGCGGTCGTCATCACCGAGGGTGTCCCGGTCCACGACTCGGCCGCCTTCTGGGCGTACGCCGGCTCGAAGGGCAGCAAGACCCGGATCATCGGCCCGAACTGCCCCGGCCTGATCTCGCCGGAGCAGTCGAACGCCGGCATCATCCCGGCCGACATCACCAAGTCCGGCCCGATCGGCCTGGTCTCGAAGTCCGGCACGCTGACCTACCAGCTCATGTACGAGCTGCGTGACCTCGGCTTCTCCTCGGCCGTGGGCATCGGCGGCGACCCGGTCATCGGCACCACCCACATCGACGCCCTCGCGGCGTTCGAGGCGGACCCGGAGACCAAGATCATCGTCATGATCGGCGAGATCGGCGGCGACGCCGAGGAGCGTGCGGCGGACTACATCGCCAAGCACGTCACCAAGCCGGTCGTCGGCTACGTCGCGGGCTTCACCGCCCCCGAGGGCAAGACCATGGGCCACGCCGGCGCCATCGTCTCCGGCTCCTCGGGCACCGCGCAGGCGAAGAAGGAGGCCCTGGAGGCCGCCGGTGTCAAGGTCGGCAAGACGCCGTCCGAGACCGCTCGCCTGGCCCGTCAGCTGATCGGCTGACCAGCCCGGTAACCACCCGAGGGCGCCGCGGACGGATCCTCCCGTCCGCGGCGCCCTCGGCGTTTCGGCACGGCCGGCCGGGCGCTGCAGGTCAGCGCTCCAGGTCAGCGCAGCAGGTCGGCCAGCCGCGGCACCCCGGACGGCGTCCCGGCCGGGCACGGCCGCAGCGGCGGGCAGCCCACGCCCACCGGCATCGCCTCGACGACGGCGGCCGTGGTCGCGGAGACCGCCGGCGGCGGCGCGATGGCCGCCTGCACCGACCGCGTCCCGGGCACCTCGCACCACGGGCTGCGGATCCCCGCCTGCGCGCCCGGCAGGACCGGACCGGCGCTGCCGCTGTCCGTCGCGGAGCACATCCGCGGCAGCGGATCCGGCGGGGCCGGGCGGAACACCTCGGACGGTCCGCTCCCGAGCACGGTGGCCGCCATCGTCGCGACGGTCGCCACGCAGAGCAGCGCGGCGCCGGCCGTGAGCGAGCCGGAGCGCAGCCGGCTCTCCACGGCCAGCAGCCCGGGGGACGGCAGCCGCGGCGCCGGGCAGCCGCGCACCGCGGCCTGGTGCAGCAGCTCGCCGACCCGGTCGCCGAACTCGGGTGCGGACGGGTCCGGGCCCACCAGGTCGGGCACCTCCCTGGCCAGCGCCGCCCGCGCGGCCCGCACCCGGCCGGCCGCGGCCGCGGTGCTCGACTCGACCTCGGTGGCCACGACCGGGGTCGGCAGGCCCAGCCCGTCGTGCAGCACCAGCGCCCGCCGGCGCGGGCGGGAGAGCCGCCGGAGCGCCTTCAGCAGGGCCTTGTCCCGCGGGGAGAGCCGGTCCTCCCGCTCGTTGCCGGCGGCGCCGACCCGGATCCGGCGGTGCGGCAGGGTGAACAGGTGCGTCCGCCTGGGCCCGCCCCGGTGCCAGGGGGAGAGCGCGGCGTCGAAGGCCAGTGCCCGGACCCAGCCCTCCGGATCGGGCAGTGCGCCGACCTCGTCCCACCGCCGGGAGGCCGCGCCCAGGGCCAGGTGCGCACTGTGCACGGCCCGGTGCCGACAGGCCGTCAGCAGGAAGGTCTGCTGCACCAGCCGGGTGTGCACGGCTCGGCAGAACTCCGTGAAGCCGGGCAGGTCCCCGGGCTCGGCGGCGTCCGCAGGCTCCCCGGCCTCGGCCGGATCGGCGGGCCGGGCCGCGGTCGGCGGTTGCGGGCGGGCGGGCGGCCCGGGCAGTTCGCGCGGCCCGTGCGCCCCCGCCTCGACCGGGCGGGCGCGGGCGGGCACGGCGCCCGGGTCGCCGAGGAGCGCGGCGGCCTCCGCCGCGGTCCGCACCCCCAGCTTGCGCACCGCCCGGTGCAGCCGGGTGCGCGCTGCCGCGGGGGACAGACCCAGATCCGCGGCGACGCCGGCGAGGTCCTCGCCGGCCGCCAACCGGGTGAGCAGCCGGGCCTCACGGGCGGTCAGCAGCCGCAGCAGCCGTGCGGCGTCCGGGCGGGCGGGCCCCGGGGCCTTCTGGACGGCGGATGCCGCGGCGGCGGGCTTCCCGGCCCGTTTCCCGGTGGTCGAGGGCGCGGTCACCGTGGTCCCTCGCCCCGACTGCTGAGCGAAATTAGGCACATGTACCGATAATCCGGGACACGGCGAAGGTGCGCGCGTTGACGGGGCACAACGGGTGATCTTGGGAGCATGAGGCCCATGACGCAGCTGATGGGCCGTCCGATCCTGGGCCTGCCGAGCGACCTGGGCACCCGCTCGGCCCTCGCCGACGTGCTCATGGGCGTGCGGACGGCGCTGCTCACGCTCGCCCTGGTCGCCGTACCGGTGCTCGGGCTGTGGGTGCTCGCCCCGTACTCGGACGACACCGCCGCCGGCGCCGTCCGACTGGCCGGCTCGCTCTGGCTGCTCGGCCACGCCGCCCCGCTGGTCCGCGGCGACGAGGCGGGCCCGGTGACCGTCACCCCGCTGCTGCTGACCGCGCTCACCCTCGTGGTGGTCCACCGCGCCGGGGCCCGGATCGGGCGGCGCGGACGGCCCAACTGGCGCGCCCCGCTCGCCCTGGCCGCCGGCTACCTGGGAGTGGCCGCCGCGGTGGTCGCCCAGTGCGCGGACCCGGAGGCGGTACTGCGCTCCCGCCCGGTGGCGGATCTGGCGGCCGTCGCCGTGGTGCTGGCCGGCGGGCTCGGTCACGGTCTGTGGACCGGCGCCGGCGGGAGCCTGCCGCCGCTCCCGGCGGCGACCGCCCGCCGCCTGGCCGCCCTCCGGCCGCCGGTGCCCGGCGGCCCGCCCGGTGCGGCGGCCGCGGTGCGGCGGGCTGTGGCCGCCTGGCTGCTGGCCCTGGTGGCCGCGGGCGGGCTGCTGCTGACCGCGGCCGTCGTGCCGGGCGGCGCCGGGCGGTCGGTGCACGTCCTGGGCGGCGGGGCGGCCGGCTTCCTCGGCCTGCTGCTCGCCTGCGCCGCGCTGATGCCCAACGCCGTGCTCTGGGCCGCCTCCTACGCGCTGGGGACGGGCTTCGCAGTCGGGACCGGGACGGCCGTGGCGCCCGCCGGGACCACGGTGGGGCCGCTGCCGGAGTTCCCGCTGCTGGCGCTGGTGCCCGCGTCCGGCGGGGCGGGCTGGGGGCTGCCGGCCCTGGCGCTGCCGGTGCTGGCCGCCGTCTGGCCGGCGCTCCTGCTCGGCAGGTCCGCGGCGGGCGGGCAGCCGGCGCGCGGGCGGGCCGGCGAGGACGGCGGACCCTGGTCCGTCCGGGACACCGTGCTGGCCGCGCTCGCCGCCGCGGTGCTGGGCGGCGGGTCGGCGGCAGCCGCGGCCTGGGTGGCGGGCGGCGGGCTCGCGCCGGGCCGGATGTCCGAACTCGGCCCGGCGGCCTGGCAGGCCGGCCTGGCGTCCGCGGCCTGGCTCGCCGCCACCGCGCTGCCCGGCGCCCTGCTGGTCCGCCGGTGGCACACCCGCAACGGCGTGTCCGGCTGGTGGCCGGCCCTCGACCGCTTCGCCGTCCGCCGTACGGTCCGCCTCCGGGCGGCCCTGCACCGGGTGCTCACCCGGGTCTCCGACCTGCGGCTGCCGTTCTCCGGACATTCCTAGTCAGGTCCGGTCGGGCGCGGGGATCCTCCGGCCCGGGGCCGGGCCCGGGTCAGCGGTCCCGGGTCAGCGGGCCCCGGGGCGGAGGCATTCCGGGGAGTGGGAGTCCGGGTCAGAGGGATTCCGGGTCGACCACCGCGACCAGCAGCCTCGGCACCGGGTTGCTGGTCTTGCAGCTGTGCCGGGCCTCGGCCGTCGGGGCGTCCTTCACGCAGACCACGTAGTCGTTGTAGTACAGCTGGGCGCCGAGCCAGCCGAGGGTGAAGAGCACCACCACGGCGCCGGTGAACAGCCCGCCGATCGCGGCCGGGGTCTGCGGCTGCGCCGCCGGGGCGCCGACGGGCGCGGCCCGGCCGTCGGTGCGGCCGCCGCGCAGGGCGCTGACCGCCCAGTAGACGGCGAGTGCGCCGAGCAGCAGGGCGACGTAGTAGATGCCGACGATCGTGCAGAACAGGCCGCCCATGCCCGCGATGAGCGCGTGCCGGGCCCGGCGCTGCGCGGGGTCGTTCGGGTCGAACTTGGGCGCGGGCTGGGGCGGGTTCCAGCCGCCGCCGCGGTGGCCGGGGCTCCAGGGGTGCGGCGGCGGTACCTGTGGGCGCTCGTCGTCGCCGTCCTCGTGCCCCGAACCGGGCGGGGCAGCCGGGGGGATGCGTGGCTGCCAGGGCTGATCGGGGGCGTCCGCAGGCGGCGGCGCGAACGGGTTGCGCTCGCCGGTGCTGTCTCCGCTCATGGTGTCAGCCATTCCTTCTCGTCGGTGCGGCGGGTGGCCGCCAGCGGCCCGCCCGTCCGGGGGCCTGCCGTTCAATGATCCCGCAGGCCGGCGGCGGCCGTGCGGCACCCCACCCGGTTCGGTCGGTGGCGTCCGGCGGACGGCGGGCGAGATCCCCGTCTCAACTACGCGCGTAGCGTTGCCGGGCGGTTACGGGGGCCCTCTCACCAGCCGTTATCGTGGTGACGGTCAGCAGCTCAGAACGGTTCCCGAGGCCTGCGCGCAGCGCGGTCACCCCGCGAACCCGGCACTCGGCTCGACCTGGCGCCGCCCGTAGTGGCCCCACCGACGGTGGATGTACCAGCGGGCGCCAACGACGTACGGAGAATCGCGCAGTGGCCGCTGCTTCCGCCCAAGTCTTCCCGCCCCGCACGCCGGGCCCGGCCCGGCTGGTGGTCCTGGTCTCCGGCTCCGGCACCAACCTGCAGGCGCTGATCGACGCCGCGGCCGACCCGGCGTACGGGGCCGAGATCCTCGCCGTGGGCGCCGACCGGGACGGCATCGCCGGCCTGGAACGGGCCGGGCGCGCGGGCATCCCGGTCTTCGTCGAGCGGATCAAGGACCACGCCGACCGGGCCGGCTGGGACCGCGCGCTGACCGGCGCCGTCGCCGCCCACGACCCCGACCTCGTGGTCACCGCCGGCTTCATGAAGATCCTCGGCCCGGAGTTCGTCGCGGCCTTCGCCGGACGGATCGTCAACACCCACCCCGCCCTGCTGCCCTCCTTCCCCGGCGCCCACGGCGTCCCGGACGCCCTCGCGTACGGGGTGAAGGTCACCGGCTGCACCGTCCACCTGGTCGACGCGGGGGTGGACACCGGACCGATCATCGCGCAGGGCGTGGTGGAGGTCCTCGACGCCGACCACCAGGACGGCGGCGAAGCGCTGCACGAGCGCATCAAGACTGTCGAGCGCCATCTGCTCGTCGACGTCGTGGGCCGACTGGCCCGCGAAGGTCACCGCATCGAAGACCGAAAGGTATGGATTCCGGCATGAGCGCCGCCTCCAGCACTACTCCCGTCTCCGAGAACGTACGCCCGATCCGGCGTGCCCTGATCAGCGTGTACGACAAGACCGGGTTGGAGGAGCTGGCCCAGGGCCTGCACGCCGCCGGGGTCACCATCGTGTCCACCGGCTCGACGGCCGGCCGGATCGCCGCCGCCGGCGTCCCGGTCACCGAGGTCTCCGAGCTGACCGGCTTCCCGGAGTGCCTGGACGGGCGCGTGAAGACGCTGCACCCCCGCGTGCACGCCGGCGTCCTCGCCGACCTGCGGCTGGAGTCGCACCGTGCGCAGCTGGCCGAGCTCGACATCGAGCCCTTCGACCTGGTCGTGGTGAACCTCTACCCGTTCAAGGCCACCGTCGCCTCCGGCGCCACCCCGGACGAGTGCGTCGAGCAGATCGACATCGGCGGTCCGTCGATGGTCCGCGCGGCCGCCAAGAACCACCCCTCGGTCGCCGTCGTGGTCGACCCGGCCCGCTACGCCGACGTGCTGGACGCGGTCAAGGACGGCGGCTTCGACCTGGCCACCCGCAAGCGCCTGGCCGGTGCCGCCTTCGCGCACACCGCCGCCTACGACGTCGCCGTCGCCTCCTGGTTCGAGGCCGGCTACGCGCCGAGCGACGAGCGCTTCCCCGAGTTCCTCGGCGCCACCTGGGAGCGCCAGAACGTGCTCCGCTACGGCGAGAACCCGCACCAGGGCGCGGCGCTGTACAGCGACGGCACCGGCGGCCTGGCCGGCGCCGAGCAGCTGCACGGCAAGGAGATGTCCTACAACAACTACGTGGACACCGACGCCGCCCGGCGCGCGGCCTACGACCACGCCGAGCCGGCCGTCGCGATCATCAAGCACGCCAACCCGTGCGGCATCGCCACCGGCGCGGACGTCGCCGAGGCGCACCGCAAGGCGCACGCCTGCGACCCGCTGTCCGCCTTCGGCGGTGTGATCGCGGTCAACCGCCCGGTCACCGTCGAGCTGGCCGAGCAGATCGCCGAGATCTTCACCGAGGTCGTCGTCGCCCCGGCGTACGAGGACGGCGCCGTCGAGGTGCTGGCCCGCAAGAAGAACATCCGGGTGCTGAGCGCCCCCGAGGCCCCGACCGGCCGCCTGGAGGTCCGCCCGGTCTCCGGCGGTGTGCTGCTCCAGGAGACCGACCGGATCCACGCCGAGGGCGACGACCCGTCGACCTGGACGCTGGCCACCGGTGACGCGCTGCCCGAGGCGGAGCTGGCCGAGCTGGCCTTCGCCTGGCGGGCCTGCCGGGCCGTCAAGTCCAACGCGATCCTGCTGGCGAAGGACGGCGCCTCGGTCGGCGTCGGCATGGGCCAGGTCAACCGGGTCGACTCGGCGAAGCTCGCGGTCGCCCGGGCCGGCGAGCGCGCGCAGGGCTCCTTCGCCGCGTCCGACGCGTTCTTCCCGTTCCCCGACGGTCTGCAGGTGCTGCTCGACGGCGGCGTCAGGGCCGTGGTGCAGCCGGGCGGGTCGGTCCGTGACGAGGAGGTCGTCGCGGCCGCCGCGGCGGCCGGGGTGACGATGTACCTGACCGGTACCCGGCACTTCTTCCACTGATCACCGGCGCAACGCCGAAGGCCCCGTACTCCGCGAGCGGAGTACGGGGCCTTCGGGCTGTCGGCTAGTTGGCCTTGACGACCACGGTGCCCATGATCTTGTCCGCGAAGGTCTGCTTCTTCGCGTCCCACAGCGGCCACAGGAAGCCGATGCAGCAGACGTTGTCGAGGATGTGCAGCGCCTCACGGCCGAACGCCGCGCCGAAGCTCAGCTTCTGGCCGTCGGACTCGCGCACCATCCGGATGCTGACGGCCTTCTGACCGATCGACTGGCCGCTCGCCTTCATCGCGGCGACACCGGCCCACACCAGCACGTTCACCAGCAGCATGGCGGCGTAGTAGCCGCCGGCGCCGCTGGTCTCGCTGTGCGGGTAGCCGCTCGCCGAGTAGGTGGTGGTGACCGACGGCCTGAGGGCCGCGAACACCACGATCCACGGGATCAGGCCGATCAGCAGGTGGTCGATGAGGTAGGCCACCACGCGGCTGCCCCAGCCCGCGTAGAAGTTCTGCACCATGCCGGCGTTGGGGTAACCGCCACCCGGCTGCTGCGGGTAGCCGTAGGCCTGCTGCGGCGGGATCCCGTAGCCGGGGGCCGGCGGCGGAGCCTGCTGCGGGTAGCCGTAGCCGGGGGCCGGCGGCGGGGCCTGCTGCGGGTAGCCGTAGCCGGGCGGCGGCGGGGGCTGCTGGCCGTACGGGTTGTTCGGGTCGGGCGGGTAGCTCATCTCTGCCTCCGGGCAGGAAGGGGACAGCGGGACGGGACAGGAAGATCCTGTGACGGACAGGCAGTTGAGTTGCCGACCGGGTGGGACATTAGCGGAAGATACTGACAACGTGTGGGTCAACAGGTGTCAGAACTGCGGTCCTCAGGGGCGGGAGATACCCAGCCGGTGCAGTTGCCAGGCCCAGGAGAGCGTGGCGGCGGCGGCGATCAGGGCGTTCCGGCGGCCGTTCGGCAGCTCCCACCACCAGCGGCCGCCGCCGAGCGGGGCGACCAGCAGACCCAGACCCACCAGGACCGTCACCGGGTTCGCCGCCAGCGACGCGACCAGGTCACCGTGGCCGGCCTCGATGAAGACGGTGGTGCTGCCGCAGCCGGGGCAGGGGATCCCGGTGAACCTGCGCAACGGGCAGAGCACACCGGGGTCGTGGGCGTCGTGCAGCTGTGCCACCGCCACGGCGGCGACCAGCGCGCCGGCGCCGCGCGCGACCACGCGCAGCCAGGCTCCCCTGAGAGTTCCGGCGGTGCTCGCCCAGCGGGCGGCCAGGCCGGTTGCGGCGGCGGGCATCACGTCAGGCTTTTGGTGAGGGTGTCGTAGAAGACCAGCCCGGCGATGCCGATCAGGATCGCCAGCGTGCTGAGCGCGATCCCGCCGATCGCCGGGGTGCGGCCGACACCGGTGCGCTGCGCCCGGTTGAGCCCGGCGATCCCGAGGCCGAGGCCGATCGGACCGAGCATCGCCCCGTAGAAGCAGATCACGATGCCGATGAAGCCCAGCGCCAGCGAGGCCGTCGCCAGGCTGTTGGGCTCGGCCACCGGCTGCGGGGCGTAGGGCTGCGGCGGGTACGGCTGCTGCTGCGGGTAGCCGTAGCCGTGCTGCGGGACGGGCTGCTGGTAGGGCGGGGGCGGCGGCGTGCCGTACGGCTGCTGCTGCGGCTGTTGCGGCGGCCCGTAGCCGCCGTAAGGGTCCGGCGCCTGGTACGGATTGCTCACTGTCGTCTTCCCCCGAGATCGTCCCCCGCTCAGGCCCGGACGGCCTGTCACCAGGCCGCGGGCGGCAGAGATTGCCCGGCCTATCGTCTGGTGAAGCACCCCGCGATGTCCAGCCGCCTCCGTCGACCGAACACAACTGTGGCGCAACCGCAACCCGGACCCCACGTTCCGTATCCGGCGGGACGCGGCCTCCCCGCAGTACGGGCACGGGTGCCGATCCAGGAGAATGGGTGCATGACTGCCCAGATTCTCGACGGCAAGGCCACCGCTGCCGCGATCAAGTCCGAACTCGCCGTCCGCGTGGCGGCCCTCAAGGAACGGGGCATCGTCCCCGGCCTCGGCACCGTCCTGGTCGGCGACGACCCGGGCAGCCGCTGGTACGTCAACGGCAAGCACAAGGACTGCGCCGAGGTGGGCATCGCCTCCATCCAGCGCGAACTGCCCGCCACCGCCACCCAGCAGGAGGTGGAGGACGTGGTCCGCGAGCTCAACGCCGACCCGACCTGCACCGGCTACATCGTCCAGCTCCCGCTGCCCAAGGGCCTGGACCCGAACCCGGTCCTGGAGCTGATGGACCCGGACAAGGACGCCGACGGCCTGCACCCCACCTCGCTCGGCCGCCTCGCGCTCGGCATCGACGGCCCGCTGCCCTGCACCCCGTTCGGCATCGTCGAGCTGCTGCGCCGGCACAAGGTCGAGCTCAACGGCGCCGACGTCGTGGTGCTCGGCCGCGGTGTCACGGTCGGCCGCTCGATCGGCCTGCTGCTCACCCGCAAGAGCGAGAACGCCACCGTCACCCTGTGTCACACCGGCACCCGGGACCTCGCCGAGCACCTGCGCCGCGCCGACATCATCGTGGCCGCCGCGGGCGTCGGGCACCTGGTGAAGGCGCAGGACGTGAAGCCGGGCGCGGCCGTGCTGGACGTCGGCGTCAGCCGCGACGGCGAGGGCAAGATCGTGGGCGACGTCGAGCCGGGCGTCGCCGAGGTGGCCGGCTGGATCTCGCCGAACCCGGGCGGCGTCGGCCCGATGACCCGCGCGATGCTGCTCAACAACATCGTCGAGGCGGCCGAGCGCCGCGCCGGCCGCTGATCCGCCATGGCGGGTGAAGGCACGACGCGCCGCTCCCGGCGCCGGCCGGTGAAGACCACCGGGACGCTGCCGCCGGAGGGCTCGGCGGCGGCGCTGGACGGCGGTCACGCCCTGCCGGTCCGGCAGTGGCCGATAACGCTGGTCCTGGCCGTCGCCGTGTTCGGCCTCGCGATCACCTTCGCGGGTGGTTTCAAGGTCGGGCTGCTGACGGTCGGCGCCTCGCTGCTGCTGGGGGCGGTGCTGCGGCTGGTGCTGCCCGAGGTCGGGATGCTCGCGGTCCGCAGCCGCTTCACCGACGTCACGGTGCTGAGCGTGCTCGGCGCGGTGATCGTGCTGCTCACCCTGGTGGCCCAGCCCGACCCGTGGCTCCAGCTCCCGCTGCTCGACAACATCGGCCAGCTGATCGGCCGCCAACGGCACTGACCTGCGCAGACGAGAGCCCCACCCGGCGCACGCCGGGTGGGGCTCCCGCACATGCGCAGGCACCTGCGGACATGCGGTGGGAAAACGGTGTGCATGCGGTGAGAGGCCGTCAGTATGCTGCCGGGGCTCGTGAGGGCTCGGCGGGGGCGCCTTCCTGATGGTTCACGCCTGCTCTCGTTCCGTGGACACCGGAGGGGGAACCGCATGACACCTGTGACCGAAGACCGCAGCAGGCTCGGACGCGCGCTCACCGTGGCGGCCGTGGCCCTGGCCACCGGGGCCGGCTCGCTGGCGGTCGCGCCGGCCGCCGCGGCCGCCGAAGCCGCGCCGACGGCCGCCGCGCCGACCCAGCTCGTCCTGCCGGCCGCCCCGCGCGGCATCCCCGGCCGCGACCAGCTGTACGTGGCCGGGGACACCGGCCTGCTGCACGCCCGTGAGGGCAGCGACCACCTGCTGTGGACCCGCTACGACAACGGGGCCACGACCGACACCGGGCTCCGCCTGCCGGCGCCGCTCGGCTCCAACCTGGAGGACGGCGTGCCGTCCCGGCGGTACGCGGGCCGGCCGGACAACCGGTACGGCTCCTCCTCCGACACCGTCGCGATGCCCGCCCCGCCGGTCGCGGACGGCTCCGTCCGGGTCGAGCTCTACGACCTGGCGTCGCGCAAGCCGGTCTCCGTCGGCGCCGTCGACGTCCCGGCCGGCCAGAACTACTACGCCACCTTCGGACGCACGGTGGTCAGCTACACCGGAAACGACTGGGCGGCCACCGGCTGGTACCTGAACACCCTGCAGGGCACCACCGTGGTCCGGACCCAGGTGTCCGGGATCCCCGCCGGCGCGCCGTCCGCCTGGGTCGACGGGGACCGGAGCGCCGCGATCCTCAGCTACCGGCTCGACGACGGCAACCACTGGCTGCTGCTGGACCTCGCCACCGGCACGACCGCGGCGCTCCCCGACGACAACGAGCGCTACAGCGGAGGCTTCCGGCTCGCCAAGGACGCCGTCCTGCGCCTCGACGGCAACAGCACCGTGGACGTACTGGACCGGACCGCCCCGTGGACGGTCCGCAGCAGCGGCTACGTGAACTCCCTGCCGCCCGGCGGGTACGACGCCGAGTACCGCAGGCTGGGCGACTGGGTGCTCACCACCCTGTCCGCCGTCAACACCTCCGGCGACAACCGGGGCCGGCCGGTCTCCGCGGTGCCGCTGGCCGGCACCGGTAGCCAGCACTCCGTGCTGGACAGCGCCGACACCCAGCTGCTGCCCGCCCCGGACGGCTCGCTCATCGCGGTCGGCAGCGAGCACCCCCCGGCGTACGGGGACCGCGACACCTTCGTCTACCGGATCTCACCGAACGGGGCCGGCGAGCCGACGGTCCGCAGGCTGACCCGGGTCCCGACCGGCCCGGCGACCGTCTTCGGCCTCGCCATGGGCGGCGGCACCCTCTCCGTCGCCTCCGACACGGTCTCCTTCAGCCCCGCCGACTCCACCGGGTCCTACCGCAGCTACCGGATCTCGGACGGCACGCCGCCGGTGAAGCTCTCCGAGACCCTCGACTCCGCCTACCCGGCCGACGACTGCTACAGCGGCCGGGCCGCCTGCACGGCCCTGTGGGCCACCGGTGACGGGCGCTACCTCCCGGACCACCCGTCGGCCAACGGCCGGACGGTGGTGATGAAGGCCGGCAGCCAGGAGTGGGGCGCCACCTTCACCACCGGGCTGGAGTCGCAGGGCTCCGTCGACACCGTGGACGCCGACGGCCGGTACGCGGTCTTCGGCGGCTACCGGCCCGGCTGGACCTACGCCCGCCCGACGGCGGTGGTCGACCTCGACACCGGGACGGCGACGCTCAGCGCGTCGCTGGCCGCCGCCGCCGTCCAGGGCACGACGCTGTGGAGCGCGAAGCAGGACAGCACGACCGTCACCGCCACCGACACGGCCGGGGCGACGGTCCGGGACTCCTTCACCACGCCCTGCGCGCCGACCCTCCTGCAGGCCGTCTCCCGCTGGGTGTACTGGGGCTGCCAGAACTCCTGGGACGGCGCACTCAACGCCAGCGGCGTCTTCGACACGGTCACGCGCAAGACGCTGACGGTCCCGGTGCAGTCGAGCCTGAACACCGGCGGCCCCAACCAGGCCCTGCTGGGTGACGGCTACCTGGTCCGGCAGGACCTGGCCGGCGGCCGGCTGCTGCTGGTGGACTTCCACGACGGCATCGCGGCCTCCGGCGCCGAGAGCGCCGCACAGGTCCGCCGGCTCGCCTCCGGCACCTACTGGAAGACCCCCCACCAGCCGCGCAGGGCCTGGGCGGTGGACCGTACCGGTACCGACGTGGTCTGGGTGGACGCCGACCAGCACCGCATCCACGTGGTGCCCTCCGGCGTCCCGCGGACCGGCGCCGCGGCCGCCGCCGCGCCGGTCGGCCCGACCGGCTGACCCGGTGCCGGGCGGCGCCGGACCGGGGGAAACCGCCCCGGTCCCGGCGGCGCCCGGCACCGTCCGTGCGCGCGTGTGACGCATCAGCCACGCCCGTGCGCGCCCACGGCGGGCCCGTTGCGATAGCCTGAGCCGGTTCTCTCGATGTCGAGAGATCATCCTCGGCTCCAGCGCGCCGACGTGCCTGGGGCACGTCGGCGATTTGCTGGAGTAGGCAGAAATGACTCGCACCCCCGTCAATGTCACCGTCACCGGAGCGGCCGGCCAGATCGGCTACGCGCTGCTCTTCCGCATCGCCTCGGGCCACCTGCTCGGCGCCGACGTGCCGGTGAACCTCCGTCTCCTGGAGATCCCGCAGGGTCTGAAGGCCGCCGAGGGCGTCGCCATGGAGCTGGACGACTGCGCCTTCCCGCTGCTGCGCAACATCACCATCACCGACAGCGCCGCCGAGGCGTTCAACGGCGCCAACGTGGGCCTGCTGGTCGGCGCCCGCCCGCGCACCGCCGGCATGGAGCGCGGTGACCTGCTCTCCGCCAACGGCGGCATCTTCGGCCCGCAGGGCAAGGCCATCAACGACAACGCCGCGGACGACATCAAGGTCCTGGTGGTCGGCAACCCGGCCAACACCAACGCCCTGATCGCCCAGCGCAACGCCCCCGACGTGCCGGCCGAGCGCTTCACCGCGATGACCCGCCTGGACCACAACCGCGCGGTCGCCCAGCTCGCCAAGAAGGCCGGCGTCACCGTCGAGGACGTCAAGAAGGTCACCATCTGGGGCAACCACTCCGCCACCCAGTACCCAGACCTCTTCCAGGCCGAGATCGCCGGCAAGAGCGGCTTCGAGGCCACCGGCTCCGACCTGGCCTGGGTCGAGAACGACTTCATCCCGACCGTCGCCAAGCGCGGTGCGGCGATCATCGAGGTCCGCGGCGCCTCCTCGGCCGCCTCGGCCGCGAACGCCGCCATCGACCACGTGTACACCTGGGTCAACGGCACCCCGGCGGGCGACTGGACCTCGATGGGCATCGTCTCCGACGGCTCGTACGGCGTGCCGCAGGGCCTGATCTCGTCCTTCCCGGTCACCACCAAGGACGGCAAGTTCGAGATCGTCCAGGGTCTGGAGATCTCCGACTTCTCCCGCGCCCGGATCGACGCCTCGGTCCAGGAGCTGGCCGAGGAGCGCGACGCGGTCGCCGAGCTCGGCCTGATCTGAGTCCGCCGACTCTCACGTGAACGGCCGGGCGGCCCTGGGCCGCCCGGCCGTTCGGCGTCAGAGCCGGACGAGCAGAGCCACCGTGATCCCGGAGACCTCGTCGACCCTCACCATCCGGTAGTTCGCCCGCAGCGCCTGCGACGCGGCGGGGTAGACCGAGTCGAACGGGTCGGGGTGGCCGGCGCGCGAGACCAGCCAGATGCGCGGCGCGTCCCGCAGGGCGGCGGCAGGGTCGTCGGTGAGCTTCGACCACAGGTCGTCGCGCTGCTCGCCGGTCTGGCCGAGCAGCACGTCGCGGGGCTTGACGTTGTCCGGGAGGTAGTACTCCACACCGCTGTCCACGCCCCACCACACCTGGAACCAGTCCTGGCCGTAGGCGGCGGCGTCGCCCGGCCGGTAACCCTGGGCGACGATCCGGGCCGCGGCCCGGTAGTCCAGCGGCGCGAACCAGGTCACCGGCTTCGGGTACGTGTACGCCGCGTGCGAGAGGTCCCGGTGGACGGCGATCTGGTCGGGCGCGACGGCGACGGCCAGCACCGCCAGGGCGGCCACGACGAACCTGACCCGCAGCAGGGCTATCCCGACGCCGGCCAGCAGCGCCCACGCGGGCAGCACGAAGAACAGGTACTTCGGCATGAAGTACGAGACGGCGCCGCGCTGGGAGAGCGCCCAGATCGCGAGCACGGGCAGGACGGCCGACGCGGTCGCGACGGCCAGCGCCGCCTTCCGCCGGTCCCGCCAGGCGAAGGCCGCCAGCAGGAACATCGTGACGGCCAGGGCGGTGCTGCAGAACAGCTGCGGCCAGATGGTCACCAGGTCGTGGACGGTCGGGACGGCGACCCAGCTGATCTGCCGCTTCGCCTGCGCGGGAGCCAGCCGCAGCAACGGGTAGAGCGAGGCGAGGCCGAGGCCGACCGCCGCGGCGAAGCCGAGCGGGATCCGCAGGTTGCGCCGCTCGCGCCACCAGGCGACCGCGACCGCGAGCAGATGCGCGGCCAGGAACCCCAGCGAGATCAGGTGGAGGTATCCGGCCACCGCCACCGTGGGCGCGTAGCCGAGCCACCGTACCGCCGTCGGCCGCTCCAGCGCGCGCAGGAGCAGCAGCAGGGCGAGTGACGCGGTCAGCACCACCAGGCCGTACGAGCGGACCTCCTGGGCGTACCGCGCCACCGCCGGTATCAGCGCGAAGACGAGGCCTGCCGTCAGGCCGGCCCGGCGGTCGAACATCCGCTGCCCGCTCAGCGCGACACACGCGGCGGCACCGGCCATCGCCAGCACGCTCGGCAGCCGCAGCGCGGCGGGGGAGTCCCCGGCGAGCGCCGTCCAGTAGTGCATCAGCAGGTAGTAGGCGCCGTGTACGGCGTCCACGTGGTGCAGCATGGCGAGGATCGCGCCGGTCGGCCGTCTGATCACGGTCAGCGTCGCGAGCTCGTCGTGCCAGAGCACCGGGCCGTCGATTCGGTAGAGCCCGACGGCCAGCGTCGCGAGGAAGGGGAAAAGCCAGGTCCCACCGGTCGGCGCACGTCCGGCGACGGCCCGGTGGGCGCGCTGGGCGGCGTTTTGGAAGCGTCCCGGTCCTGCAGGGCGATCGGCTTCGGTGGGAGGAACGGGGACCGCAGCGTCCATCGATGTCCTCGAGCGGTTTGCACGGATCTGTCTCGCGACATTGTGGCGGAGTGAAGCGCTCCGGGCGAAGTGCCGACGGTCCTAGGATGACCTGCTGTGAGTGAAACCCTGCAGGACGCGGCACTCGTCCTGGTCTTCATCATGCTGGGCGGCCTCTTCAACGTCGCCGAGATCTCGCTGATCTCGCTGCGCGAGGGCCAGATCCGGGCCCTGGAGTCGCTCGGCAGCCGACGGGCCGCCCGCGCCGCGCACCTGGCCGCCGACCCGAACCGCTTCCTGGCCGCCGTCCAGGTCGGTGTCACCTGCATGGGCTTTCTGTCCGCCGCCTTCGGGGCGGACACCCTGGCGGGCAAACTGGCCCCGGTCTTCGTGGACCTCGGCCTGTCCGAGGGCCTGGCCGACACCATCGCGCTGGTCGGGCTCACCCTGGTGATCTCGTACGCCTCGCTGGTGCTCGGGGAGCTGACCCCCAAGCGGATCGGTCTGCAGCGGGCCGACTCGATCGCGGTGCTGGCCGCGCCGGTGGTCGACGTGATGTCGGTGGTGCTGCGGCCGGCCATCTGGCTGCTGGGGCACTCCACCAACCTGATGGTCCGGCTGTTCGGCGGGGACCCGTCGGCCGGCCGCGGCTCGATGAGCTCGGAGGAGCTGCGCGGCCTGGTGGCCGCCAACACCGAGCTGGGCAGCGACGAACGGGCGCTGATCGCGGACGTCTTCGCGGCCGGCGAGCGCCAGCTGCGCGAGGTGATGGTGCCGCGCACCGAGGTCACCTTCCTGGACGCCGAGCGGCTGGTCGCCGAGGTCCGCCCGGAGACCGACTCCGCGCCCCACTCCCGCTACCCGGTGGTCGAGGGCTCGTACGACGCCGTGACCGGCTTCGTGCACATCCGCGACCTGTACGGCGCGCCCGGCGAACGGGCCGTACGGGTCCGCGACCTGGCCCGCCCGGTGAAGCTGCTGCCGGCCACCAAGCGGGTGCTGGAGGCGATGAGCGAGATGCGCAGGGAGGGCCACCACCTGGCGATCGTGGTGGACGAGTACGGCGGCACCGCCGGCATCGTCACCCTGGAGGACCTGGTCGAGGAGCTGATCGGCGACATCCGCGACGAGTACGACGCCCAGGACACCACCGCCACCCGGCGGCTCGCGGGCGGCGGCGTGGAGCTGGACGGCCTGCTCAACCTCTCCGACTTCACCGAGGAGACCGGCGTCACCCTGCCGGAGGGCCCGTACGAGACGGTGGCCGGTTTCGTGGTGCGGGAGCTGGGCCGGCTGCCCGAGGCGGGGGACCAGGTGACCATCGAGGGCGGCGCGCTGCTGACGGTGGCCAAGCTGGACGGCCGCCGGATCGAACGCATCAGGGTGAGTGCCGTCACACTGTCGATTCCTCCAGGGGCGGAAGTTTCCTGAGCGGTCGGTGAAGCTGGAACAATGGCGCCCATGGTCAACGCAGCGGTCACCGGTCCGGTGAAGGACCGTCCTCGGGTCCTCTCCGGTATCCAGCCCACCTCCGGCTCCTTCCACCTCGGCAACTACCTCGGCGCGGTGCGCCAGTGGGTGGACCTGCAGGAGGAGAACGACGCCTTCTACATGGTGGTCGACCTGCACGCGATCACCGTCGAGCAGGATCCGACCACCCTCCGGGAGAACACCCGGATCTCGGCGGCGCAGCTGCTCGGCGCGGGTCTGGACCCCGAGCGCTGCACCCTGTTCGTCCAGTCCCACGTGCCCGAGCACGCGCAGCTCGCCTGGGTGATGAACTGCCTCACCGGCTTCGGCGAGGCCGCCCGGATGACGCAGTTCAAGGACAAGTCGGCCAAGCAGGGCAGCGACCGCACCTCGGTCGGCCTGTTCACCTACCCGATCCTGCAGATCGCCGACATCCTGCTCTACCAGGCGGACGCGGTGCCGGTCGGCGAGGACCAGCGCCAGCACCTGGAGCTCACCCGCGACCTCGCGGAGCGCTTCAACAGCCGCTACGCGCCCACCTTCACGCTGCCGAAGCCGTACATCCTCAAGGAGACGGCGAAGATCCTGGACCTGCAGGACCCGACGGCCAAGATGAGCAAGTCGGCCTCCTCCGCCAAGGGCCTGGTCAACCTGCTGGACGAGGCCAAGGTCAGCGCCAAGAAGTTCAAGAGCGCGGTGACCGACACCGGCACGGTGGTCTCCTACGACGAGGAGGACAAGGCCGGCGTCTCCAACCTGCTGCGGATCCACTCCGCGCTCAGCGGGCAGTCCGTCGACCAGCTGGTCGCGCACTTCGAGGGCAGGATGTACGGCGCCCTCAAGACCGAGCTGGCCGAGCTGTTCGCCGAGTGGGTGACGCCCTTCCAGGCCCGTACCCAGGGCTACCTGGACGATCCGGCGGAGCTGGACCGGGTGCTCGGCCTCGGTGCGGAGAAGGCGCGGACGGTGGCGTCCGAGACCCTGGCCACGGTCTACAACCGCATCGGCTTCCTCGCGCCGAAGCGCTGATGCCGATGGACTCCGTTCCCGACGGTGGCGACCTCCCCGAGGCCGTCACCATCGGGGTGTCCATAACCGTTCCGGAGCCGTTCGGCACACGCATCCAGGACGCCAGGGCCGGGCACGGCGATCCGCTGGCCCGTTCCATACCGACCCATGTCACCCTGCTGCCGCCGACCGAGGTGCCGACCACCGCACTACCGGGCATCGAGGCCCACCTGCGGGCGGTCGCGGCCGGCCACCGGCCGTTCCGGATGCTGCTGCGGGGGAGCGGGAGCTTCCGCCCGGTCTCCCCGGTGGTGTTCGTCCGGGTCGAGGAGGGCGCGCAGGAGTGCCGGGCGCTGGAGGCGGACGTCCGCTCCGGCCCGCTGGCCCGGGAGCTGGCCTTCCCGTACCACCCGCACGTCACGGTGGCGCACGGGCTGCCGGAACCGGTGCTGGACGAGGCCTTCGAGCAGGCGCGCGGATTCCGGGCGGCCTTCGAGGTCGCCGGATTCAGCCTCTCCCGCTTCGGGCCGGACGAGGTCTGGCGGCCCTGGCACGGCTACCGCTTCGGGCCGGCCTGAGCATCCGCAGCACCGCTGGAACGGAGATCCCCCCGCAGGCCGTCCGACGGCCTGCGGGGGGATCTCCGTCTCCGGCTGTCAGTGCCCCAGGAGTGCGTCCGCCACCCGCACCGAGGCCTGGCCGTCGTCGAGGTCGCAGTAGGCCTCGCGGAACGCGTCGTACTTGTCCCGGTAGCCGGCCGTCGCCTCGTCCACCCGCCCGAGCGCCGCGACCAGCTCCGCGGAGGTCGCCAGCAGCGGGCCGGGCGCCTGCGCCTCGAAGTCGAAGCTGAAGCCGCGCAGGTTGTCCCGGTAGTGCTCCAGGTCGTACGTGAAGAACAGCATCGGCCGACCGGTGTTCGCGAAGTCGAACATCGCCGAGGAGTAGTCGGTGACCAGGACGTCCGCGATCAGCAGCAGCTCGGCCGTGTCGGGGTAGCTGCCGACGTCCCAGACGTAGCCGTCACCGGCGCCCGGCACCTGGCCGTACGTCGACTCGTGGCCGCGGACCAGCAGCACCTGGTCGTCGGCGAGCGCCTCGCGGGCCGCGGCCAGGTCGAGCCGCAGGTCGAACTGGTAGCCGTCCTGCGGGCGGCGGCGGTCCTCGCGGAAGGTCGGCGCGTACAGCACCACCTTCTTGCCCTCGGGGAGGCCGAGGCGCTCGCGGACCCGCTCGGCGGTCTTCTCCCGGTCCGAGGCGAACAGCAGGTCGTTGCGGGGGTAACCGGTCTCCAGGACCTCGCCCTCGAACCGGAAGGCCCGCTTCAGCACCGGCGTGGACCACCGGTTGGCCGACACCAGCATGCTCCACTGCGGCACCTCGGCCGTCAGGTGCTCCAGGTACTCGGAGTCGGTGAACCAGACCTTCTCGAAGTCGTGCCCGATCCGCTTGAGCGGGGTCCCGTGCCAGGTCTGCAGGACCACCTGGCCGGGCCGCCGGGTGAAGAACGGCGGCAGATGGGTGCTGGTCACCACGTACTTGGCGGTGGCCATCGCCTCGTACCACTCGGCGGACAGCCGACGCAGCGGCTCGGCGCTCTGCGGGGCGTCGGTCTGCAGGTCGTCCGAGGTCCACAGGTGCCGCAGCGGCGCGCCGCGGCGGACCAGCTCCTCGTGCACGGACCGCGGCGAGCCGGCGTACCGGCTGCCCAGCGCCGTGTGGTAGACGACCGTGTCGGTCAGCGGGCGCTGCTGCAGGGAGGCGAACGAGGACCGCAGCTGCCGCTGCCGGAATCCGCTGCGCTCCTCGGGAGCCAGTATGTCGTGCGACTCCAGGGACAGGCCGTCGTACAGCCGGCGCTCCAGGGTGATCTGCTTGCCCCGCGCCTCGACGCTCAGCGGCAGCTCCCCGTGGCAGGACGGGGCGAGCAGCGCGGTGGGCCACAGCTGGTCGGCGGGCGCGCCGAAGGGCCGGAAGAAGACCTCCCAGGTGCCCTTGCGGAGCGGCACCCGGCCCGCGAAGCTCGCGGTCGGCACGGCCGGCAGCGCGGTCCTGAACCGGCCGTCCGCGATCTCGACCGGGTAGCTGTGCTCCTCCTCGCGCCAGCGGTGCCGGACCACCAGCTCGTACCGGTGCGTACCGGGCAGCGGGAAGCTGCCGGCGAGCAGGAAGCCCTCACCGCTGTCGGCCGCGGTGACCTCCTCCACCACCGGCTGCAGGACCTGGTCCGCGAACTGCAGGTAGCCGCTGGGGGAGGGCTTGGAGTACAGGGCCCGGGAGGTGTCGCCGATCGGCAGGTCCAGGTGCTGCGGGTCGGCGCGCTCGTCGACCACCACCGGCAGCGAGCTGCCGTCGGTCAGCAGCAGTGCCACGTCCCAGCGGTCCCGCAGACGCTCGTCGGAGGCCGGGTCGAGCAGGTCCCAGGCCTCGCGCACCTCGGTCAGCGCGTCCACCGGGAAGCTGGAGCTGAACGGCACCTGCCGGCCGGCCGGCACCCCCAGTTCGAGCGGGAAGACCAGCGGACGGTCCGACTCGACGTGCTGCAGCCGCAGCCGCGCACCCGCGAGGTCGGCACCCGAGCCGACCAGACCGGCCAGGGTCACGGTGCCGCGCTCGCCGGTCACCCTGACCACCCGGGCCCGGACCCGCTCGACCCGCAGGTTGACGTAGCCGTCCTTGAGCCACGGGACGATCCGCACGTCCTGCTCGACCCAGTGCACCGGCGGGTACTCGGCGGTGTCGCTCCAGCCGCCGGACACCCGGCCCTTGTACACGCCGCCCTTGCCGACACCGGCCACCAGCAGCCGCCAGGAGCCGTCCTTCCACTGCCCGCGGTGCTTCATCCGGGTCGGGTCGATGGACGCGGTGAAACCGGCCCAGTCGCAGCTGTACAGCGAGTGCGGCGAACTGGCCGTCGCCTCCGGGCTGTACATCGCCCTGGTCGGCACCGCCACCACCCGGCGGCCGGAACTCTCCCGCAGCACCAGGCCCTTGACCATGTCGTGCTTGTTGCTCGCCCCCAGGTGCTCGGGGAAGGCGTGGCCGGTCAGCTGCAGCCGGCCGTCCGTCCACTGCGCGTCGTACAGCCGGCTGCGCATTACCAGCGCGTTGTCCAGCCGCAGCACCTCCGGCGGCACGCTCTTGCGGCCGCCCCGCAGGAACGGGTAGTCGGCGTACGGGCGGAGCAGGCCGCGGGCGGGCGCCGCGCCGTTGCTGTCCTTCTCGAACCGCAGCTGCTCGACCAGCTCGGCCATCCGGTTCTGCACCGTCAGGTAGTACTTCAGCCGCAGCGGGGCCCGCAGCTTGCGGACCTGCTCCGGGCCGATCGCGCGCAGCAGCCGGCTCACCGACTCCTGGTAGGCGTCCCGGTACGCCTGGTCGCCCTCCAGCACGGACCAGAAGAACATCGGGATCTCCTCGACGAGGTTGTTCTCGTCGTAGGAGCGCAGGTAGCGGCGGTACTTCGGGTCCTGCTGCTCCTGCAGCCAGGCCCGGACCAGCTCCATCGACTTGACCCGGTCGACGACGCCCTTGGGGTTGAACTTCATCTGTGTGATCGACATCTCGCCGACCTCGCGCTCCCGCCAGTGGTAGATCGGCTCGGAGAGCACGTCCACGCTCTTGGCGAGGTAGTGGTGCGGCACGCTGACCGGGGCGTCCTCGTACAGGATGCCCTCGGGGTACAGCACGCCGGCCGCGTCGAAGAAGGACCGCCGGTACACCTTGTTCCACGCCGTGCGGTCGGTGACCAGGGTGGGGATGTCGGTGATGTGGGTGGTGAGCCTGGTCTCCTTGAACGGCTTGCGGTGACCACCCGACGGGTAGAAGCCGATCGCCCGGAAACGCAGCACGTTGCCGGTGGCGAAGTCCGAACCGGTCTGCTGCAGCGTGCCGATCATCAGCTCGTACGCGCTGGGTGGGAGGGTGTCGTCGCTGTCCACGAAGGCCAGGAACTCGGTGCCGTCGGCGATGTGCCGGTACCCCGTGTTCCGGGCCGCGCCCAGGCCCTTGTTCTCCTGCCGGACCAGCCGGAAACGGGAGTCCTTGGCCGCGTAGGCAGCGGCGATGGAGGCACTGGAGTCCTTGGAACCGTCGTCGACCATGACGCACTCGAAGTCGTCGAAGGTCTGGGCGGCGATCGAGTCCAGGCACTCTTCCAGATAGCGCTCGACGTTGTAGATCGGGACGACGACGGAGAGGCGGGGTGCCATCGGCTGCGCAGAGCCTTTCATCAGGTGGTGCGACCGCTCTGCCCGATTTCGGGAGAACCGGGCACTTACCGGCAGCGATCCTACCTTCCGGAGGCTACGGGGAATCGTCGCGCCCGGCCGGGACGTGCATCGCCGGTGCCGTCCGGGCTAGGGTGCGGCTGGCCCGCCCCCGGCGCCGACGCCAGTGCCCAGGCTCCGCCGCCGTCCCGGAATGAGTGATCCCATGCCCCGCTTCAGCGTGATCGTCCCGGTCTTCCAGGTGGAGGACTACCTGGAGGAGTGCCTCGACTCGGTGCTGGAGCAGTCCTGCGCGGACTTCGAGCTGATCGCCGTCGACGACCGCTCGCCGGACGGCTGCCCGGCGATGCTGGACCGGGCGGCGGAGCGGGACACCCGGGTCACCGTCCTCCACCTGCCCGAGAACGTCGGCCTCGGCCGGGCCCGGAACGCCGGCCTGGAGATCGCCACCGGCGACTACGTGATCTTCCTGGACAGCGACGACACCCTCACCCCGGGCCTGCTGGCGCACATCGACGACCGGCTCAGGGCCGGCGCCGACCCGGACATCCTGGTCTACGACTACGCCCGCACCTACTGGGACGGCCGCGTCGTCCGCAGCAGCTCCGCCGCCGTCTTCACCCGCCCGGGCGCGGACGTGTTCGCCCTGGACGACCGGCCCGACCTGCTCGACCTGCTCATGGTGGTCTGGAACAAGGCCTACCGCCGCGACTTCGTCGCCAAGCAGGGCCTGACCTTCCCGGCCGGCTACTACGAGGACACCCCCTGGACCTTCCCGGCGCTGCTGGCCGCCGAGCGGATCACCCTGCTCGACGAGGTCGGCCTGCACTACCGCCAGCGCCGTGAGGGCGGCAACATCCTGGCCACCGCCGGCCGCAAGCACTTCGACATCTTCGACCAGTACCGCCTGGTCTTCGGCTTCCTCGACCGCCGCCCCGACCTCAACCACTGGCGGCCGGTGATCTACCGGCGGATGCTCGACCACCTGGTCACCATCGTCAGCAAGCCCGGCCGGATCCGGCCCGGCGACCGGCGCGAGTTCTTCCGCCGCGCCGCCGAGCACTGCGCGCCGCTGCGGCCGGCGGGCTACCGGCCGCCCGCCGGCGCCGAAGGGGTCCGCACCGAGTTGCTCAGCCACGGCCGCTACCTGGCCTTCCAGGGCTTCCGCGGCCTGGCCAGGGCCCGCCGCGTGGTCGCCCGGCGCTCCCGCTGAGCGGGTGACGCCCCGGCCCGGGCCGGGGTGTCACCCGCAGCCCAGGCCCCCGGCCCCGGTAGACAGGACCGTCCGTGACAGTCCTGGCCGGGCGGGGAGCAGACCGTGGAATTCCTGACCAAGCTGCCGGTGATCGGCCCGGTCGCGGCCCGACTGCTGCGCACCCGCGCCTACCGCGTCTTCGCGCACGTCACCGAGCTGAAGGGCAACCGGCTCGCCGGCGCGGTCACCTACTTCGGCTTCCTGGCCCTCTTCCCGCTGCTCACGGTCGCCCTGGCGATCGCCGTGGCGGTGCTCTCCGACTCCCGGGTCCAGGAGCTCCAGGACGACATCGCCAAGCAGGTGCCGGGCCTGTCCGACTCGCTCGACCTGCCCGGACTGGTCGCCAACGCGGCCACCGTCGGACTGATCAGCGGCGTGGTGCTGCTCTACTCGGGCCTCGGCTGGGTCGACACCATGCGCGGCTCGATCCGGGACATCTGGCGACTGGCCGACGAGAAGGGCAATGCCGTCCTCCTCAAGGCCAAGGACTGCCTGGTCCTGCTCGGCCTCGGGGTGGTGTGCCTGTTCTCGCTCGGCGCCTCGGCCGCCGCCACCTCGCTGGCCCGCTGGCTGGCCGACCAGATCGGCCTGGAGGGCACCGCCGGGCGCACCGTCCTCACCGCGGTGGGCCTGCTGATCGCGGTCGGGGCGGACCTGCTGCTCTTCGCGTACCTGCTCTCCCTGTTCCCGCGCATCACGGACCAGGGCCGGAAGGACCTGCTGCAGGGCTCCCTGATCGGCGCGGTCGGCTTCGAACTGCTCAAGCTGCTGCTCTCGTCCTACCTGGGCTCGGTGGCCGGCAAGAGCCTGTACGGCGCTTTCGGTGTGCCGGTCGCGCTGCTGCTGTGGATCAACTTCGTGACCCGGCTGCTGCTGTTCTGCGCGGGCTGGACGGCGCTGGCCGACCCGGAGGCGGCCCGCCGGCGGGCCGAGGAGCAGGCGACCACGGCCCTGGCGGCGGCCCGCCCGAGCACCGGCAGCGGGCCGGACGGCGGGCCGGACGGCGGTGGGGACGACCCGGCCGGAGCCCGGAACCATTGATCCGTACCCACTGCGCCTCGGCGCCCCAGTGGTTATGATCCCGGTCACAGTCGAGCGGCTCTCCCCGCCACATCCCGGTCGAGGGGAGCACACTCCCGTAGCACGCCTGGAGACACCTGTGACCAGTGCCGAGAACACCTTCGCCGCCCCGGTCCCCCGCACCCTGGAGGACGTCCCGGGCTGGTTCTTCAAGACAGACCAGGAAGTCTTCGGCTGGCTGCTCACCCGGCAGGCCGAACGCGGCATCACCGGCGACCTGCTGGAACTCGGGGCATACCTCGGACGCAGTGCCATCACCCTCGGCAGCCACCTGCAGGAGGGGGAGACCTTCACCGTCTGCGACCTCTTCGACTCCGACGCCCCCGACGAGCACAACTCGGCCGAGATGGCCATGTCCTACCGGAAGACCCTGACCCGGCAGGCCTTCGAGGCCAACTACCTGGCCTTCCACGACAGCCTGCCCACCGTCATACAGGCTCCGACCTCCGTCCTGGCGGAGGGCCGGATCCCGGACGGCAGCTGCCGCTTCATCCACATCGACGCCTCCCACCTGTACGAGCACGTCGCCGGGGACGTCCAGGTGGCCCGGGCGGCGCTCGCCAAGGACGGCGTGGTGGTGTTCGACGACTACCGCGCCGAGCACACCCCCGGGGTCTCGGCGGCCGTCTGGGAGGCGGTGTTCGCCTTCGGCCTGCGCCCGCTGCTGCTCACCCCGGAGAAGTTCTACGGCACCTGGGGCGACCCGCAGGACACCGAGCGGGACCTGCTCGACCGGGACTGGCGCGCCGAGGGCTTCCGGATGGACCAGGACATCATCGCGGGCACCCGCATCCACCGGCTCGCCTACGACCAGCCCCCGGCGCCCCCGGCACCGCCCGCGCCCGCCCGTCCGGCCCCGCCCCGGCGCTCGGCCACCCGCCGGCTGGCCCTCGACGTCCTGCCGCCGTTCGCCACCCGGGCCGCCCGGCGCGCGCTGCGCGCCGCCCGCGCCCGTGGGCCCAAGGCCGGCTGACCGGGCCGGGCGCGACGGTCAGCGGCTGCTCACGGCCGTCGCGCCCGCAGGCCAGGTCCGGACCCCGTCGCCGAGCGGCTGCGCGGCCAGCGCGGCCAGCGCCGCGGCCCGCCGCCGCCGGGTGGCCCGGGACCTGAGCGCGGCCACCGCGCCGATCGCCGCACACAGCGCGCCCGCCAGCATGCTGAGCAGCCCGGGCCCGCTGTTCGCCGACCCCGCCGGGGTGGCCTTCGGCGCCTGCTCCGGCTGCGCGACCTGAAGCGGCTGCCGAGCCGTCTCCTCCGCCGGCCCGGCCTGCGCGGGGGCGGTCGGCTCCGGGGAGGGCGCCGGGTCCACCAGCCGGCCGACCGGCGTGACCTTGCCGAGCGCCGCGAAGCCCCAGTCGAGCAGCAACGCCGTCTCGTCGTACACCCGCGAGCTGTTGTTCGGGCGCATCACCGTGACCAGCAGCGTCTTGCCGCCACGCTCCGCGGCGCCGGTGAAGGTCGCGCCGGCGTTGGTGGTGTAGCCGTTCTTGACCCCGATCAGCCCCTCGTAGCGGCCGAGCAGCCGGTCGGTGTTGGCGATCCCGAAGGTGCCGCGCTGCCCGCTCACCTTGTCGAAGGCGCCGGGGAACTGGGCCCACCGGGTGGCGCAGTACGACCGGAAGTCCGGGTTGCGCAGCCCCTCCCGGGCGAACAGCGTCAGGTCGTACGCCGAGGAGACCTGGCCGTCCATGTCGTAGCCCTCGGGGGTGATCACCCGGGTGTCGCGGGCTCCGATCCGGTCGGCCAGCTGCTGCATCTGGGTCACGGTCTGCTGGACCCCGCCGTTCATCATGGCCAGCACGCGGACGGCGTCGGCGCCCGAGCTCAGGAAGACCCCCCGCCACAGGTCGTCGACCCGGTAGTCCAGATCCTCCTTGATGCCCACCAGGCTGCTGCCCACCCCCATCCCCTGGAGTTCCTCCGGGCCGACCCGGTGAACCGCCGTCTTGTCCAGCTTGGGCAGCACCGTGTCGGCGAAGAGCATCTTCAGCGTGCTGGCCGGCGGCAGCTGCTGGTGCGCGTTGTTCGCGGCCAGCACGTCGCCGGTGGCCGCGTCGGCGACCACCCAGGACTGGCCGGTGACGTCGGCCGGCAGCGCGGGGGCGCCGGCGTTCGGCGCGACCTGCACGCCGGCCCGGCCCAGGAGCTCACCGCCGACCGGAGACCGGTCCGGCGGCGGCGCGTCCTGCGGGGCGGCCACGGCGACGGGAGCGAGGCACAGCAGGCCCAGGGCCACGGCTGTGCTGCGGTACGCGATGTGACGGGCGCTCTGCATTGCGTGACCGTACCCACGGGCGGCCGCCGCGGCCCGCCGCGCCGCCACGGTCCTCCGATCGAGTGCCGGTGGCTGATCCGTCCGGACGACTGCGCATACTGGGGAGCCGGACCGACTGCCCCACCCGAAGGACCGTCATGAAGCTCAGCCGCCCCGTCTCCTGGTTCCTCGCCGCCTTCGGCGTCTGGTCCCTGATCATCTGGACCACCTTCATCAAGAACCTCTGGAAGGACTCGGGCGGCCAGGCCTTCCTCGACGGCGACCACTCCCGGCCCACCGCCTTCTTCTGGGTCCACCTGGCCCTCGCGGTGACCTCGCTGGTGCTCGGCGCCGCGGTCGGCACCGTCGGCGTCCGCGGCCTGCGCGCCGCCTCCCGCAGCAGCGCGCCGACCGCCTGAGGCCGGCCCCGGGACTGCTGCTACCCTGCGCGGAACACCCGGGCACCGCCGCCCGGTGCGGCGCAGAAGGGGGCCTCGCGATGACCGGCGACACCGTGCTCGGACGTCCGGCCGGAACCGACCGTCCCGGTCTTCGCGAACGGGCGGTGGCCCAGCACCGCCGGGTCCGCCCGAGCCGGCGGATGCCGCTGGCCGTCGCCGCCGTCTGTCAGGCCGTCTGGCTGGTCTGGTGGCTGGCCGCGTATCCGGCGTTCGTGAGCTACGACTCCGTGATGTACGTCTGGCAGGTCACCGACCCCGGCTACTGGACGGCCGACCACTCCGCCTTCTACGACGCCGTCATCCTGTGGTCGCTCAAGCTGACCGACAGCGTGGCACCGGTGGTCCTGCTGCAGACCGTCGGGATGTCGCTCGGCCTCGGCTACGCGGTCTCCGCGCTGTCCAAGCTGGGGGCCCGCGCCCGCTGGAGCGCGCCGGTGGCGGTGGCGCTGGCGGTCCTGCCCCCGACCGGCACCTTCGTCGTCTTCCTCTGGAAGGACGTCCCGTTCACCGTCTGCGCGGTGTTCCTGTTCGCCGCCGGGCTGCGGCTGCTGGCCCGCAGACTGGACGGCACCCTCGGGCAGGGCGGGCGGGCGCTGCGGTTCGACCTCGCGGTCTTCTTCCTCTCGATGCTCGGCCTCGGGCTGTTCCGGAACAACAGCTACGGCCTGATGCTGGTGGTGGCGGTCCTCCTGCTGGTCCTGATACCCGTGGTCCGCCGCTGGATCGCGCTGCTGACGGCCGTCTCGCTGGCCGTCCCGCTCTTCCTCAACCTGTGGGCGTACTCGGCGGTGTGGGGGATCCACCGGCCGCCGGCGCACATGCTCTACTCCCTCAACTACGCCGACCTCGCGGTGGCCTACCACCGGGACCCGGCCGCCTTCGGCGCCGCCGACAAGGCCCTGCTCGCCGCCGTCGCACCCCTGACCACCTGGGACACCGCGGGCGACCAGTGCTTCTCCTCGGATCCGCTGACCAACTGGGGCGAGGGCTGGGACCGCCGCCAGGCCGCCGTCCACAGCGACGAGCTGGTCTCGCTCTGGGTCAAGGTCGCCGCCCACCACCCCGACTACGTGATCGGCGCGCGGCTGTGCCGCAGCCACATCGCCTGGGCGGTCTGGGCGGGCCCGGCGGCCAGGTCCGGGGAGACCGTCGTCCAGAGTCCCAAGGCCTCGCCGGACCTCTTCGGCTTCACCGCGCCCGGCGGCGACCTGGAGCACAGCCCGTATGCGGACACCCTGCGCCCCCACCCGGCGGCGCAGCCGTTGCTGAAGGCGGCGGTGTGGCTGCACGACGCCTTCCGCGCCCCGCAGCTCGACTGGCTGTTCTGGCGGGGCGCCGTCTGGTGCTACCTCGGGTACGCGGCCCTCGCGGTGTACGCGCGGCGCCGCCGGGCGACGTTGGCGGTGGTCCCGGTGGGCGGAGCCGTGCTGATCGGGCTGCAGCTCAACCTGATGGTCGCCAATGCCGCGCCGCACTTCCGCTACATGGCGGTGGCGCTGTTCGTCGGGCCCCTGCTGCTGCCCCTGCTCGGCGCCCGCAGCCCGGGCGACGACTGACGGTCAAACGGCCGAGGGCCCGTCCGGTTCGACCGGACGGGCCCTCGGCGCGAGCTGCGGGGGCTGCTAGAAGCGACGCGTGACGAGCGCGCGCTTCACCTCCTGGATCGCCTTGGTGACCTCGATGCCACGCGGGCAGGCCTCCGAGCAGTTGAAGGTGGTCCGGCAGCGCCAGACGCCCTCGCGGTCGTTGAGGATCTCCAGGCGCTGCTCGCCGCCCTCGTCGCGCGAGTCGAAGATGAAGCGGTGCGCGTTGACGATCGCGGCCGGGCCGAAGTACTGGCCGTCGTTCCAGAAGACCGGGCAGGACGACGTGCACGCGGCGCACAGGATGCACTTGGTGGTGTCGTCGAAGCGCTCGCGCTCCTCGGCGGACTGCAGGCGCTCGCGGGTCGGCTCGTTCCCCTTGGTGATGAGGAACGGCATGACGTCCTTGTACGCCTGGAAGAACGGGTCCATGTCGACGATCAGGTCCTTGAGGACCGTGAGGCCCTTGATGGCCTCGACCGTGATCGGCTTCTCCGGGTTGACGTCCTTGATCAGGGTCTTGCACGCCAGCCGGTTGCGGCCGTTGATCCGCATGGCGTCCGAGCCGCAGATGCCGTGCGCACAGGAACGGCGGTAGGTCAGGGTGCCGTCCTGCTCCCACTTGACCTTGTTGAGCGCGTCCAGGACGCGCTCCTTCGGGTCCATCTCCAGCTGGTAGTCGACCCACACCGGGTCCGGGTGCTCCTCCGGGTTGAACCGGCGGATCCGGAGGGTCACGGTGATCAGCTGGACACCGCCCGCCTCAGCCGCGTCCAGAGCGGCCGAGTGCTTCTCCACAGTCGGAGTGCTCATCAGTACTTACGCTCCATCGGCTGGTAGCGGGTCGTGACGACCGGCTTGTAGTCGAGGCGGATCGAGGTGCTGCCGTCCTCGGCAACCTCCTGGTACGCCATGGTGTGCTGCATGAACTTCACGTCGTCACGGGTCGGGAAGTCCTCGCGGTAGTGACCGCCGCGGGACTCCTCACGGGCCAGCGCGGAGATGGCCAGCACCTCGGCCAGGTCGAGCAGGTTGCCCAGCTCCACGGCCTCCAGGAGGTCCGTGTTGTAGCGCATGCCCTTGTCCTGGATCGCGACGTTCTTGTAGCGCTCCTTGAGCGCGGCGATGTCCGAGACCGCCTGCTTCAGGGTGTCGCCGGTCCGGTACACCGAGGCGTTGGCGTCCATGGACTCCTGCAGCTCCTTGCGGATCTGCGCGACGGACTCGGTGCCGGTGGACTCGCGGAGGCCGTCGATCATGGCCTCGACCTTCTCGGCCGGGTTCAGCGGCAGCTCGACGTAGTCGGCCTTGTCCGCGTAGGCGGCGGCGGCGAGGCCCGCGCGGCGGCCGAACACGTTGATGTCCAGCAGCGAGTTGGTGCCCAGGCGGTTGGCGCCGTGCACCGACACGCAGGCGACCTCGCCGGCCGCGTACAGGCCGGGGATGATGTCGGTGTTGTTGGCCAGCACCTCACCCTCGACGTTGGTCGGGATGCCGCCCATGGCGTAGTGCGCGGTGGGCTGGATCGGGATCGGGTCCGTGTAGGGCTCGATGCCGAGGTAGGTGCGCGCGAACTCGGTGATGTCCGGCAGCTTGGCGTCCAGCTGCTCCGGCGGCAGGTGCGTCAGGTCCAGGTAGACGTGGTCGCCGTCGGGGCCGCAGCCGCGGCCGGCCCGGATCTCCGAGTAGATCGCGCGGGAGCAGACGTCACGGGACGCGAGGTCCTTCATGACCGGGGCGTAGCGCTCCATGAAGCGCTCGCCGTCCTTGTTGCGCAGGATGCCGCCCTCGCCGCGGGCGCCCTCGGTGAGCAGGATGCCCATCCGCCAGATGCCCGTCGGGTGGAACTGGAAGAACTCCATGTCCTCCAGCGGCAGGCCGCGGCGCAGCGCCACCGCCTGGCCGTCACCGGTCAGGGTGTGGGCGTTCGAGGTGACCTTGAACATCTTGCCGGTGCCGCCGGAGGCGAAGACGACCGCCTTGGCCTGGAAGACGTGGATCTCGCCGGTGGCCAGCTCGTAGGCGACGACGCCCGCGGTCTTGCCGTCGTTGATCAGCAGGTCGAGGACGTAGAACTCGTTGAAGAACTCGACCCCGTGCTTGACGCAGTTCTGGAACAGCGTCTGGAGGATCATGTGACCGGTGCGGTCGGCCGCGTAGCAGGAGCGGCGGACGGGCGCCTCACCGTGGTTGCGGGAGTGGCCGCCGAAGCGCCGCTGGTCGATCCGGCCCTGCTCGGTCCGGGAGAAGGGCAGGCCCATCTTCTCCAGGTCGAGGACGGCGTCGATGGCCTCCTTGCACATGATCTCGGCGGCGTCCTGGTCGACCAGGTAGTCACCACCCTTGACCGTGTCGAAGGTGTGCCACTCCCAGTTGTCCTCCTCGACGTTGGCGAGGGCGGCGCACATGCCGCCCTGGGCCGCGCCGGTGTGGGAGCGGGTCGGGTAGAGCTTGGTCAGCACGGCGGTACGGCTGCGCTGGGTCGACTCGATGGCCGCGCGCATGCCGGCGCCGCCCGCGCCGACGATGACGGTGTCGTACTGGTGAATCTGCATGGGGTCTTAAGCCTCGTCCGGTCTCGATACCGACTAGATGCCGCTAGGAGCCGCGTTCTAGATGTTGGGGTCGAAGGTGAAGATCACCAGGGTGCCGAGCAGGACCGTGAAGACGGTCGTGACACCCAGCAGGGTCTTCAGCCACAGACGAGTGGAGTCCTTCTCCGCGTAGTCGTTGATGACCGTGCGCATGCCGTTGGAGCCGTGCAGCATGGCCAGCCACAGCATCAGCAGGTCCCAGAACTGCCAGAACGGCGAGGCCCACTTGCCGGCCACGAACGCGAAGCTGATCTTCGAGACGCCGCCGTCGAGGACGATGTTGATCAGCAGGTGGCCGAGCACCAGCACGACCAGCACGACACCCGACAGGCGCATGAACAGCCAGGCGAGCATCTCGAAGTTGGTGCGGGTGCGGCGCGGGGTCTTCCTGGTGCGGGCCCGCGGGGGCTCGACCACGAAGGCGTCGGCGGGGTTGCCGGTGCCCAGGCCCTTGCCGGTGTGGGCATGGACGGAGGGGACCACCAGGTCCTCGGTGATGTCGTTCGCCATCGCGGATCAGCCCCCGAACCAGGTACGAAGGGTGTGCTGCAGGATCGGGTAGAAGGCACCCGCCATCAGGACGACCCAGATGCCCACGACGGTCCACAGCATCTGCCGCTGGTACTTCGGGCCCTTGGACCAGAAGTCGACAGCGACGACCCGCAGGCCGTTCAGCGCGTGGAACAGGATGGCGGCGGTGAGGCCGTACTCCATCAGGTTCACGAGCGGCGTCTTGTACGTCGAGATGACGGTGTCGTACGCCTGGGGCGACACCCGCACCAGTGCGGTGTCGAGGACGTGGGCGAACAGGAAGAAGAAGATGAGGACGCCGGTGACTCGATGAGCCACCCAACTCCACATGCCTTCCCGGCCGCGGTACAGCGTTCCAGCCGGCACGGAAAACCCTCCGGAAGCGGATTGGGGGCTCGGCCGGCTTCGGTGTCGGTCAGCCCGGCCGGGTACGGTCCACCGGCCGCCAGCATCCTATCGACGCCGTGTCGGCAACCGCCTCCGGGGGCCTCAGGTGTGATCAAACAGGCACTCACGGGCTAACGAATCGCCGATTTGTCACTCCGGGTGTCCGAATGGCTGCGCTACGGTGCGTCGGTTCGCCGCCGCCCCGCCCCTCCCGGAGGACCAGCCGTGCCCGACCGCATCCCACGCCTGCTCTGCTCCGCCCTGCTGGCGCTCGCCGCCGGCTGCACCACGGTCGGCCCCGCCGCCGACGGGCCGGCCGTCGGGCGGGAGCTGGACGCGGGCGGGCTGCGGGCCGCCGCGCTCGCGGACGCCGACCTCGGCGCGGGGTACACCGTCGTGCTGATGAGCCCGGGCCAGGACACCGCCCCCGACCAGGAGCGGGAGACCGCCGACGTGCCCGCCTGTCAGCCGGTGCTGGACGCCGTGGCGCCCCGGAAGGCGGCCTCGGGGCCGTCCGCGGAGGCGGACCTGAGCGTGACCAGGGCGGGCGATCCGGACGGTGCGGTCTACGCCGGGCTGCTGGCCTTCGGGCCCGGGCGGGCCGAGCGGCTGCAGGACGAGCTGGAGCAGGTGCTGGCGCACTGCTCCGGCTTCACCTCCGCGGCCGGCGGCGGCGCCGCGCCCGGCCGGGCCGTGACCACCCGGCACCGGCTGACCCGGGCCGACACGCCCACCCCGGAGGGAGCCGACGCGGTCACCGCGTTCACCCTGACGAATGAATCGGGGGCGGTCACCCTCTCCCAGCGGGCCCTGCTGGCCCGGGTCGGTACGGCGCTGGCGGTCTTCTCCACGGTCGGCACCGGTCGGGAGCCGGCCGCCGAGCCCGACCCCGAGGTCGTCCGGGCCCAGCTGGCCAAGCTCCGCGCCGCCCAGCGCGGGTGAGCCCGGCGGCCGGCGTCCGGCAGCCGTGGGCCCGGCGGCGGTGGGCGGGGTTCAGCGGGCCGCCGGGGCGGAGTGGGTGGCGACCAGGTGTTCCAGTCGGGTCAGGGCGATCCGGCGCAGTTCGTCGGCGGCGATCAGGCGCTCCTCGTCGGGGTCGTTGGCCAGCCGGGTACGGATCGAGGTGAGCACGGTGTCCAGCATCTCCTCCGGCACCACACCCTCCAGGCAGACCACGAAGACGTGCCCGAATCTGGCCTCGTACGCGGCGTGCGCGGCCCGCAGCGCGGTGTGCGCGGCCTGGCTGCCGGGCGCGCGCATGCCGAGCAGCGGCTGCGGCATCCAGCTCTCGTCCGCCAGCGCCTCGGCCAGGTCGGCCGGGCGAAGGTCGTAGGAGGCCTCGCTGGCTGCGGCGAGCAGGGACTCCAGGTCGGGGTACGGGCGGTGGGCGGTGAGCCGGAGCGCCCAGCGGTGGCTGCCGCAGCAGGCCAGCAGGGCCTCCTCCGCAGCACCGGCGTCGGCCTCGTTGAAGCGGTGAAGCCCGAGCAGGGACGGTGCCGTCCGCGCGTCGAGACGCTGCGGCGGGATGTCGCTGGCCAGCGGGTCCTCCTCGTGAGGGCGGGAAGGGGGTGTCGGGGCCGGGGGCGAGCGGATGGCACGCCCAGGGCACCGGTGAACCGTGATGGCAGTGACGAAAGATAGGTGCTGAGGGTGGTGGGACTGACCGAGGCAGAAGGGGCCGGGCCGACCGGAACAGGGCCGGGCCGGGCAGCGGCACCACGGTAGTTGAGGGCTCATCAGTTGGGCAGAGGGCGCGCAGAATTCACCCGAACGAGCTATCAAGTTGTGACGTTGACACTTGCCTGTCAGCCGACCCGACGACCCGACGGCGCGCGCGCGTGGTCGCGCGCCCGTCGCCGAGCCGTCCGGCCGGTGCGGTCACAGCTCGCGGTGCACCTTGTGGTTGGCCGCCTGGGCGCGCGGACGGACCACCAGCAGGTCGATGTTGACGTGCGCGGGCCTGGTCACCGCCCAGGAGACGGTGTCCGCCACGTCGTCGGAGCTCAGCGGGTCGGCCACGCCCGCGTACACGGCGGCGGCCTTGGCCTCGTCGCCGCGGAACCGGGTCACCGCGAAGCCCTCGGACTTCACCATGCCCGGGGCGATCTCGATCACCCGGATCGGCTCGCCGACCAGTTCCAGCCGCAGCGTCGCGGCGATGGTGTGCGCGGCGTGCTTGGCCGCCACGTAGCCGCCGCCGCCCTCGTACGCGGCCATCGCGGCCGTGGAGCTGAGCACCAGCACGGTGCCGTCCCCGGTGGCGCGCAGCGTGGGCAGCAGCGCCTGGGTCACGTTCAGCACGCCGATCACGTTGACCTCGTACATCGCCCGCCAGTCGGCCGGGTCGCCGGCCTCGACGCTCTCCGCGCCGACCGCCCCGCCGGCGTTGTTCACCAGCACGTGCACCGGGCCGACCTCGGCGGCGAAGGCGTCCACCGCGGCCCGGTCGGTCACGTCCAGCGGGTACGCCCGGACGGCGCCGCCGTCCTCGGCGATCTCCTTGGCCAGCGCCTCGATCCGGTCGGTCCGGCGGGCGGTGACGACCACCTCGAACCCGTCCCGGGCCAGCCGCCGGGCGGTAGCCGCCCCGATCCCGCTGCTGGCACCGGTGATCACGGCCACCTTGCGCTCGGTCATTGCCACTCCTTCGGATGTCCGGATGCCCGGACCCGATCATCTCAAGGCGGTCCACCCGGGCACACGACGGCCCCGGGGGCGGTGGTCCGCCCCCGGGGCCGTCGGTGTGCCGCGGGGTGGGTCAGTGGCGGGGCAGCCGGAAGGAGGAGAAGAAGTCCCGCCCGGGGGTGCCGACGCCGGTCGCGGTGTCGTAGCCGCAGGTGGCCTTGAGACCGTAGTCGGCGGCCAGCTTGTAGAGGCGCACCCGCAGGGTGCCGCCGACCACGCCGAGGTCGACCACGTTGCCGAACTTGGTGTGCACGGCGGAGTCGTTCACGTCGCGGAAGGCGCCGCTGCCGGCCCGGTCGTAGATCGCCGGGTTGGCGAAGCCGATCGCCCGGCCGCCGCGCACCTCGATGGCGTCCGCGATCATGGCCGCGTACTCGGGGGAGGAGACCGAGGTGCCGCCGTAGCCGCCCTCGCTGTAGGTGCCGTCGGCGGTGTAGCCGACCAGGGTGGCGGCCACCAGGTCACCGCTCATCGCGACGTCCGGGGTGGCCCGCAGCGGGGTGGCGGAGGTGGTGCCGTCGGCGGCCGTGCGCGCGATCGAGTCCGGCACCACGCCGTGCTGGTACCAGGGCTGCGGGAAGTCCTTGGAGACGCCGCCGCCACCGCCGAAGTAGAAGAAGCCGGGGTACGGGTCCCAGGACTTCTGGTCGGCCGAGAGCACCGAGCGCTGGTCGCCCATCGACACCTCGTGGCCGTAGTGGCCAGCCTTGTCGCCCAGTTCGAGGGCGGTGCCGCCGACCGAGGTCACCCAGGGCGAGGCGGACGGCCAGTCGGCCTGCGCCTGGCTGGTGTCGGACTGGCAGTTCACACCGGTCGCGGCCGCGCCCGGGGAGCTGTCGCCGCAGTCGCCGCTGGAGAAGGTGAAGCCGATGCCCTGGACGGCGCCGAGCTGGAAGATCTGGTTGTCCGCGGCCACCACCGCGGGGTCGATGTCCCCGCTCTTGCCGTGCATGATCTCGCCCCAGGAGTTGGAGACCACGTCGGCCAGGTGCTCGTCGACCACCTTCGCCATGGCGGCGTTGAGGTCCTCGTCGTAGCAGGAGTTGGCACCGACGTAGACGACCTGGGCGCCGGGCGCGAGGCCGTGCGCCATCTCGACGTCGAGGGCCTGCTCGCCGGACCAGTCACCGCACTCGTCCTGGTGGACGAACTTGTCCGGGGTGACGAACTCGCGGTACTGACCGGGGGTGAACGGCTGGTCGCCGTGCGCGGTGGAGAAGTGGTCGGCGTCCTGCTCCATGGTCGCCAGGCCGTACGCGTCGATGATCGCGATCCGGGCGCCCTTGCCGGTCACCTTCGCGTCGCTCACCCCGTAGGCCTTGCGCAGCTGGCTCGGGGTGTACGAGCAGGGGGCGAACGGTTCGTTCTTCTCGTAGCCCTCGGGCGCGCCCTTGGCGGTCTTCGAGCCGTAGCCGTCCTCGGAGCAGGTCGGCACGGTCGGCAGGGTGGCGGCGGGCTTCGCGGCCGGTGCGGCGAGGCCCGGTGCGGCGAGGCTCTGGGCGGCGGCCTTCGCGTCGGCCCTCGCCTCGGCCTCGCGGACCGAGACGGCGTGCGAGACGTCCTTGTGGGCGGCGCCGCTGATCCCGCCGACCGCGAGCACCGAGCCGGCCACCCCGGCGGGCAGCGTGACCTCGTCCGCCGGGGCCTGCCGGGTGCCGCCGTCCGGCGAGCGGTAGCTGTGGAAGGAGGTGCCCAGCGCCTTGGCCAGCGCCGCGGTGCTCCCGGAGACCTGGAGGTAGTGCGGGGTGCTCTCGCCGACGGTCAGGCCGGCCGAGGTGAGCCAGGCGGTGACGGCCCGGACCTGCTCCGGGGTGGCGCCGAAGCGCTGCGCGGCCTGATCGGCGCTCAGGAACTGCCCGTACCCGGGGGCGGACGGGTCCGAGACGGCACGGGCCAGGGCTTCGAGCCCGCTGGCGTCGCGGCCGGCCAGGTAGATCCGGGCCGTCGCGGGGGCGGAGTCGGCCACCGCGCCCTGGTCGGCCTGGGCGGTGGCCCAGGCGGGGTGCGTCCCGGCGAGCCGGCGGGCGGTGTTCGGCGCGTCGGCCGGGGTGGCGGCGGTGGCCGGGGTGGCCACCGCGAGGGTTCCCAGGATCAGCGCGGCGGCGGGTGCCGCGGCGAGGGTCCGGGAGAGCCGGTTGCGTGCTGCTGGCACGTCGGTCCCCACTTTTCGGATTGATGGTCCGTCGGCCGCCCTTCGTGAGGGCATGACGGACCGGCCCGGCGGCGGATCATCCGTCGCCGGTGCGGCAGTTGACTGTGCGCTAGCTGTCTATTGGCACTGATGTACACAGCTCAAGAGCGCGTCCGAAAGCTTTGCCGGGCTATGACCGCGGGGTGGGGAACCCGTGGGGAAGCCGTTGCCCGGAGCGCGGTGCCCGCAGGCCGCCCGGTCGCCGGGTCGCAGGGTCGCCGAGTCGCCCGGCCGGGTCACCGGGGCCGCTCGGTCGGCCGCCGGACGGACCGCCCGACCGCCGTGTCCGTCCGGCCGGGCGTTCGTTGCACAGGGCGGAGATCATCCGGGGAAGGCGGCTGAAACGAGATGTCATACCCAGTAGTGCGTTCGGTATGCACCCATCCGGGGACGACTTCGGAAGAAGTCGGGCCAAAAACCCTCCACCGGCCTACTCTTGTTGAGGTGAACGATCCTCAGCCCGCCGGTCGGGCCGCCCTCGCCACCGCCGACAACCGTGCTCCGGCCGGTCCGGGCTCGGACCTCCGCGCACGGGTACGGGCCTACGAGGCCGAGCTGATCGCGTTTCGTCGGGACCTGCACCGCCACCCCGAGCTGGGCCGCCAGGAGTTCCGGACCACCAGACTCCTGCGCGAACGGCTGGTGACGGCCGGGCTGCAGCCCCGGGTGCTGCCCGGGGGCACCGGGATGGTGGTGGACATCGTTCCGGCCGGGACACCGTCGGGCGCCCCGTTCCTGGCCTTCCGGGCGGACATCGACGCCCTGCCGATCGATGACGCCAAGATCGACACCCCGTACCGCTCCACCCTTCCGGGCCGGGCCCACGCCTGCGGCCACGACGTGCACACCTCCGTCGTGCTCGGCGCCGGGCTGGTGCTGGCGGACGCGGCCCGGTGGGGGGAGCTGAAGCAGCCGGTCCGGTTGATCTTCCAGCCGGCCGAGGAGGTCATGCCGGGCGGTGCGCTGGACGTGATCAAGGCGGCCGGGATGGCCGGGGTGGGCCGGATCTTCGCCGTGCACTGCGACCCGAAGGTCCAGGTCGGCCGGGTCGGGCTGCGGGTCGGCGCGATCACCTCGGCCTGCGACCGGCTGCTGCTCGGACTGGACGGCCCCGGCGGCCACACGGCGCGGCCGCACCTCACCACCGACCTGGTCACGGCGGTGGCCCGGATGGCCGCGGAGCTGCCCGCCGCGCTGGCCCGCCGGATGGACCCGCGCTGGGGCGTCAGCCTGGTGTTCGGCCGGATCGCCGCCGGCTCCGCGCCCAACGTGATCCCGCAGCACGCCGAGCTGGAGGGCACCGTCCGCTGCCTGGACCTGGCCGGCTGGCGCGAGGCGCCCGAGGTGCTGGACGAGCTGGTCGGCCGGATCGCCGAGACGCACCGGGCCAAGTGGGCGCTGGACTACCACCGGGGCGTGCCGCCGGTGGTCAACGAGCAGGAGTCGATCGCGCAGCTGGAGGCCGCGATGACGGCCCGCTTCGCCGCCGGCGGCGGCCCGGTGGTGGAGGACACCGAGCAGAGCCTCGGCGGCGAGGACTTCTCCTGGTACCTGGAGCACGCCCCGGGCGCGCTGGCCAGGCTCGGGGTGCGCGGGCCGCGGGAGAAGGGTGTGCGGGACCTGCACCAGGGCGACTTCGACGTCGACGAGCGGGCGATCGCGGTCGGCGTGGAGCTGTTCTCGTCGCTCGCGCTGGAGCACGGCCGGATCTGACCTGCGGTATCGGCTGTCCGAGTGAGAGGGGCCCGCGCTCGCGGGCCCCTCTCCTTGTGCGGCGCGGCTTGTGACTGGTGAGGTGGCTTGGGCGTAGGGTGGTTGTCCGGTATCACTCGGTAGTGACATTCGGTTGAGCAACTGTGGCGCTATGTCCGGATTCATCCGGAAGTCGGACCACATTTTGATAACAACCCGAATGCCCTGGCAGGCCGTAACCCAACCGTGTTCTACGCGCGTTACGGTGGCGCTCGACCACGCCAAACGGGTGTGTGAGAAGGAGATACTCCCTTGCGCCGTTCACTCAAGCTCGCCGCGGTGATGCTCTCGGGTTCCCTGGGCATCGCTTCGCTCGCCGCCTGCGGCGCAAAGAGCACCGACAGCACTTCCGCTTCCGCCGGCGCCTCCGGCTCGTCCGGCATCAAGGTCGGCATGGCCTACGACATCGGCGGCCGTGGCGACCAGTCGTTCAACGACTCCGCCGCCCGTGGTCTCGACAAGGCCAAGGCCGACCTCGGCGTCCAGGTCAACGAGGCCGAGGCCAAGACCGGCGAGGCCGAGGCCGACAAGGAGGCTCGCCTCAAGAGCCTGGTGACCGCGGGTTACAACCCGGTCATCGCGGTCGGCTTCGTCTACCAGGACGCGGTCAACAAGGTCGCCAAGGACAACCCGAACGTCAAGTTCGCGATCATCGACTCCGCGTCGGCCGACCAGCCCGCGAACGTCACCTCGCTGACCTTCTCGGAGCAGGAGGGCTCGTACCTCGCCGGTGTCGCCGCCGCTTCGAAGAGCAAGACCCACCACATCGGCTTCATCGGTGGCGTCCAGTCCGAGCTGATCAAGAAGTTCGAGGCCGGTTACACCGCGGGCGCCAAGTTCGTCGACCCGAACATCGTGGTCGAGGTCACCTACCTCACCACCCCGCCGGACTTCAGCGGCTTCAACGACCCGGGCAAGGGCAAGGAAGCCGCCCAGGGCCAGCTCGACAAGGGCGCGGACGTCATCTACGCCGCCGCCGGCTCCTCCGGCTCGGGTGCCATCGAGGCCGTCTCCACCGCCGGCAAGTGGGCCATCGGTGTCGACTCCGACCAGGCCGCCCAGCCCGCGCTGGCGAAGTACAAGGACCACATCCTCACCTCGATGGTGAAGAACGTGGACACCGCCGTGTACGCGTACATCAAGTCGGTCAAGGACGGCAACGCCATCACCGGCGTGAAGAACTTCGACCTGGCTGCCCAGGGTGTCTCGCTGGCCACCACCGGCAACCACATCGACGACATCAAGGCCAAGCTCGCGGACGCCGAGAAGGCGATCACCTCCGGCGCCACCAAGGTTCCGACCGCCCCGCAGAGCTGATCCGGGTTCCGTCCCCCGCCACCGCCTGCCCGGCGGCGGGGTGACGGCCGTCCGAATCCCAGGGGGAGGGGCCCGGCAGGTACGCGCATCGCGTACCCACCGGGCCCCTCCCGTCCCCGCCCCTGATCTCTCCAGATCTCTCCAGCGCAACGAAGCGCCCGACGACCACCCAGGAGATCGCCATCAGCGCTCCCGACCCCACCCCCAGCACGGGCGGCAGCCCCAGCGCGGGGACGGCGACACCTGCCGTCGAACTGCGCGGCATCACCAAGCGCTTCCCCGGTGTCGTGGCCAACCACGACATCGACATCACCGTCCAGCGCGGCACCGTGCACGCGCTGATGGGTGAGAACGGCGCCGGCAAGTCCACCCTGATGAAGATCCTCTACGGCATGCAGAAGCCGGACGAGGGCACCATCCGGATCGACGGCGAGCTCGTCGAGTTCAACACCCCCGGCGACGCGATCGGCCGCGGCATCGGCATGGTGCACCAGCACTTCATGCTGGCCGACTACCTGACGGTCTGGGAGAACGTGGTCCTGGGCGGCGAGAAGCTGCACGGGATAGGAGCCAAGGCCAAGGCGAAGATCAAGGAGATCTCCGACCAGTACGGACTGGGCGTGCGCCCGGACGCGCTGGTCGAGGACCTCGGTGTCGCCGACCGGCAGCGCGTGGAGATCCTCAAGGTCCTCTACCGCGGCGCCCGGATCCTGATCCTGGACGAGCCCACCGCCGTGCTGGTGCCCCAGGAGGTGGAGGCCCTCTTCGCCAACCTGCGGGAGCTGAAGGCCGAGGGCGTCACCGTCATCTTCATCTCGCACAAGCTGCACGAGGTGCTCTCGGTCGCCGACGCGATCAGCGTCATCCGCCGCGGCACCACGGTCGGCGACGCCGACCCGCAGACCGTCACCGCCCGCCAGCTCGCCGAGCTGATGGTCGGCGCCGAGCTGCCCTCCCCGGAGAGCCGCGAGTCCACCGTCACCGACGTCGAGATGCTCCGCGTCGAGGGCCTGCGGATCGCCAAGGCGGACGCCGAGGGCATCGAGCGCGTCGTCCTGGACGACATCTCGCTGCGGATCCGCAAGGGCGAGGTGCTCGGCATCGCCGGCGTCGAGGGCAACGGCCAGGCCGAACTGGTCGAGGCCATCATGGGCATGATCGCTCCGGACGCGGGCACCGTGACCCTGGACGGCACGGACCTGACCCGCCTGCTGACCCGGGCCCGTCGTGAGGCCGGGATCGGCTACATCCCCGAGGACCGCCACAAGCACGGCCTGCTGCTGGAGGCCCCGCTCTGGGAGAACCGGATCCTCGGCCACGTCACCGAGACCCCGAACTCCAAGGGCGTGCTGCTCGACTCGGCCGGCGCCCGCAGGGACACCCAGCGGATCGTCGAGGAGTACGACGTCCGCACCCCCGGCATCGAGGTCACCGCGGCCTCCCTCTCCGGCGGCAACCAGCAGAAGCTGATCGTCGGCCGCGAGATGAGCCACGACCCCAAGCTGCTGATCGCCGCCCACCCCACCCGCGGTGTGGACGTCGGCGCGCAGGCCCAGATCTGGGGCCAGATCCGCGCCGCCCAGCACGAGGGCCTGGCGGTCCTGCTGATCTCCGCCGACCTGGACGAGCTGATCGGCCTCTCCGACAACATCCGGGTGATCTACCGCGGCCGCCTGGTCGCCGACGCCGACCCGGCCACCGTCACCGCCGAGGACCTGGGCACCGCGATGACCGGTGCGGCCAAGGGCCACATCGAGTCGGACGCCGAGGCGCTGGCCGAGGCCCACGCCGTGGCCGCCGCCGGCACCGAGGACGAGACCACCGCGGACGAGGCCGCCGAGGGCGACACCGCCGCGGACACCCCGGCCGAGCCCACCGACACCGCCGACGACCCGCAGGCGGGGGAGTAACCCACATGACCAGTCCCAACCCCGCCAAGCGCAAGCTTGCCCAGCGGTTCGACCTGGAGCGGATCGCGCTCGGTCTGGCCGCGCCGGTGCTCGCCGTGCTGCTCTCCCTGGCGATCTGCTCGGTGCTGCTGCTGAGCTCGGGCCGTGACCCGTTCAAGGCGTTCGACGTGATGCTCACGTACGGAACCGCCTCCGACGGCCAGGTCCAGATCATCAACAAGGGCATCACGTACTACCTGGCCGCCGTCGCCGCCGCCTTCGGCTTCCGGATGAACCTGTTCAACATCGGTGTCGAGGGCCAGTACCGGATCGCCGCGCTGTTCACGGCCTACATCGGCAGCCAGATCGCGCTGCCGGCGTTCATCCAGATCCCGCTGCTGCTGGTCACCGCCATGCTGGCCGGTGGCCTCTGGGCCTCGATCGCCGGTGTGCTGAAGGTCTACCGCGGTGTCAGCGAGGTCATCTCGACCATCATGCTGAACGCGATCTCGCTCGCCGTGGTCGGCCTGCTGCTCGTGCCCGGCATCTTCGCGCCGAAGGTGGCCACCAGCAGCAACAGCATCCAGACCAAGCCGATCTCGGAGTCCAGCCACTTCTTCTCGATCGAGACGGCGGGCGGCACCCTCTGGGGCTTCCTGATCATCGCGGTGATCGTCGGTGTGGGCTTCCAGGTCACCCTGAACCGCACCCGGTTCGGCTTCGACCTGCGGGCGACCGGCCGCTCGGAGAGCGCCGCCAAGGCCTCCGGCGTCAACGTCAAGCGCATGGTGCTCACCAGCATGGCCGTCTCCGGCGCGCTGGCCGGCCTGATCGGCATGCCGACCCTGCTGCAGAGCTCGTTCACCTACGGCACCAGCTTCCAGCAGAATCTCGGCTTCACCGGCATCGCGATCGCCCTGCTCGGTCGCAACAGCCCGATCGGCATCGTCTTCTCGGCGCTGCTCTTCTCCTTCATGGACGTCACCGCCGTGCAGCTCCCGCTGCAGGGTGACTTCCCGCAGGAGATCGTCGCCGTCATGCAGGGAACCATCGTCATCTGCGTCGTCGTCGCCTACGAGCTGGTGCGTCGCTACGGCCTCAAGCGCCAGCAGCAGAAGGTCGGCGCCGAACTCGCCGCGCAGGCCGCTGCGGCCGCCAACAAGGAGGTGGCCGCATGAGCACCGCAACCTCGACCCGGCCGAAGTCGCCGGGCAGCGCGCCTGCCAAGAAGCACAAGATCTCCGTCCCGGTACTGCTGCTGCTGATCGCCGGGGCCCTGGTCCTGGTGTCGGCGGTGGCCGCCGTCACCGGCAACTACGGTCTGACCGCCTCCGGCCAGATCTCCGCTGCCCTCGGCGCGGCCGTCCCGATCGCGATGGCCGGTCTGGGCGGTCTGTGGGCCGAGCGGTCCGGTGTGGTCAACATCGGCCTCGAAGGCATGATGGTCGCCGGCACCTTCTGCGGTGCCTGGGCTGGCTACCTGGTCAACCCCTGGGTGGGCCTGCTGGCCGGTATGGCCGGCGGCGCGCTCGGCGGTCTGCTGCACGCGGTCGTCACGGTGACCTTCGGCGTCGACCACATCGTCTCGGGCGTCGGTATCAACCTGCTGATCCCGGGCATCTGCGCCTACATCAACAAGATCTACTACAAGGACTACGTGGCCTTCGGCGCCGGTGCGAACCAGTCGCCGCCGGCCGAGTCCCTGCCCGCGCTGACCATCCCCGGGCTGTCCGAGTGGCTGGACAAGATCGAGGCGCACCACTGGTTCCTGGTCTCCGACGTCGCCGGCATCCTCGGCGGTCTGGTCACCAACCTGTCGGTGGTCACCATCATCGCCGCGGTCTTCATCGTGGTCAGCTACTTCGTGCTCTGGCGCACGGTCTTCGGCCTGCGGCTGCGCTCCTGCGGTGAGAACCCCACCGCCGCCGAGTCGCTGGGCGTCAACGTCTACAAGTACAAGTACCTCGCGGTCATCGCCTCGGGCGCGTTCGCCGGTCTCGGCGGTGCGTACCTCTCGCTGGTCGCCTCGCACTTCTACAAGGACGGCCAGACCCAGGGCCGAGGCTTCATCGGTCTCGCCGCGATGATCTTCGGCAACTGGATGCCCGGCGGTCTCGCCATGGGCGCCGGCCTGTTCGGCTTCACCGACAGCCTCCAGCTGCGCGACGCCGACAACGTGCACGTCCTGCTGATCACCGTCTCCATCGCGATGCTGCTGCTCGCCCTCTGGCAGCTGTACCGCCGCAAGTACACCCCGGCGATCATCAGCTTCGTCGTGGCCGGCGGCCTGGCGGTCTGGTACGCCACCACCGACTCCGTGCAGCGCCCGCTGATCGTGGCCACGCCGTACGTGATCACCCTGGTGGTCCTCGCGGCAGCCTCGCAGCGCCTGCGGCCGCCGAAGGCCGACGGCCAGATCTACCGCAAGGGCCAGGGCAAGTGACGACCGCACCCGCACCCGACTGGAACGCGCTGCGCGGCGCGGCCCGCGACGCGATGTCGCGCGCCTACGCGCCGTACAGCAAGTTCCCGGTCGGTGCGGCGGCCCTGGTGGACGACGGCCGCACGGTCACCGGCTGCAACGTGGAGAACGCCTCCTACGGGCTCGGCCTGTGCGCCGAGTGCGGGCTGGTCTCCGCACTGCACGCCAGTGGCGGCGGCCGGCTGGTGGCCTTCACCTGCGTCGACGGCGCGGGCGAGCTGCTGATGCCGTGCGGGCGCTGCCGCCAGCTGCTGTACGAGCACGGCGGCCCCGAGATGCTGCTCGACTTCCCCTCCGGGGTGAGGACGATGGCCGAGATCCTGCCCGACGCGTTCGGGCCGGAGCGGCTCTAGCAACCCCTTCAGTTACGCGCGTAGAGTGTCGCGGGAGGGCCCTGACCGGGCCTCTCCCGCGACACTCTTCGCTTTCTCGCTTTCTCCCGCACCTGAGTACGTGCCCCACCTCTTGGAGAACCCATGGACGCCCCCTCCGTCATCAGGACCAAGCGCGACCGCGGCGAGCTGACCGACGCCCAGATCGACTGGGTCATCGACGCCTACACCCGCGGCGAGGTCGCCGACGAGCAGATGTCCGCGCTGGCGATGGCGATCCTGCTGAACGGCATGAACCTCCGCGAGATCAGCCGCTGGACCGACGCGATGATCCGCTCGGGCGTCCGGATGGACTTCTCCGCCCTCGGCGTGCCCACCTCCGACAAGCACTCCACCGGCGGCGTCGGCGACAAGATCACCCTCCCGCTGGCCCCGCTGGTCGCCGCCTGCGGCGCGGCCGTCCCGCAGCTCTCCGGCCGCGGCCTCGGCCACACCGGCGGCACCCTCGACAAGCTGGAGTCCATCCCCGGCTGGCGGGCGCTGCTCTCCAACGACGAGATGATGAACGTGCTGCACGGCGCGGGCGCCGTGATCTGCGCGGCCGGCGACGGCCTCGCCCCCGCCGACAAGAAGCTGTACGCGCTGCGCGACGTCACCGGCACCGTCGAGGCGATCCCGCTGATCGCCAGCTCGATCATGTCCAAGAAGATCGCCGAAGGCACCGGCGCCCTGGTCCTGGACGTCAAGGTCGGCTCCGGCGCCTTCATGAAGAACCTGCCCGACGCCCAGGAGCTGGCCCGCACCATGGTCGGCCTCGGCAAGGCCGCCGGCGTCAACACCGTCGCCCTGCTCACCGACATGTCGACCCCGCTCGGCCTCACCGCCGGCAACGCGCTGGAGGTCCGCGAGTCGGTCGAGGTGCTGGCCGGCGGCGGCCCCGCCGACGTGGTCGAGCTGACCCTCGCGCTGGCCCGCGAGATGCTCGCCGCCGCGGGCGTCCACGGCAAGGACCCGGCCGACGCGCTGCGCGACGGCTCCGCGATGGACCACTGGCGCCGCATGATCAGCGCCCAGGGCGGCGACGTCGACGCCCCCCTCCCGGTCGCCCGCGAGCAGCACGTCGTCACCGCCTCCGCCTCCGGCCTGCTCACCGGCCTGGACGCGTACGCCGTCGGCGTCTGCGCCTGGCGCCTCGGCGCCGGCCGCGCCCGCAAGGAGGACCCGGTGCAGGCCGGCGCCGGTGTCGAGATCCACGCCAAGCCGGGCGAGGCCGTCAAGGCCGGCCAGCCGCTGCTGACCCTGCACACCGACACCCCCGAGCGCTACGACTACGCCATGGAGGCGCTGGCCGGCGGCATCACCATCTCGCCGGAGGGCACCGTCTTCACGCCCAAGCCGATCGTGCTGGACCGCATCGCCTGATGCACCGAGCACACCGTGCCCGGGCCGCCCTCGCCGTGCGGCCCGGGCACGGTGCTGTCCGGGGGCGGGAAGTCGAACTCTCCGGTGGCCGCGGCGGTGACGAAGGCGGACCAGGCGGCGGGGTGGACGGTGAGGTGGGTGTCGGGGGTCTTGGTGTCGCCGATCAGGACGGTGTGGTCGGTGGCGAGGTGGGTGAAGGAGACGCGGACGCAGTCGCCGTTGCCCGCGTTGTCGCCGTAGCTGCTCTTGAACCACTGAGTGCTGCTCATCGCGGAAGGTCCTCCAGTGCGTGCCGGAGCCACGCTGTCGACCCGTCGGGCGACAGGGCCGCCGCCTGGACGAGATCGTAGGTCAGGGCTGATTCGAGGACGGCGTCCGGTGCTTCGAGAAGGTGGCCGGAGATGCTGCCCTCGACGTAGGCGACGCGCGGGGAGTCGAGAAAGTCGAGCAGCGTGATCGAGCCGCCCATCGCACCGTGACCGCCGGCCGAGAACGGCAGGACCTGCACGACGCTGTGCGGCCCTTCGGCCAGGGTGAGGACATGGTCGAGCTGGCGACGCATCACTTCGGGGCCGCCGACCGACCTACGGATGACGCTCTCGTCCAGCACGACCCAGACGAGCGGCGGTGAGTCGTCTTTCAGACGTTCCTGCCACGCGGCTCGCGCGGCCCACACCTGCTCGATCTCGTCCCGGTCGGCTCGTGGCCTGCCGAGGCGGATGGCGGCGCGCCCGTAGTCCGGCGTCTGCCACAGGCCGGGGAATGCCCCGGCCGCGTACTTCCGCATACCGACCGCCAGGGCCTCCAGCTCCATGAACCGCCGCGACCAGTCGGGGAACGCCTCCCGCAGGACCAGCGGGTAGAGCCAGTTGAAGATGCCGTCGGTGGCGAGGAGTTCGTCGAGCTTCCTCGGCAGGTCGGGCGGGATCGCGCGGCTCGCGGTCTCCACGGTGCCGAGATGGGTCTTGCTGTAGGCCACGAGCTTCGAAAGCTCCGCCAGCGAGAGGCCGTTGCGCTTGCGGAGGTCCCTGAGCTGGAAACCGAAGAGATCCCGGACCGACCGCTCGGGGGTCAACTCGCGTTCCTGGGCTGCCATCTGCGTGCCCCCATGTCCTCAGCACCGGTGCGGACGTGCCGCGCCTTCACAGGGTAGCGCCATGGCGTGACCATGGGTGCACGGAAAGTAGTTGACCTTCGTGAAGGAGCAGTTCATGGCGAGTGCGCAGCCCGTTCCCCGGCTCGGTGAGCGGGTGGTCGAGGAGGAGACCGGCAGGGTCGGGGAGTTCCGGGGTGCCGACTACGGCAGATGGTGGCTCCGGCCGCCCGGCGGCGGCATCGAGTGGGACGTGGAGCCCGGTGCCGCGCGGGCGCAGGCGGTGGGGGAGTGAACCCGTTGGCCCGGGCGTACTTCATCGCGGGGATGCTGGCGCTGCTGGCCGACGCGGACGTTCAGTTGCTACGACTGCCCGGCTGCTTCCGGGTGTCGACGGGCCGGCCTCGCGATGCCGAGGTGCAGGCGTCACTGCTTCCCGTCGTCGAGTGGGCGGACCGGCCGGGGTGCTCGTCGGCCGGGATGCTCCGGTGCGAGGTGGCGGCGGTACGCCCCGCTCAGCCGTAGGTTCGCAGCCCGGTGGTGTCGACCCGCCACGGCCCCACGGTGACGGTGTCGCCGAACACGAACTTCTCCCGTGATGCGAAGCCGGGCTGCGAGTGGACGATGCCGGTGCCGTCCCGCGGGTCGACCAGGAGGTAGAGCGGGATACCCATGGCGGCGTAGTCGCGGACCTTGTTCTCGTAGTCGTTCTCGGGGTTCGACCGGGACACGACTTCCATCACCAGGACGACCTCATGGGGCTGCAGAGCCCGACCCGCCGTCTCCATGGCAGCCTCAGGGAACACCATGAGGTCGGGATTGCGGAGCCGCCCCAGCCCGGCATCCTCAAGGTCGGCCCCGCCGTGTGCGATGTGACCGGGGTGCGTCCGGGGGAGCTGCTCATTGAGCTGCCGTGCGATGCGGATGACCGCGAGTTCGTGCTGCTTCACGGGCGACATCATCATGACGATCTCGCCGTCGGCGATCTCTATCTTGCTGATCCCCGGTACCTGGGGGAGCTCATCTGCGATCTCGCGCAACCGGGCGTACGCAGCCGGATCGATGCTCATGCTCGGAGTGTATCCAGGGCAGGCGCGCGCCGGGCCGGGATCGTCAGGCGGGTGGCGTAGAAGAAGCCGGCGGTGATCAGGACCAGGCCGAGCAGGGCGCACAGCAGGGTCGGAGAGTTCCGGGGGGCCGACTACGGCAGATGATGGCTCCGGCCGCCCGGCGGGGGAATGCGAGGTGGCCGTCGCTGCTTCGGGGCGGCCGTAAGTCCGCGTCTCAGGGGCGATTGAAGATGTCGGTGCCGATTCGACGCCACACGATACGCGGCTGACCGGCTTGGACCGGCTCGCCGTAGCTGAAGGTGGCCCGTCCATCGGGTGCCCAACTGAGCTCCCATACGTCCGGGTGGCCCTGCATCTTCTTCACCCGCAGGCCGCGTCGGAAGCCTTGACCGGCCTGCAGGTCCGCTACGAACTGCGCCACCGCGACCAGGAACGCGGCTTTCTGAGCGGCATCGAGATGTTTCCAGTCTCGAAGGAAATGGGCGAGAGACTCATACGTCGGCACGACGCTTGATCTCCTTCACGTCTCTACTCGGCGGAAAGTCTGCCCGGAAGACTTTCCGCCTGGCCCGGATCGCCTGGCGGGTCGCGTAGAGGGTGACGCCGGCCGCCAGGGTCATCGCGGCCAGGCCGACGGCGGCCGCGCCGGACCAGCCGGCCGCGTGGTAGGCGTCGGCGCCGATGGTGCCGCCGAGGCTGTTGCCCAGGTAGTAGGCGATCAGGTAGAGCGCGGACGCCTGGGCGCGGCCGTGGCCGGCGGTGCGGCCGACCGAGGAGGAGGCGGTGGCGTGGCCGATGAAGAAGCCTGCGGTGATCAGGGCCAGGCCGAGCAGCGCGCACAGCAGGGAGCCGCCGAGCGAGAGCAGCAGGCCGGTGGCGGTGGTGCCGATGGCGACGTACAGGGTGCCGCGCCGGCCGAGGCGGCCGGTGAGGCGGCCCGCGTTGGCGGAGGCGACGGTGCCGACCAGGTAGACCACGAAGATCGAGGCGGCGACCGACTGCGGGAGGCCGAACGGCGCCGAGGTGAGCCGGTAGCCGACGGTGTTGTAGACCGCTCCGAAGACGGCCATGAACAGGGCGCCCAGCGCGTACAGCCGCAGCAGCAGCGGGTCGCGCAGGTGGGCGCAGACCGTGCGGCCGAGGGCCCGGGCGTCGACGGGGGTGCGGCGGAACTGGCGGGCGGCGGGGATCAGCAGCCGGAAGGCGAGGGCGGCGAGCAGGGCGACGGCCGCCGACGCGGCCAGGCCCCAGCGCCAGCCCCAGGCGGCCCCGGCCCAGCCGGAGACCAGCCGGCCGCCCATGCCGCCGATCGAGTTGCCCGCCACGTACAGGCCCATCGCAGAGGCCAGTGCGCTCGGGTGGATCTCCTCGGCGAGGTACGCCATCGCGGTGGCCGGGAGCCCGGCGAGGGCCGCGCCCTGGACGGCCCGCAGCACGGTCAGGGTGGTCAGGTCGGGGGCCAGGGGCAGCAGCAGGGCCACGGCGGTGGCGGCGAGCACGGAGGCGGTCATCACCGCGGTGCGCCCGTACCGGTCGGAGAGTGCGCTGGCCGGCAGGAGCGCCACGGCGAGGCCGAGGGTGGCGGCGGAGGCCGTCCAACTCGCCTGGCCGGGAGTCAGGTTGAGGTCGTCCGAGAGGAGCGGCAGCAGGCCCTGGGTGGCGTACAGCAGGACGAAGGTGGCGATCCCGGCGGCGAACAGCGCGAGGTTGGCGCGCCGGAAGGAGCGGTCGCCGGGACGCAGACGGGTGTCGGCGACGGATTCGGCGGAGGCGGCTGGGGACGACTGGGGAAGGGCACCCGGCAGTGTGGCTGCGGATGCCCCGGTACTGGCAGGCGGCATGTCCTGACGGTAGGACCGGCGCGCCTGATGCGTCCAATGCATGAACAAGCCAGAATTCATGCCATGACGCATGAGGACAGCTCACCGCCGGTGCGCCCCGCCGAGCTCGACCCGGATTCGGCGGTGGTCCGACTGGCCCCGCAGCTGGCCCAGTTCGCGGCGGTGGCGAGACTGGAACATGTCACCCGGGCCGCGCAGCTGCTGGACATGCCGCAGCCGACGCTGTCCCGCGCGGTGGCCCGGCTGGAGTCGGAATTGGGGGTGGACCTGCTGGCCCGGCAGGGCCGGGCGGTGCGGTTGACCAGGGCCGGGCGGCTGCTGCTCGGCTCGGTGGAGCGGGCGCTGGCGGAGTTGGAGCGTGGGGCGGAGGCGGCCCGGGCGGAGGACGACCCGACGGCCGGGCGGGTGGCCTTCGGGTTCCTGCACACGATGGGGACGGACGCGGTGCCCGCCCTGCTGCGGGACTTCCGGGCCGGCCACCCGCGGGTGCGGTTCCAGCTGGCGCAGGACTACGTGGCCGCGATGCTGGACCGGATGCGCGAGGGCGAGCTGGACCTCTGCCTGGTCTCGCCGCTGCCCGACTCGCCGGACCTGGTGGCCCGGCCGCTGGACGAGCAGCGGCTGCACCTGGCGGTGCCCGCCGACCACCGGCTGGCCGGGCGGCGGCGGATCCGGCTGGCGGAGGTGGCGCAGGAGCCGTTCGTGGCGGTGGAGGAGGGTTACGGCCTGCGCATGATCACCGACGGCTTCTGTGCGGAGGCCGGTTTCGCTCCGCGGATCGCCTTCGAGGGGGAGGAGGCGGAGACGCTGCGCGGGCTGGTGGCGGCCGGCCTCGGTGTGGCGCTGCTGCCGCCCGCGCTGGTGGCCAGGCCCGGGGTGGTGGAGCTGGAGGTGACCGCGCCGCGGACCCGCCGGGCGATCGGGCTGGCCTGGGTCGCCGGTCGGCCGCTCACCCCGCCGGTGGCGGCGTTCCGCGATTTCGTGCTGTCCCGGAAGGGGCGGCTGCTGGAGCACGATTGAACGGGTGGGGCCAATGGTGGGCGTGCGGCGCGGCGAGGTAGAAATCTACGCGCGTAGGAGCTACCATCTCGCAATGGAGACCCACACCCCTGCCGCCGCGGGCACCACCGGCCCCCGCATTCCCACGCCCGACCAGATCGCCCGCGCCCCGAAGGTGCTCCTGCACGACCACCTGGACGGCGGGCTCCGCCCCGAGACCGTCGTCGAGCTGGCCGCCGCCTGCGGCTATCAGGGCCTGCCGACCACCGACCCGGTCAAGCTCGGTGTCTGGTTCCGTGAGGCCGCCGACTCCGGCTCGCTGGTCCGCTACCTGGAGACCTTCGCCCACACCTGCGCCGTGATGCAGACCCGTGAGGCGCTGATCAAGGTCGCCGCGGACTGCGCCGAGGACCTGGCCGCCGACGGCGTCGTGTACGCCGAGGTCCGCTACGCCCCCGAGCAGCACCTGGAGGCCGGCCTCACCCTCGACCAGGTCGTCGAGGCCGTGAACGAGGGCTTCCGTCTCGGCGAGGCCAACGCCCGCGCGGCCGGCCACCGGATCCGGGTCGGCACCCTGATCACCGCGATGCGGCACGCCGCCCGCTCGCAGGAGATCGCCGAGCTGGCCAACCGCCACCGCGACCAGGGCGTGGTCGGCTTCGACATCGCCGGCGCCGAGGCCGGTCACCCGCCCACCCGCCACCAGGCCGCCTTCGACTACCTCAAGGGCGAGAACAACCACTTCACCATCCACGCCGGCGAGGCGTTCGGCCTGCCGTCGATCTGGGAGGCCCTGCAGTGCTGCGGCGCCGACCGCCTCGGCCACGGCGTGCGGATCGTCGACGACATCACCGTGCACGAGGACGGCCGGGTCGAGCTCGGCCGGCTGGCCGCGTACGTGCGCGACAAGCGCGTCCCGCTGGAGATGTGCCCCACCTCCAACCTGCAGACCGCGGCCGCGGCCTCGTACGCCGAGCACCCGATCGGACTGCTCAGCCGGCTGAAGTTCCGGGTCACCGTCAACACCGACAACCGGCTGATGAGCGGCACCAGCATGAGCCAGGAGTTCGGCCACCTGGTGGAGGCTTTCAACTACACCCTGGGCGACATGGAGTGGTTCACCGTCAACGCGATGAAGTCGGCCTTCCTGCCCTTCGACGAGCGGCTGGCGATGATCAACGACGTGATCAAGCCCGGCTACGCCGAGCTGAAGGCGGAGTGGCTGTTCCAGGCCCGCGCCTGACGGGTGCTCGAACGGGTGCCGACCGCCTCGCCGTCCGGCACCCGTTCGAGCGGTAACCCGGGAGGGTGACCTGTCTTTGGTCTGCGAAGGGCCTTGTCACTACGGTGTGTCAGTCACTTCTGACACGGCGTGATGCCGGCGGCCCCCGGGCCGTCCCGTGCACGCGCCGGCCCGACGAGGACGAGGATCACCACATGAAGCAGGCCACTCTCAAGGCTGCCGGTACGGCTGTGCTCGGCGTCGCGATCGCCGCCGTCGCCGCAGGTACCGCCTCTGCCGCCGGCGCCGGCGGCCTCGGACTCCCGACCACGCTGGCCAACCCCGAGGTCGCGGGTACGGCGGCCACCGCCGCGACCGGTGCCGTCAACAAGGTCCCCGGTGGCGGCGAGGTGACCGAGGCCGTCGGCACCCTGGGGGTGGCGAGCCCGCTGACCCCCGCCCCGGCCGCCGAGGCCCCGGTCGCCGACGGCATGCGCGCCGCGGGTGCGAACCGCGTGGGCGGCCTGGAGTCCGTCCCCGGCGGGCAGGGTCTGTCGAAGACCCCGGTCGGCGGTGTCATCGGCACGATCAGCAGCCTCGGTGGCGCGCCCGGCGCGGTCCCCGGCATCGGCTAGTCCTCGCGTTCGACGGCCGAGGGCCGCTTCCCCGTTTCGCGGGGGAGCGGCCCTCGGCCGTTCGCCGGCCGTGCTCACGCCTCCTGGGGGAGCACCAGCCACAGAGCCAGGTAGATCAGGAACTGCGGGCCGGGCAGCAGGCAGGAGAGCAGGGCGATCGTCCGGACGGTCCACGGGGCGAGGCCGAACCGCTCGGCGATCCCGGCGCAGACGCCGGCGATGACGCGGTTGTGGCGGGGGCGGGCAAGGCGGCGGCTCATCGAGGTCTCCGAGGTGATGTGGCCCGGTGCCGGTCTCTCCGGTGGGCATGACTCCATCCTGCGTCCCCGCAGGCGGTCTCACGTCAGCCCCGGTGGTGATCCCGGCCCCTCAACTCTTCCCGGGTCGCGGGGCCCCGGACTCAGGGGAGTCTCAGGGCCGGTCCCCGACCCCGGGCCGGAACCGCGCGGCGGCCTCCCCCTCCCGGTGCCGTCGGCGGCCGGCGGGAGGAGTGCAGCCCCGTCAGCGGCGCGCCCATTCCGGGAGTCCGCCCTGCGAGGGCATCGCGACCTGCCTGAGGATCAAGTCGACAGGGTCATCAACCTGTCGCGGGAGATGGCGGTCCACCTCGACTCGTTCATGGACGGCTCACTCGTCCGAGTCGGCGGTTCCGGGCTTCGCGAGCGCTACCTTGGCGGCATCAGTGAAAGCCTTCGGGCCTACGGGCCGGGCTATTTCGGCACCAGAAACATCGAGATCGAATATGCCTGCCACGAGGTCGTCCCAGCGGTTCTGGTGGGCTGTCGGGCGTATGTCGGAGGTGCTGACGGCGAATTCGGCGAATGGTGCTGGAAAGTCGAAGTTCTGTTTTGAATCAGCGAAACCCATGGTGAGGTAAAGCGTGAGACCCCTCTCCTGCCCGCGAATGGAGGGGTGAGATGCTTGGGCGCCACCGCGCAGTCCGAGCCGGGGTCGCGCGTGGGGGTGTCGTGCGGCGGCCGGCCGCGCGGGTTGGGTAACCCAATCGGTCTCTGCAAGGAACACACCACACATGCGCAACTCACGGCTGCTTGCCGCCACCCTGCTCTGCTCCCTCGGCCTCGTCGGCGTGACCGCCTGCGGGCCGGCGGAGGAGAAGAAGACGAGCACCGACGCGAAGGCGGTCCCCGCCTCGCCGTCCGCCGCCGGGCTGGAGAGCCTGTCCGCGGCGGAGATCATCAAGAAGACCCAGGAGGCCGGCGCCAAGGCGACCTCGGTCAAGCTGACGTTCGACATCACGTCCGAGGGGCAGAAGATAGCCGGCTCGGTGGCGGAGGACAGCTCCGGCAACTGCGTCGGTCAGGTCAGCCTCGGCGACAAGGGCAGCTTCGACCTGCTGCGGACCTCGGGCTCGGTGTGGCTGAAGCCGGACGCCGCGTTCTGGGAGAAGTCGGTCGCGGCGGGCACCTCGAAGACCCTGGCGGGCAAGTACCTGATGGGCGGCGCGGAGGCGGCCGGGGTCAAGGAGCTGGCGAGCTTCTGTGACATGGGCATCGAGACGCTGAAGTCGATCGGCAAGACCGAGAGCGGCGCCGACGACACCGCGGGCGCGACCAAGGGCGGCACCAAGCAGGTCGGTGCGGACCTCGCCGTGGTCATCAAGGACGGCGACGCGACGACCAAGGCGGAGATGGCGGTGGCCGCGAAGGGCGAGCCGTACCTGCTGCAGTTGGCCACCACCGGTGCGGACACCGGCACCATGACCTTCAGCGACTACGGCAAGCCGGTCACCGTGACGGCGCCGCCGGCCGCGCAGGTCATCGACGCGTCGAAGTACCTGAAGGGCTGAGCCCTCCGAACCCCGCGACCGGGACCGTCCGCTCGTACGCCTGCGCGTACCGGTGGCGGTCCCGTTCCGTTTCCGGCGGGCCCGCCGGGGCCTGCCGCTCCCGCAGCAGCAGCGCCCGCAGGGCCGGCACCACGGCCAGGTGGCAGACGGCCGCGCCAGCCGTCCCGAGCAGGATGTCGTCCACGTTCAGCACGTGTCCCGGGGCCCAACCCTCCATGATCTCCAGGGCGGTGGCCAGCAGCGCCGCGCCGCCGACGGTCCGGAACAGCGAGGGCAGCCACGCGGCCCGCAGCCGTCCGCCGGCCAGCGGCAGCAGGACCCCGAACGGTGCGAGCGGCAGCAGTCCGCCGGCCAGTTGCCGGGCACCGGCCCAGCCGCCGAGCGAGAGCGACTGCTGGACGGTCGCGAACGGGGTGAGGTTGGCCGGGTAGGTCCAGCTGACCGGCAGCGGACGCAGCGTCAGCCAGCCGAGGACGACCAGGTGGACCGCGAGGAGGATCCGCACCACCGTCCGGAGCGGACGCGACACCCCCGGCCGGGCGGCCGGATCGGTGGGCTCGTCCTCGGGTGTTGCGCCGCAGTCCTCGGCGCGGGTGGTGGTGCCATGTCGGTGCACGGTCCCAAGGACGCCGGGTGGGTCGCGCACGGTTCCAGGCGATCCGCGACGGCGCGGGGCGGAGGGTTCAGGGGCAGGGGGAGCCGCTCGCCGTGGGCGTGGGCGACGCCGGTGCGCTGAACAGCCCGGCCGAGGGGGACGCGGAGGCGGAGGCCGTCACGGTGGGCCGGGCGGTCCTGGCCGCGCTCGGCGCGGGCGTCGCCGAGGGCGTCGGCGAGGTGGGCGCGCTGGGCACCTGCGGGACGGCGGGGCAGGCCGTCCGGCTGGCGGGCGCACCCGCGAACACCGGGACGGCGGTCGGCCGGATGCCGCAGCCGGCCAGGGCGAGCAGCAGCAAGAGCGTGGCGGGCAGGGTTCTGCGGGCGTTCACCGGCTCCCCTCCTGGTCGTCCTGGTCGTCCGGGGCGGGCGGCGTCAGGGGCAGGCTGAGGGTGAAGACCGCGCCCGTCTCGCCGTTGGCGGCGGTGATGGTGCCGCCGTGTATCTGGGCGTTGGCCATCGCGATGGACAGCCCCAGCCCGCTCCCCTCCGACCTGGCCCGGCCCTTGTCGGCCTTGTAGAACCGGTCGAACACGTGCGGCAGCACGTCCTCGGGGATGCCGGGCCCGCTGTCGGAGACCTGCACGACGACCTGGCCGTCCCGCTCGCGCACCCGCACCCGCACCGGCGAGCCGCCGTGCTTGAGCGCGTTGCCGATCAGGTTGGCCAGCACCACGTCGAGGCGGCGGGGGTCGACCATGGCCCGGATGCCGCGCGGGGCGTCCACGTCCACGGCGTCGTACCAGGCCCGGCCGTCGATGCAGGACATCAGCAGGTCGGCGATGTCCACCTCGTCGGCGACCAGCTTGGCGGTGCCGGCGTCGAACCGGGTCACCTCCATCAGGTTCTCGACCAGGTCGGAGAGCCGGCGGGTCTCGCTGACCACGAGCCGGACGGCCGGCTCGATCATCGGGTCCAGCGCGTCGGCCTCGTCCTCCAGGATGTCGGTGACGGCGGTCATCGCGGTCAGCGGGGTGCGCAGTTCGTGGGACATGTCGGCGACGAACCGGCGGCTCTGCGCCTCGCGCGCGCTCAACTCCGCGACCTGGTCGGACAGCGACTCGGCGGTCCGGTTGAACGTCCTGGCCAGATCGGCGAGTTCGTCACCGCCCTCGACCTCCAGCCGGGTGTCGAGCTTGCCCTCGCCGAGCCGCCGGGCGGCCTCGCCGAGCCGCTTCACCGGGCGCAGGACGGTCGCCGAGGCGGCCTGGGCGAGCAGCGCCGAGCCGATCAGGGCGAGCAGGGTGGCGATCGCCAGCGACCAGCCGAGGGTGTTGAGATCGGCCCGTTCGGTGTCCAGCGACTTGAACATGTAGGCGGTCAGCGGCGTCTCGACCACCTTGGTCCCGCCGATCAGGTACGGCGCGTCCAGGTTCACCCGCTGCCAGTACAGGTGGTAGCCGCCGGGGCCGCCCTGGCCCGCCTCGCGCGGCACGCCGACGGTGGCCTGCAGGGTCTCGGGCACCCTGGCCAGGGTGAACCGGGCCGGGTCGGAGGAGGCCAGGCAGTCCGGCCGGCTCTCGTCGACCACCAGAACGTCGTAGTTGAGGCCGGAGCCGGCCACCTGGTTGGCCAGGTCGACCAGTTCGGGGCAGCTCGCGTTCAGCGGCAGCGCGGAGACGTTGCGGGTCACCGAGACCCGGAAGTCGTTCAGCGCGGTGTCCTGGGCACGCTTGAGCACCGCGTCGCGGTTCAGCCAGTAGGCGATGCCGGACGCGGAGACCGCGGTGATCAGCGCGACCGCGGCGAACACCGCGATCAGCCGCACCCGCAGCGAACGCAGGCGGCGCCACGGGCCCGAGCGGAAGCGCGCGCGGGGGCGGGGCCGCTGGGTCTGAGGGTCAGTCAACAGTTCTCACAGACGGGTCGGATCGGGCGGGCTACGCCGGCGGGTCGAGCCGGTAGCCCACGCCGCGCACGGTGCGGATCAGCGTCGGAGCCGAAGGCACATCCTCCACCTTCGCCCTCAGCCGCTGCACGCAGGCGTCCACCAACCGGGAATCTCCCAGGTAGTCGTGTTCCCAGACCAGCCGCAGCAGCTGCTGGCGGGAGAGCGCCTGACCGGGCCGGCGGCTCAGTTCGAGCAGCAGCCGCAGCTCGGTCGGGGTGAGCTGGAGGTCCTCCCCGTCCTTGGTGACCGTCATCGCGGAACGGTCGATCACCAGACCGCCGTAGCTGGCGGAGTCGGAGTTCTCCCGCTCGCCGCGGCGCAGCACGGCCCGGATCCGGGCGTCCAGCACCCGGGGCTGGACCGGTTTGACCACGTAGTCGTCGGCGCCCGACTCCAGGCCGACCACCACGTCGATGTCGTCGGAACGGGCGGTGAGCAGGATGATCGGCAGCTGGTCGGTGCGCCGGATCCGGCGGCAGACCTCGAAGCCGTCGATGCCCGGCAGCATCACATCCAGCACGATGAGGTCCGGCCGCTGCTCCTTGAAGAGCTTCAGGCCGTCCTCGCCCGAGGCAGCGGCGGCCACACGGTGGCCCTGGCGGGTGAGGGCGAGTTCGAGGCCGGTCCGGATGGCGTCGTCGTCCTCGATCAGAAGCAGGAAAGGCACGGCCTCATTCTGGCCCACCCGGCCCGGCGAATCACCCACCAGGTACCGGTCGATGCGCGGTGGAACCGGAATCGTTGCTTCGGGCGTCCCCGGCGGTGTGGCGGTGGACCGGACGAAAGTCCCTTTCGCTGTGACAGCCCTGTGACAGTCGGCGGACACCGCGATGACGAGCGGTTGGCAGGATTTTCCTTGTCGCCGAAGAACGCACCAGGTCACCGACCGGGGCGGACGGCGGTGGCAAGGACCCGCACGTACCGACCATGGGGGCGCACGATGACCGCAACGCTGAAGACCCGCACCACCGGGGCCGTCCGCACCGCGCACTCATCCGCCGCGACCACGCGGACCCGGTACGAGGTGAGGACCGACGAGACATCCGGTGCCGTGATCGTACGGGGGTGCGCACACAGCGCCGGAGCCCGCCGCCCGGTGGGCGCGGGCAGGGGGGAGCTGCACGGGATCGGTCGCATGGGGAGTGCGACCGACTCCGGTGCCACCCTGACGCTCCGGGGAATCCTCCCGGTGCGCCCGGGTGGCAGCGGGTCCGCGGTCGGGGGGACCGGCTCGGGGGAGCCGGACGACCGCAGGACCCCTGGCACCACGCTGCTGCATCTGGCGCCGGCGGCTGCGGAGTCCGCCGCGCCGGAGCAGCAGCCGGCCGGAGACCGCACCGCCGAGTTCACCGCCTACGTGCAGGAGCGCCGCGCGTCCCTGTACGCCACGGCCTACCACCTGACCGGCGACCGCTTCGAGGCCGAGGACCTGCTGCAGAGCGCGCTCTTCAGCACCTACCGCGCCTGGGACCGGATCACCGACAAGGCCGCGCTCGGGGGCTACCTCCGGCGCACCATGACCAACCTGCACATCTCCGCCTGGCGCCGCCGCAAGGTCAACGAGTACCCGACCGAGGAGCTGCCGGAGACGGTCGGCGACACCGACGCGATGGGCGGCACCGAGCTGCGCACCGTGCTCTGGCAGGCGCTGGCCAAGCTGCCGGAGAACCAGCGCACGATGCTGGTGCTGCGCTACTACGAGGGCCGGACCGACCCGGAGATCGCCGACATCCTCGGCATCAGCGTCGGCACGGTGAAGAGCAGCATCTGGCGCGCACTGCGCCGGCTGCGCGACGACGACCAGCTCAACCGCAGCGGTGACGCCTGCCTCGCCTTCGGCGAGCTGGTGGCCTGACCGCGGCGACACGAACACCCGTCGGGGGACGGGGCAGGACCGCGGAGCCGCGGTGGCCGACTCGGGGGAGCGGCCGCCGGCGGGGGACCCGCAGGTCCGAACACGGACGGGCCCGGTGCCGGGGAGAGGCACCGGGCCCGTCCGTGCTGATGCCTGACACTGTGTAAGTCGGTTGAGGCGTGCGCCTCCCGACCGCTCGGATGGGCGGCACGCACACCCGTGCCGTACCCACCGACCCGTCGGGAGCACGATCATGTCCAGCAGCACGGCCCACGAGAGCCTGGCCGAGGTCCCCGGCGGGCAGGTCTTCCGCACCACCGCGGGGACCGGCCGCGACCTGGTCCTGCTCAACGCACGGCCGCGCTCGCCCCGCGCGCGGAGGCCGTGGCCCGTGGCGACCCGGCCGCCGCCATCGAGGCCGACCTCGCGGTCTGGGCCTCCCGGACCCCGCCGGCCGGACGCGCATTCCTGGCCGGGATCTGCGCCGACTCCCCCGCCTTCCACCTCGGCCACGAGACGGAGGCGCTGGATCCGGCGCGGCCCGGCATCGAGCACCTGGGGGAGATCGGGGTGCCCACCCTGGTGGTGGTCGGGGGGCACGACACCGGGCTGAGCCACTACCCGCCGGATCGCGCGGGGCGTGCCCGGCGCCGAGATGGTGACGGTGCCGGGGGCCGACCACTTCGTCAACCTGTCGGCCCCGGAGCGTTTCGTGGAGCTCGTCGACCGGGCCATGGGAGGCTGAGCCGCTGCCGCTGCCGCTGCCGCTGCCGCTGTGCCGCCGTCGGGCCGGTCAGGCGACGGCGGCGACCGGCTGCCGCTCGGCGACCGCGCGGACCCGGCGGGAGGCTTCCGGGCCGGCGCACGCGGCCGCCCCGAGCTCGACCTGGCGGGCCACGATGCCGCGCTCGGCCCGCATCAGCCGCCAGCCGCGGCGCAGCAGGTACGGGACGGACTTGCGGCCTTCGCGGACGTCCCGGCGAAACCGCCGCCAGGCGGTGGTCAGGGGGCGGTTGCGCAGGCACAGGGCGTCGCCCAGCAGGCCCTCCGCGGCGCACTGCTCCGCCAGTTCGGCGGCGAAGATGCCCTCGGCGATGAAGGCGGGCGCGCCGCCCAGGTCCAGGGTGCGGCTGCCGGCCCGGCCGTTGGCGGGGATCGAGTAGACCGGAACCTCGGCGCGGCCTGCGGCGACCAGCTGCCGGATCGCCGCCAGGGCCTGCTCGCGGTGCCAGGAGAGCGGGGAGTCCCAGTCCGTCCCGCCGTCCGGGAAGAGCGGCAGGGTGGGGTCGTCCCCGTCCTTGTAGAAGTCGTCGAGCTGGAGCACCGGCAGGCCGCTGCGCTCGGCGAGCGAGGACTTCCCCGATCCGGAGGGGCCCGACAGCAGGATCACGCGGGCGCCGGGCGTCGGCTGGGCATTCAGCAGGGAGTCACTCACGAGACACCAGTCTGACGCATCGGGGCACCCGACCGTAACCCGTCGGCAGCGGCCTCGGTCACACCCGCCGCAGGGCGAGCTCCAGGGTGATCAGGTACCGGCTGTGCACCTGCAGGTACAGCACCGGGCCGTCGTCGGGCTCCCGGTAGCCGAGCGCGGCCCAGTCCTGGTCGTGCCAGGCGTCCGGCTCGGGCGCGTGGTGGCTGCCGCCGACCGGGAACTCCAGGTACGGGAACGCCCGGGAGCCGAATGCGGCGGTCGCCCGGCCGGGGGTGAACAGCAGGCTGCCGCTGACGTACTCGGCGGGCCAGCCGGGCTTCTCGGAGCGGGCCGAGCACGGGATCCGCACCGGCAGGCCGGCGAGCAGCCTGCGGTGGGCCCGGCGGGCCCGGAGCGCGCGTACCGGGCCGTCGCCGCACAGCACGGCCAGCTCGCCCAGAATCTCCCACACCACGGCCTCCCCAAGATCGAATGTACTGGGGAGGACTCGCCGGGCAGGGGGCCGGTTGCCCGACCTTCGGCGCGTGTTCGATCGACGAAAGTGGACCGGGTGGGGCGCGGGCCGGGCCGGTAGAACGGCCGCAGACGTGGACGGACCCGCACTAGGGGGGAGAAGTGCGGGTCCGTCATCGGCACGTCCGGGCCCCCGGGGGGGGGTAGGGGCACTGGGGACGGCCGGTCTGTGGAGTTGTTCTCCGGGGGCTGCGGAGGGTCAGATACCCATCGGGTGCCAGACCGTCTTCGTCTCGAGGAACGAGAGCAGCCGCTCGGTGCCGGGCGCCTGGGTCCAGTCCTGGGTGGACGGGTCGAGCGCCGGGCGGATCACTCGCTTCAGAGTATCCGCGGCACCGGCCTCCAGCGCCGCCGCCGCGCCGGGACCTTCGGCGGCGATCGCGCCGGCCAGGTCCAGCCCGTTGACGTCCTGGTGGGTGGCCAGGGTCGGCGCGATGTCCGCGGTCTTCCCCGAGATGATGTTGACGACGCCACCGGGCAGGTCCGAGGTGGCCAGCACCTCGCCGAGCGAGAGCGCCGGCATCGGGGCGTCCGCGGCGGCCGCGACCACCACGGTGTTGCCCGCGGCGATCGCCGGGGCGATCACCTCGACCAGGCCGAGCAGCGAGTGCCCGTACCCGGTCTGCGGGGCCACGACGCCGATCACGCCGCTCGGCTCCGGGGTGGAGAGGTTGAAGAACGGCCCGGCGACCGGGTTGGCGCCGCCCGCGATCTGGGCGATCTTGTCCGTCCAGCCCGCGTACCAGACCCAGCGGTCGATCGCGGTGTCTACCAGCGCGGCGGCCTTCTTGGCACCGACGCCCTCGGCGGCGGCCACCTCGGCGGCGAACTGCTCGCGGCGGCCCTGGAGCATCTCGGCGACCCGGTACAGCACCTGGCCGCGGTTGTACGCGGTGGCGCCGGACCAGCCCTTGACGGCGGCCCGGGCCGCCAGCACGGCGTCCCGGGTGTCCTTGCGGGTGCCCAGCGGGGCGTTGCCGAGCCACTGGCCCTTGCTGTCGGTCACCTCGTACACCCGCCCGCTCTCGGAGCGCGGGAACTTCCCGCCGACGTACAGCTTGTAGGTCTTGAGGACGTCAAGACGCAGGGAGATGTCAGACATCGAGGTAGGCCTCCAGACCGTGCCGGCCACCCTCGCGGCCGTAGCCCGACTCCTTGTAGCCGCCGAACGGCGAGGTCGGGTCGAACTTGTTGAAGGTGTTGGCCCACACCACGCCGGCCCGCAGGCGGGACGCGGTCCACAGGATCCGCGAGCCCTTCTCGGTCCAGATGCCGGCCGACAGGCCGTACGGGGTGTTGTTGGCCTTCTCGACCGCCTCGGCGGGGGTACGGAAGGTCAGCACCGACAGCACCGGGCCGAAGATCTCCTCGCGGGCGATCCGGTGGGCCTGGGAGACGCCGGTGAACAGGGTCGGGCGGAACCAGAAACCGGTGCCGGGCAGGTCGCAGGAGGGCGACCAGCGCTCGGCGCCCTCGGCCTCGCCGGCGGCGGTCAGCTCGGTGATCCGGGCCAGCTGGGCGGCCGAGTTGATGGCGCCGATGTCGGTGTTCTTGTCCAGCGGGTCGCCGACCCGCAGGGTGTCCATCCGGCGCTTGAGGGCGTCCAGCAGCTCGTCCTGGATCGACTCCTGGACCAGCAGGCGCGAACCCGCGCAGCAGACGTGGCCCTGGTTGAAGAAGATGCCGTTGACGATGCCCTCGACCGCCTGGTCGATCGGCGCGTCGTCGAAGACGATGTTGGCGGCCTTGCCGCCGAGCTCCAGCGACAGCTTCTTGCGGCTGCCCGCCAGCTGCTTGGCGATCGCCCGGCCGACCGGGGTGGAGCCGGTGAAGGCCACCTTGCTGACGTCCGGGTGGGCGGTCAGCGCGGCGCCGGTGCGGCCGTCACCGGTGACGATGTTGACGACGCCCTTGGGCAGACCGGCCTGGCGGCAGATCTCGGCGAAGCGCAGCGCGGTCAGCGGGGTGGTCTCGGCCGGCTTGAGGACGACCGTGTTGCCGGTGGCCAGCGCCGGGGCGATCTTCCACGCCAGCATCAGCAGCGGGAAGTTCCACGGGATGACCTGGCCGGCCACGCCCAGCGGGCGCGGGTTGGCGCCGTAGCCGGCGAAGTCCAGCTTGTCGGCCCAGCCCGCGTAGTAGAAGAAGTGCGCGGCGACCAGCGGCAGGTCGACGTCGCGGGTCTCGCGGATCGGCTTGCCGTTGTCGATCGACTCCAGCACGGCCAGCTCGCGCGAGCGCTCCTGGATGATCCGGGCGATCCGGAACAGGTACTTGGCGCGCTCGCTGCCCGGCAGCGCCGACCAGTCCGTGAACGCCTTGCGGGCGGCGGCGACGGCGCGGTCCACGTCCTCGTCGGTGCCGTGCGCGAACTCGGCCAGCACCTGCTCGGTGGCCGGGTTGACGGTCTTCAGGGCCTCGCTGCCGCTGGAGTCGACGAACTCGCCGCCGATGAAGTGGCCGTAGGAGGTGGCGATGTCGCCGGCGGCGGCCGGGGACTCCGGCGCCGGGGCGTACTCGAACAGGCCGGCCTTGGCGGTGGCGACAGCCTGGGCCTGGGGCTCTTCGGTCTTCTTGTTCTTGGCCATGAGGGTCAGTCCACCGTCACGTAGTCGGGACCGGAGTACCGGCCGGTGGTCAGCTTCTGACGCTGCATCAGCAGGTCGTTGAGCAGGCTGGAGGCGCCGAAGCGGAACCAGTGCGGGGACAGCCAGTCGTCGCCGAGGGTCTCGTTGACCATGACGAGGTACTTCATGGCGTCCTTGGTGGTCTTGATGCCGCCGGCCGGCTTCACGCCGATCTGGACGCCGGTCGCCGCGCGGAAGTCGCGGACCGCCTCCAGCATCAGCAGGGTCACCGGGGGAGTCGCGTTGACGGCGACCTTGCCGGTGGAGGTCTTGATGAAGTCGGCGCCGGCCAGCATCGCGAGCCAGGAGGTGCGGCGCACGTTGTCGTACGTCTGGAGCTCGCCGGTCTCGAAGATCACCTTGAGGTGGGCGGCGGTGCCGTCGGGGCGCCTGCACGCCTCCTTGACGGCGGTGATCTCCTCGAACACCGACAGGTAGCGGCCGGAGAGGAAGGCTCCCCGGTCGATCACCATGTCGATCTCGTCGGCGCCGGCGGCGACCGCGTCGGCGGTGTCGGCCAGCTTCACCGGCAGTGCGGCGCGGCCCGCCGGGAAGGCGGTGGCGACCGAGGCGACCTGGATCGGCGTGCCGGCCAGGGTGGCCTTCGCGGTGGCGACCATGTCCGGGTAGACGCAGATCGCGGCCACCTGCGGGGTGCTCGGATCGGTGGGGTCGGGATTGCGGCCCTTGATGCAGAGTGAGCGCACCTTGCCGACCGTGTCCGCGCCTTCCAGCGTGGTCAGGTCGATCATCGAGATGGCCAGATCGATGGCGCGGGCCTTGGCCGTGGTCTTGATCGAACGGGTGCCGAGGGACGCGGCGCGGGCTTCCAGGCCGACCTGGTCGACGCCGGGCAGGCCGTGCAGGAAGCGGCGGAGCGATGCCTCGGACGCGGCGACGTCTGCGAGACCGCTGCCCGCAGCGCCTGGGGGTACCTCCCGGCCGTCAGGCCGGGGGAGGGCATTGGCTGCAAGAGTGGACATAGTCACCAGACCAGCATATCTACGCGCGTAGTCATGCGCTAGGGGCGGTGCCTTTCGATGCGGGACCGAGATCTGTCCCGAAGACCGAGCGGCGGGCGGCGCGGCGCCGGGAACATCGTGGCTGCGCCGAGCCGCGTCCGGGCACATCGGGGGGTGGGGATCCGTGAAGACCGCAGGGGTGCGGGAGCCGTGGAGAAGGGGCTCGCGCTCGTCCGGCGCCGGGCCGCCGGGTCGCCGGGCCGGGGCCGGTCGTGCTGCTAGGCGTCGCCGTGTACGTCGGCCGGCCGGCCGGCCCGGTCCGCGCACCTCGGGAACGGCGTCAGTGGCCGATCAGCACGCCGTCAGGCCGGGCCGGCAGTGTTGTCCTCGTGAACGGCACGGGAGACCGGGCCGGAAACAGGGAGAGGTGCCCGGAGTGGTTGATCGGGGGCCGGGGCTTCGGTCCCGGTCGGGTGGTTCTGCCCGCCTTCGCAGGTTCGAATCCTGCCCTCTCCGCCCTGCGTGCCGTGGCGACGGCGGCGTCGTGGCGAATGCGACCGGGCGCCGAGGTGCCGTCCGGTGACAATGATCGGGTGACCTCCGCAGAGCAGCCGCAGACCCCCGCGCCCCGCAAGAAGACCGGGCGCCGGCCCGGTGGCGCCGACACCCGCCGGACGGTGCTGGAGGCGGCCCGGGTCGAGTTCGCCGCGCGCGGGTACGAGAAGGCGAGCATGCGGGCGATCGCCCGGGCCGCCGGCGTGGACGCCGCGCTGCTGCACCACTACTTCGGGAGCAAGGACCGGCTCTTCCTGGCCGCGCTGGAGGTGCCGATCGACCCTCGCGTGGTGGTCGGGCAGGTGCTGGCGGGTGACCGGGCCACGGTCGGCGAACGGGTGGCGGGCTTCGTCCTGCAGCTCTGGGAGCAGCCCGAGACCCGGGACCGGATGCTCGCACTGCTGCGGACCGCCGCCACCAACGAGCAGGTGGCCCAGCTGATGCGGGGCTTCATGGCCACCGAGGTGGTCGCCCCGGCCGCCGTCGAACTGGACATCCCGCAGGCGGAGTTGCGGATCGAGCTGATGATGTCCCAGATCGTCGGGCTGGCCATGGCGCGGTATGTGATCGGTGTGGAGCCGCTGGCCTCGGCCGCGCCCGCCGAGCTGGCCCCGCTGCTGGCCCGCACCGTGCAGGGGTACCTCTCCGGCGGCTGAGCGCGCCGCGCCCCTTGACGGCCGCCTTCCGCCACGCAAAACTCATCACATGATGAATTCCATGGCGGCCGCGAGCCCAGCGGACCCCGCCGGCCCCGCGGACCCCGCGATCCGGATCACCGGCCTCACCGTCCGGCGGGGCGGCCGCCCCGTCCTGCACGGCCTCGACGTCGACGTCCCGCGCGGCTCGATCACCGGGCTGCTCGGCCCGAGCGGCTGCGGCAAGACCACCCTGCTGCGCTCGGTCGTCGGCGTGCAGCGCATCAGCGGCGGCGAGGTGCGGGTGCTCGGCGTCCCGGCCGGCAGTGCCGCGCTGCGCCACCGGGTCGGGTACGTCACCCAGGCGCCCTCCGTCTACAGCGACCTCACCGTCGCCGAGAACCTCCGCTACTTCGCCGCCGTGCTCGGCGCCCCCGCCGACGACCCGGCCCGGGTGATCGCACAGGTCGGTCTCGTCGGCCACGAGCACGACCTGGCCGCGCAGCTCTCCGGCGGCCAGAAGGCCCGGATCTCGCTCGCCGCCGCCCTGCTCGGCACCCCGGAACTGCTCATCCTGGACGAGCCCACGGTCGGCCTCGACCCCGTGCTGCGGCAGGACCTCTGGCAGCTCTTCCGTACCCTCGCCGACCTCGGGGCCACCCTGCTGGTCTCCAGCCACGTCATGGACGAGGCAACCCGATGCGACCGCCTGCTGCTGATGCGCGACGGCAGGCTCCTCGCCCACGACACCCCCGCCGAGCTGCTCCGGGCCACCGGCGCGGCCGACATCGACGCCGCCTTCCTCCGACTCGTCCAGGCCGCACCCGTGGAGATCCCCCGATGAACCTCCGGCGCACCCTCGCCACCGCCCGCCGGGTCCTCGGGCAGTTGCGCCACGACCCCCGCACCATCGCGATGCTGCTGGTCGTCCCCTGCGTGCTGCTGACCCTGCTGAAGTACATGTACGAGGGTCAGCCGGGTGCCTTCGACCGGATCGGCCCCGCACTGCTCGGGATCTTCCCGTTGCTGGTGATGTTCCTGGTCACCTCGGTCGCCATGCTCCGCGAGCGCACCACCGGCACGCTGGAACGCCTGCTCACCATGCCGATGGGCAGGCTCGACCTGCTGCTGGGCTACGGCCTGGCGTTCGGCGCCGTCGCCCTCGTCCAGGCCGCGCTGGCCTCCGCGCTCGCCCTCGGCCCGCTCGGGGTGGAGGTGGCCGGCCCGACCTGGCTGATCTTCGCGGTCGCGGTCGGCGACGGGCTGCTCGGGATGGCCCTCGGGCTGCTGGTCTCCGCCTTCGCCGCCACCGAGTTCCAGGCCGTGCAGTTCCTGCCCGCCGTGCTGCTGCCGCAGCTCCTGCTCTGCGGCCTGTTCGCGCCCCGCGACTCGATGGCCACCGCGCTGCGCTGGGCCTCCGACGCGCTGCCGCTCTCGTACGCCGTGGACGCGATGAACCGGCTCACCGGCACCCCCGGGGTCGGCGGTGCCGTGCTGGTGGACCTCGTCGTCATCGCCGGCGCGACCCTGCTCGCCCTCGGGCTCGGCGCGGCCACCCTCAGGCGCCGGACCGCCTGAGGCCGGCCGCGCCCGCCGCGGCACCGCACGGGAATCCGCAGATCCAGGCGGTTGCGACCCTAGGGATTCGAGGCACCCATGGTGCACAATCGCCCCCATGACCGAATCCGACGGCACGCCCCACCCGGGCTCCGCCGCCCCCGAGCCGCAGTACGCCGACCGGACCTACCGCTCCGTTCCCGGCATCATCTCCGGCGTCATGCTGCTCGCCGTGGCCGCCTGGCTGATCGGCGACGCAGTGCTCAACGGCACCGGCAAGACCCCGTGGGTCGCGCTCGCCGCCGCCCCGGTCTTCGCCTTCCCGGTGATCGCGTACACCCTGCGGCCCGTGGTCTACGCGAACGAGCGCCGGCTGCTGGTCCGCAACCCGCTGCGCACCGTCGAGGCGCCCTGGGCGGCCGTCGAGGGGCTGCGCGCCGGCTACTCGGTCGAACTTTTCGCCGGCGGCAAGAAGTACCAGGTCTGGGCCGTGCCGGTGTCGCTGCGCCAGCGCAAGCGGGCCAACCGGCAGGCGGCCCGGGCCGCCGCGGCGGGTGACCCGGTGATCTCCGGTGGCCACCCGCGGACGACCGGCGGCCGCAACACCAATCCGCTGGCCGGCCGGGCCGCCCGGACGGGGGCCGAGTCGGACCCGACCCGCGCCTGGTCGGACCAGGTGGTCGACTCGCTCCAGGAGCTGGCCGAGCGCAACGCGGGCCGCCCGGACGCGGCCGGCCCGGTCGACGTCCGCTGGTGCTGGTGGATCATCGCGCCGACCCTGGCCGGGCTGGTCGCCCTGGTGACGCTGATCGCCGTCGGCTGACCTGCACCGGCCGACCTGCCGCTCGGCCCGTTCCGGTCGCCCGGACAACGCCGTACCGGGGCTCGCCGATCTGCGGCGGTCGACGCTGCGTGGCCATGGCCGGTGGCCGGTGGCCCGTGGCCCATGGTCGGCGGTCGGCGGTCCGTGGTCCGTGGTCCGTGGTCCGGCCGGGTGGCGGGCGCGGGGCGGCCGGGAAAGGCGAGAGGGCGTTCCCCCGGTGGCAGCCGGGAGAACGCCCTCCGGGCGCAGCGGTGTCAGATGCCGGCCGCGGCCGCCAGGTCGCGCTTGACCGCGTCGAGCAGGGCGGCGGCCCGCTCGCGGGTGTCGGCGAGCGCGGCGGCGTCGGCCACCGTCAGGACGACCTCCAGATAGCACTTGATCTTGGGCTCGGTGCCGGAGGGGCGGACCACGATCCGGGCGGAGCGCACGCCCTCGCCCTCCAGGTAGTAGCGCAGGCCGTCGGTGGGCGGCAGATCGGCGGACCCGGCGGACAGGTCGTCGGCGCGGGTGACCCGCAGGCCGGCCAGCACGGTCGGCGGCTGCTCGCGCAGGCGCTGCATCGCGGCGGCGATCAGCGACAGGTCGTCGACGCGGGCGGAGAGCTGGTCGGTGGCGTGCAGGCCGTGCTCCAGCGCCAGGTCGTCCAGCAGGTCGGTGAGGGTGCGACCGCTCTGCTTGAGGGTCGCGGCCAGCTCGGCGACCAGCAGGGCGGCGGTGATGCCGTCCTTGTCGCGGACGCCGCTCGGGTCGACGCAGTAGCCGAGCGCCTCCTCGTAGCCGTAGCGCAGGCCGTCGGCCCGGGCGATCCACTTGAAGCCGGTCAGCGTCTCGGTGTAGTCGAGCCCGGCCGCGGCGGCGATCCGGCCGAGCAGGGTGGAGGAGACGATGGTGGTGGCGAAGGTGCCGGCGGCGTGCTTGGCGACCAGCGCGGAGCCGAGCAGGGCGCCCACGTCGTCGCCGCGGAGCATCCGCCAGCCGCCGTTGCCCTGGTCGGGCACGGCCACCGCGCAGCGGTCCGCGTCGGGGTCGTTGGCGATCACGATGTCGGGGCGGGCCGCGGCGGCGGTGCGGAACGCGAGGTCCATCGCGCCCGGCTCCTCCGGGTTGGGGAAGGCCACGGTGGGGAAGTCCGGGTCCGGCTCGGCCTGTTCGGCGACCACGGTCGGGGCCGGGAAGCCCGCCAGCTTGAACGCGGACACCAGGACGTCCCGGCCGACGCCGTGCAGCGGGGTGTAGACCACGTCCAGGTCGCGCGGGCTGCTCGGGTCGACGGTGGAGACGGCCCGGGCCAGGTACGCCTCGATCACGTCCTCGCCGAGCACCTCCCAGCCGGACTCGGCGCGCGGGACCTCGTCGAGCGAGCCGATGGCGTCGATCTCGGCGGCGATGCCGAGGTCGGCGGGCGGCACGATCTGCGAACCGTCGCCGAGGTAGACCTTGTAGCCGTTGTCCTGCGGCGGGTTGTGGCTCGCGGTGACGGTGACACCGGCGGCGGCGCCCAGGTGCTGGATGGCGAAGGCCAGGACGGGGGTCGGCAGCGCGCGCGGCAGCAGGGCGGCGCGCAGGCCCGCGCCGACCATCACGGCGGCGGTGTCCAGGGCGAAGTCGTACGACTTGTGGCGGGCGTCGTAGCCGATGACCACCAGGTCGCCGAGCTGCTCCTTGCGGACGTAGGCGGCGAGGCCGGCGGCGGCCCGGATCACCACGGCGCGGTTCATCCGCATCGGGCCGGCACCGAGCTCCCCGCGCAGGCCGGCGGTGCCGAACTGCAGGCGGTCGGCGAACCGCTCGCTGAGCTGGGACCACGCGATCCGTTCGCCGGACTCGGCGTCGGGGCCCTCGGCGGCGGCCAGCAGCGCGGAGAGTTCCTCGCGGGTCTGCGGGTCCGGGTCCTCGGCGAGCCAGGCCCGGACTCGGGCCATGAGGTCGGTGGTGGGGGCCTGAGGCATGGGGTGCCAGCTCCTCTGGAGGTTGATGTGAATGGGGGGCCGCCGGGCCGATGACGGATGACAGATATCAAAATCTGTCATCCGTCATCGGCTCGACGGCCCCTGCCTACTGATTCTGCGTCAGCGGACGCTCAGATCCGCTCAAGGACCTTCCCCAGCAGCGCGCCCATCCGCTCGGCCGAGGCCTTGCCGGCCTCCAGGACCTCTGCGTGGTTCAGCGGCTCACCGGTCATGCCCGCGGCCAGGTTGGTGACCAGCGAGATGCCCAGCACCTCGGCGCCGGCCTCGCGGGCGGCGATGGCCTCCAGGGTGGTGGACATGCCGACCAGCTCGCCGCCGATCACCCGGGCCATGTGGACCTCGGCCGGGGTCTCGTAGTGCGGGCCGCGGAACTGCACGTACACGGCCTCGTCCAGGCTCGGGTCGACCTCGCGGCACAGCTCGCGCAGCCGCTTGGAGTAGAGGTCGGTGAGGTCCACGAAGTTGGCGCCGACGATCGGCGAGTCCGCGGTGAGGTTGATGTGGTCGCTGATCAGCACCGGTTGGCCGGGGATCCAGCCCTGGCGGAGACCGCCACAGCCGTTGGTCAGCACCACGGTCTTGCAGCCGGCGGCGGCGGCGGTGCGGACGCCGTGCACCACGGTGGCCACGCCGTAGCCCTCGTAGTAGTGGTTGCGGCCCAGGAAGATCAGGGCGCGCTTCTCGGCCGAGCCCTCGCTGCCCGGGATCCGGACGGACCGGATCTTGCCGGCGTGGCCGGCGACCGAGGGGGCGGGGAAGCCGGGGAGGTCGGTGACCGGGAACTCGGCCACGGTCTCACCCAGTGCGTCGGCGGCCGGCACCCAGCCGGAGCCCATCACCAGGGCGACGTCGTGGCGCTCGGCACCGGTCAGCTCGCGCAGGCGCTCGGCGGCGTCCTGGGCGGCGGCGTAGGGGTCGGCAGAGACGACCGACTGAGGAGATACGTTCACAGCACCGAGAATAGACGCGAATCGCCTACGCGCGTAGACAAACGCGCCAAGGCTTGCCGGATCGTTACCCGGATGACCCAAAACGACAGGTCGGGGCCGGATCGCGCCCCCTCCGGCTGGAGCAACCTCCGACCCGCGCCCCGGTGAGTCCCGCTCGGCGGGCCCGCACCCTCGTACGCGTCACTCGGCGGCGCTCCGCGTGGTGCGCGAGGTCCGGGAGGTCCGGGAGCCGGGTCGGGCACACCGGTGTCGGCGTCCGTGGACGGCGCACCGCGGATCCGGTCGGCGCCCTGGCGGCGTACCGGCCTGCGCCGACCTCGGCGGGCCGCGACCGGGGCCCCGGGCTCCTGGCGTCCCGGCGCCGGCCTGCTGATGCTCCGCTGCCGGCCCGCTGCCGGCTCCTTCCGGGCCTAGCAGGGCCGCCGGCGGAGGTCCGACACGTAGTCGTCCGGCGCTCCGGCGCTCTCCGCGGCGTCCGCGATCAGGCCGAGGTAGCGCGCGGCGGGCAGGCCGCCCTCGTAGTCGTTGAGCACGTACGTCCAGACCGGCACCTCGCCGTCCAGGCTCTGCGCCCGGAGCCGGATCTTGCGGTAGATGCCCAGCTGGACGCCCTCCCAGCGGTCCAGCCCTTCCTCGTCCATCGGCGCCACGTCGTAGAGCGAGACGAAGACCTGGTCCTTCTCGTCCTCGACGACGGTGGCCAGCGAGCCCTCCCAGCCGAGGTGCTCGCCGCCGAAGGTCAGCCGCCAGCCGGTCAGCCAGCCGGTGCCGCGCAGCGGGGAGTGCGGGGCGCGCCGGCTCATCTGCCGGGCGTCGAGGTTCGTGGCGTACGCGGCGTAGAGCGACATGGTCGTCAGCCTACGGGAGATCACCCCTGGGTCACGGCCCGGGAGTGGCCACCGTCACATCCGGCGCGCGCCGGGCGGATTCAACGCCCCCGGCGTGGCGCCGGTTCCGGCATGCGGGAGAATGGGTCACGTGACTCGGATCGTGATCATCGGTGGCGGACCCGGCGGATACGAGGCGGCCCTGGTGGCCGCCCAGCTCGGCGCGGAGGTGACCGTTGTCGACCGCGACGGTCTGGGTGGATCGGCGGTACTCACGGACTGCGTGCCGTCCAAGACCCTGATCGCCACGGCCGAGGTGATGACCACCTTCGACAGCTCCTACGAGGAGCTCGGCATCATCGTCGCCGACGACACCCCGCCGCTGGAGCGCGCGGCCCGGGTGGTCGGCGTGGACCTCGGCAAGGTCAACCGACGGGTGAAGCGGCTGGCTATCGCCCAGTCGCACGACATCACCCAGGCCGTGACCCGGGCCGGTGTCACCGTGCTGCGCGGCCGGGGCCGGCTGGGCGCCGGCGGCCAGGGCGCGGACGGCTCCCGCGAGGTCCTGGTCGACCGCGAGGACGGCAGCACCGAGTCCGTGCGCGCCGACGCCGTGCTGATCGCCACCGGGGTGCGCCCGCGCGAGCTGCCCGAGGCCCAGCCGGACGGCGAGCGGATCCTCAGCTGGACGCAGGTCTACGACCTGGAGGAGCTGCCGCAGGAGCTGATCGTGGTCGGTTCCGGTGTCACGGGCGCCGAGTTCGCCGGTGCCTACCAGGCGCTCGGCTCCCGGGTCACCCTGGTCTCCTCCCGCGACCGGGTGCTGCCCGGCGAGGACCCGGACGCCGCCGAGGTGCTGGAGGAGGTCTTCCGCCGCCGCGGCATGAACGTGATGAGCCGCTCCCGCGCGGAGACCGCCAAGCGCGTCGGCGACCAGGTCGAGGTGACACTGGCGGACGGCCGGGTGATCAACGGTACGCACTGTCTGATGGCGGTCGGCTCGATCCCCAACACCTCCGGCATGGGCCTGGAGGAGGCGGGGGTCAAGCTCAACGACTGGGGCCAGATCAAGGTCGACCGGGTCTCCCGGACGTCCGCGCCGGGTGTGTACGCGGCCGGTGACTGCACCGGTGTCTTCATGCTCGCCTCGGTCGCCGCCATGCAGGGCCGGATCGCGATGTACCACGCGCTCGGCGACGCGGTGCAGCCGCTGAACCTGAAGACGGTGGCCTCCAACGTCTTCACCGACCCGGAGATCGCGACCGTCGGCTACACCGCCGCCGACGTCTCCTGCGGGAAGATGGACGCCGTCGAGGTCAAGCTGCCGCTGCGGGGCAACCCGCGGGCCAAGATGCAGGGCATCCGGGACGGCTTCGTGAAGCTGTTCTGCCGCCCCGGCACCGGCATCGTGGTGGGCGGTGTGGTGGTGTCGCCGCGCGCCAGCGAACTCATTCACTCGATCTCGCTCGCGGTGGACAACAACTTGACGGTCGAACAGGTGGCCAGCGCGTTCACCGTCTACCCGTCGCTCTCCGGATCCACCGCCGAGGCCGCCCGGCAGCTGCACATCCGCAAGCGCGAGGACCCGGACTCCTGACCCGCGCAGTCCAGTTGAGGCGGCCGCCGGTGGTGGCCGCCTCGGCCGTTCCCGGCTGATCCCACCCGCGCGGCGGAGCGCGTGCGCCGGTGGACAGCGGCGCACATTGTACGGTCGTGCGCTGGGCCGACGTGAGCAATTCCCGTTACCAGCTGCAAACGCCTGAAAGCAGACGGTCATTCAGTTACCGTCGGTTCTGTGTTTGCAGCAGAACGTCGCCAGTTGATCCTTGAGATGGTGCGCGCCAACGGAGCGGTCTCGCTCCGCGAACTGGCCCGCGTCGTCCAGACCTCCGAAGTCACCGTCCGCCGGGACGTCCGGGCGCTGGAGGCCGAAGGGCTGCTCGACCGCCGGCACGGCGGCGCGGTGCTCCCCGGCGGCTTCAGCCGGGAGCCCGGCTATCCGCAGAAGACCCATCTCGCCGCCGCCGAGAAGAGCGCCATCGCCGACCTGGCCGCAGGCCTGGTCGAGGAGGGCGACGCGGTGGTGGTCGGCGCGGGCACCACCACGCAGGAACTGGCCCGCCGGCTGGCCCGGGTGCCGGGCCTGACGGTGGTCACCAACTCCCTGCTGGTCGCCCAGGCGCTCGCGCACGCCAACCGGGTGGAGGTGGTGATGACCGGTGGCACCCTGCGGGGCTCCAACTACGCCCTCGTGGGCAGTGGGGCCGAGCAGTCCCTGCACGGGCTGCGGGTCTCCAAGGCCTTCATCTCCGGCAGCGGCCTGACCGCCGAGCGCGGCCTGTCCACCACCAACATGCTCTCCGCCAGCGTGGACCGCGCCCTGGTCCAGGCCGCCGCCGAGGTGATCGTGCTGGCGGACCACACCAAGCTCGGGTCGGACACCATGTTCCAGACGGTGCCGACCGAGGCGATCACGCACCTGGTGACGGACGAGCAGTCCGCCGCCGAGGACGCGACCGCCTGCGAGCTGAGCGCGCTGGCCGACTGCGGGGTGCGGATCTCGGTCGCCCCGACCGGGCTCCCGGCCGAGCCGCCGGTGCACGGCGGTCAGGACCGGCACCAGCAGCTGTCCGGCCCCGCCGTCCCGCGCCGGGTCGCCCCGCCGCCCGGCGGAGCCCCCCTGCCGGGCCAGCGGCGGCCCGGGGCGCACAGCGGCCCGCCGGGCCAGCTGCCCACCCGGCTCGCCGAGTTGGGCGGGCCCAGGGTCCGCTGAGTGCCGCTGCGGACCCTGGGCGCCGGCGCCGGTCCGGTACGGGCGCCGGCCGGTGGCTCAGGAGCCGCTCGCGGCCTCCGCCGCCAGCTCGCGGCCGGCCCGCCGGCGCTGCACGATCGGCGCGGCGGCCAGCACGATCGCCGCCGCGACCAGGGAGAGGTACATCTGCTTGCGGCCGTCCTCGGTGGTGAACATGTACGCCATCACGAAGCCGATCAGGCCGATGGTGGCCCAGGTCAGGTACGGGTAGAGCCACATCCGCACGGTCAGCCGCTCCGGCGACTCACGCTCGATGATCTTCCGCATCCGCAGCTGGGACAGGCAGATCACGACCCAGACGAACAGCGCGACCGCGCCCGAGGAGTTCAGCAGGAACTGGAACACGGTGTTCGGCGAGGTGTAGTTGAAGAACACCGCGACGAAGCCGAAGACCACCGAGGCCAGGATCGCCGTGGTCGGCACGCCGCGGCTGCTGACCTTGGCGAAGGCGGCGGGCGCGTCGCCCCGGCGGCCGAGCGAGAAGGCCATCCGGGAGGCCGTGTACAGGCCGGAGTTGAGGCAGGACAGCACGGCGGTCAGCACGATGACGTCCATCACGCGGCCCGCGCCGGGGATGCCGACGTGCTCCAGTACCGCCACGTACGGGCTGCCCTTGACGGCGGCGGAGTCCCAGGGCAGCAGGGTGACCACGATGGCGATCGAGCCCAGGTAGAAGATCCCGATCCGCCAGATCACGCTGTTGGTGGCCTTGCTGACGGCCTTCTCGGGGTCGGCGGACTCGCCGGCGGCCAGGGTGACGATCTCGCTGCCCATGAAGGCGAAGACCACGGTCAGCATGCCGGTGAAGACCGCGCCCACGCCGTGCGGCAGGAAGCCGCCGTTGTGGCCGACCAGGTTGGTGGTGCCGACCGCGTGCGTGCCGGGCAGCAGGCCGAACACGGCCAGGGTGCCGATCACGATGAAGGCCGCGATGGCCACCACCTTGATGCCGGCGAACCAGAACTCGAACTCGCCGTACGAGGCGACCGAGAAGAGGTTGGTCGCGGTGAGCACGGCCATCACCAGCAGGGCGAAGGCCCACTGCGGTACGCCGGGCATCCAGCCGTTGAGGATCTTGGCGCCGGCGGTGGCCTCCACGGCCAGCACGACGACCCAGAAGAACCAGTACAGCCAGCCGATCGAGAAACCGGCCCAGCGGCCCAGCGCCCGGTCCGCGTACGCGGAGAAGGAGCCGCTCTGCGGGTCCGCGGCGGCCATCTCGCCGAGCATCCGCATCACCATGACGACCAGCACGCCGGCCAGGGCGTAGGAGAGCAGGATGCCCGGGCCGGTCGAGGCGATGCCGGCGCCGGAGCCGACGAACAGGCCGGCGCCGATCACGCCGCCGATGGCGATCATCGACAGGTGGCGGTTCTTGAGTCCGGCCTGGAGGTTGCCGTCGGAGTTGCCGTCGGCGGCCTCGGGGCCGGTCCTGGTGCGCTGGGTGGTGTCCGCGCTCATAGGAGGTAGTGCCTTCCCCGCGTGAGGCCGGACCCTCGGCCACTGCTGCCGGAGGGATGTGGGGACGGAATCACGCGATTCGGGCAAACTAGCGGCTACGTCCGGGTATCGGAATCCCCATCACCGAAAACCGACGAGTACCACGCACTCGTCACACCGTCGAGTCACTGTCGTGACCTCGTCATCGACTGTCAGAAACCGTGCCGAGGGGGCCGGGCGGGAACGGCGGGAACGGGCGGGAACGGGCGGGAACGGCCCGGAAGGTGCGCCGGCCTGGAACGCGAACCGGCCCGCGGGCCCCCGGGAGGGGCGCACGGGCCGGTCCACGGCACTGACCGGAGGTCAGTCCTTGATCTCGCAGAGCGCGGCGCCGCTGCTGACGCTGGCGCCCACCTCGGCCTTGAGGCCGACGACGGTGCCGGCCTTGTGCGCGTTGAGCGGCTGCTCCATCTTCATCGCCTCCAGGACGACGATCAGCTCGCCCTCGGCGACCGTCTGGCCCTCCGTCACGGCGACCTTGACGATGGTGCCCTGCATGGGCGAGGCCAGCGTGTCGCCGCTGACCGCCGAGCCGGCCTTCTTGGCACCGGCGCGGCGCTTGGTCTTGGCCGCGGCACCGCCCGCCGCCGGGGCGGCGGAGACGCCCAGCGAGGAGGGCAGCGAGACCTCGATCCGCTTGCCGCCGACCTCGACCACCACGGTCTCCCGCTGGTCCGCCTCCTCGGCGTCCCCGCCCGCGCCGGTGAAGGCCGGGATGGTGTTGTCGAACTCGGTCTCGATCCAGCGGGTGAAGACCTTGAACGCCTCGTCGCTGCCGTGCACCTCCGGCGCGAACGCCGGGTCGGTGACGACCGCCTGGTGGAACGGGATGGCGGTGGCCATGCCCTCGACCTTGAACTCGGCCAGGGCCCGGGCGGAGCGCTGCAGCGCCTGCTTGCGGGTGGCGCCGGTGACGATCAGCTTGGCCAGCAGGGAGTCCCAGGCCGGGCCGATGACCGAGCCGGTCTCCACGCCCGCGTCCAGCCGCACGCCCGGGCCGGACGGCGGGGCGAACAGCGTCACGGTGCCGGGGGCCGGCAGGAAGTTGCGGCCCGGGTCCTCGCCGTTGATCCGGAACTCGATCGAGTGACCGCGGATCTCCGGGTCGTCGTAGCCGAGCTCCTCGCCGTCCGCGATCCGGAACATCTCGCGGACCAGGTCGATGCCGGTGACCTCCTCGGAGACCGGGTGCTCGACCTGCAGACGGGTGTTGACCTCCAGGAAGGAGATCAGCCCGTCCTGGGAGACCAGGAACTCGCAGGTGCCGGCGCCGACATAGCCCGCCTCGCGCAGGATCGCCTTGGACGCGCGGTACAGCTCGGCGTTCTGCTCGGCGGTGAGGAACGGCGCGGGGGCCTCCTCGACCAGCTTCTGGTGGCGCCGCTGGAGCGAGCAGTCACGGGTCGAGACGACCACCACGTTGCCGTGCTGGTCGGCCAGGCACTGGGTCTCCACGTGCCGCGGGTTGTCCAGGTACTGCTCGACGAAGCACTCGCCGCGGCCGAAGGCGGCGACCGCCTCGCGGACCGCCGACTCGAACAGCTCCGGGATCTCCTCCAGGGTGCGGGCGACCTTGAGGCCGCGGCCGCCACCGCCGAAGGCCGCCTTGATGGCGACCGGCAGGCCGTGCTCCCGGGCGAACGCGACGACCTCGTCGGCGCCGCCGACCGGCTCCGGCGTGCCCGCGACCAGCGGCGCCCCCGCCCGCTGGGCGACGTGCCGGGCGGTGACCTTGTCACCGAGGTCGCGGATGGCCTGCGGCGGCGGGCCGATCCAGGTCAGACCCGCGTCCAGGACGGCCTGGGCGAACTCGGCGTTCTCGGACAGGAAGCCGTAGCCCGGGTGGACGGCGTCCGCGCCCGAGTCTGCGGCGGCCTTGAGGACCTTGGCGATGTCCAGGTAGCTGGTGGCCGGGGTGTCGCCGCCGAGCGCGTAGGCCTCGTCGGCCGCGCGGACGTGCAGCGCGTCCCGGTCCGGCTCGGCGTACACGGCGACGCTGGCGATACCGGAGTCCCGGCAGGCCCGGGCGACCCGGACGGCGATTTCTCCGCGGTTGGCGATGAGCACCTTGCGCACTGTGGCTCCCTTCTTGAACCTCGTTGAGTCTAGGGATTGCATGGTCGTACCGGCGAGTAGCCCCAGGTGGTGAGCTAGCCCACGCGGAGCGTGACGCGATTCCGTGATCATCTGCTCACGGAGCGGGACACCTCGCTGGTGGCGACGTTACGCGGGCCCGTAGAGCGGAGCCCGCGGGCGGCTCGAGCCGCGCGGCGGCAGGTGTGGTCTTGGCCACATGAGGGCGGGTCAGGCGGCCACCGGGGCGGTCCGGGTGGTCGCGGCCGCGGTGACGTCCGCGGCGAGCTCGACCACGTCCGGGCCGTACGCCCGGGCGTTGACCACGCGCAGGACGAGCGCGAACGTGCCGTCCTTGCCGTGGCGGCGGGCCAGGGCGCGGTGGTTGGCCACCAGGTGGCGCACCGCCGCGTGGTTGGAGGTGGCGGTCTGGCCGGCTATCAGGAACACCGGACGGCTGCCGGGCTGCGGGTGCAGCCGTGCCAGCAGGACGTACGTCTGCCCGCCGGGCGACGCGTCCGGGTGCACGTAGGCGAACTCGCGCTCTCCCACCGTGATGGTGGTGTCGCCGAACGGGCCGTCCGGGTTCTGCACCGCGAAGTCGACCCCGGGCAGCCAGGAGGCCAGGTGGGCCGCGGTGCGGGTGTTGCTGGCCGGGCCGCCGAGACAGAACTCCGACTTGCCGCCGAGCCCCTGCCGGACCTGGTCGTGCGCCACGATCTCGGCGTGCGCGCCGCACTCCTTGACCAGCGCGGACAGCTCCATCAGCGCGTACACGTCGTTGCGCGACACGCTCTTGGAGCTGTGCGAGGCGGCGTGGTGGTTGACCACCAGCAGGCACTCGGTGCCGTCGGGCATCCCGAAGAACTCCCGGACCCGGCCGAGCCGGCGCCGGCGCCGCACGCTCTGCGCGAGCCAGCCGAGACCGGCACTGATGGCGCTGGCGACCAGGCCGAGCACCACGTTCAGCACGCTGTCTGTCATCCCTGCGCCTCCTTCCGGTCCACGGCTGCGCCAGCCTAGCGGCGCGGGCGGCCCCGGGTCGGTGGGTCACTGCGACAGATGTACGGGGCCGGTTCTGTCCGTATCCGCAACGGGAAACCGGAGGCATGTGCTCCGGAAGGGCCGTGCCTCAACCGTAATGGTCCAGACCATTGACGCTTCGTCGCCCCGCTCCCTAGCGTGCACGGCACGGCCCGCGGGGGGCCGGACGGCGGATTCACGGGGGAATCATGAAGCGCGTCACCATGTCCGCGGCGGGGCTGGCGGCGGCCGGGCTGCTGCTCGCCGGCTGCGGCGGCCCGGGCGGCTCCGGCGGTCCGGCCGGCCCGGCGGGCGCGCCGTCGGCGAGCGCCTCGGCGGTCACCTACGGGTGCCTGACCAAGGAGCAGGGCGCCAGGGGCGCGGTGAGCATTCCGAGCGACGTCAGCAGCGTGGACGCCTACTACCGGGACTCGGACGCCGGTGGCGCCAGGGTCGCGATCGTCCTCTCGCACCAGAACGGCGGCAGCCTCTGCGACTGGGTGCCCTACCTGGACGGCTTCACCGCGGCGGGCTACGCCGTCCTGCCCTTCACGGCCAACGGGGACGTCGCGACCGGCATCGAGTCCGTCGCCGGCTACCTGAAGTCCAAGGGGATCGCCAGGCTGGTCCTGATCGGCGCGTCCAAGGGCGGCACCGGTTCGCTGGTGGCCGCGGCGCTGCCCTCTCCGCTGCCGGTGGCCGCGGTGGTCTCGCTGAGCGGCCCGGAGTCCTTCGGGGCCGACAACGCGGCCACCGCCGTGAAGCGGTTGAAGGTGCCCGTCCTGTTCGCCGCCGAGGAGCACGACAGCACGTTCCCCGCCGACGCGAGGAGCCTGCACGCGGCGGCGGCCTCGGCCGACAAGCAGCTCAGGATCTACCCCGGCGGGAACCACGGCGCACAGGTGCTCGGCGACGGCGCGCTGCCCGATGTGCAGAGCTTCCTGGCGACCTACGCGCCCCCCGCGGGCTGACCGGGCCGCAGGTCCCGGCGCCGGGTCGGCCCGGGCGGTCCGGTCAGACCCAGAGGTCGGTGATCCGGACGTCCAGCTCCGCGAGCAGCCGCCGCAGCAACGGCAGCGACAGGCCGATCACGTTGCCGGGGTCGCCGTCGATGCCCTCGACGAACGGTGCGGAGCGGCCGTCCAGCGTGAACGCCCCGGCCACGTGCAGCGGTTCGCCGCTGGCGATGTAGGCGGCGATCTCCGCGTCGTCGGGGCTGCCGAAGCGCACGGTGGTCGAGGCGGTGGCCGACGCCTGCCGGCCGGTGGCGGTGTCGATCACGCAGTGTCCGGTCTGCAGTACGCCGGAGCGGCCGCGCATCGACTGCCAGCGCAGCAGCGCCTCCGCGGCGTCGGCGGGCTTGCCGAGGGCCTGTCCGTCCAGTTCCAGCACCGAGTCGCAGCCGATCACCAGCTCACCGCCGGTCAGGCCGCAGGCCACTGCCTTGGCCTTGGCCTCGGCCAGGACCAGGGCGAGTTCGGCCGGAGTCGGTGCACTGAGGGCGTCCTCGTCGACACCGCTCACCACGACCCGCGGGTCGAGGCCCGCCTGGCGCAGCAGCCCGAGGCGGGCGGGGGAGGCGGAAGCGAGTACCAGGGTGCGGCGATCGGTCATGCGGCCAAGCCTAGGGGGTCGGGACACCGCCGGTGGCGGCCCGGCTAGAGCATCAGCAGCAGGGCCGCCAGGACGGTGACGACGGCGAGCAGCAGGCCGGCCCGGTGCAGCATCCGCTGCACTCGGCGGGCTTCGGGCGAGGGCTCGTCGCCGGGATCTGACCAGAGCACATCATCAGCTTGCGCCGCGGGTCGGCCGCCCGCCTGAGTACGGGTACTCAGTTCGGTGGGGCGTTCCGGGCAGGCCGGAGAGTGCGTCGGGGCGGTGTGCCTCACCCGGTGTGCCGCCGGTGTGACGATTTGTCACGGGCGTGTGAATTCCTCGACCGCGGGATTGCGGGCGGCCATTAGCTTAGGCAACCCTAAGTTCACCCCGATTCACCCCCGAGCGAGGAGTCCCCCCATGCCCTTCGTCCCGCGCGAGGCCGTCGAGACCGCCCGACCGCACGTCCTCGGCCTGTTCAGAATCGTGGTCGGCCTGCTCTTCGTCTGCCACGGCGCGGCCAAGCTGTTCGGTGTGCTCGGCGGTGTCGGCGGCGGTGCCACGGTCGGCACCTGGGCCTGGCCCGGCTTCTACGCCGGGCTGATCGAGCTGGGCGCGGGCAGCCTGGTGCTGGTCGGCCTCCGCACCCGGACGGCCGCCCTGCTGTGCTCCGGCTCGATGGCGTTCGCGTACTTCGACGTCCACCAGGAGCGGGCGCTGTGGCCGATCGAGAACGGCGGCGAGACCGCCGCGCTGTACTCGTGGGTCTTCCTGCTGATCGCCTTCGCCGGCCCGGGCAGCTTCGCGCTGGGCTCCGTGCTGGGGCCCGTGCTGAAGCGCCGGGGCGCCCCGGCGACCGCGGCCGAGGAGCCGGCCCCGGCGGCCGTCTGACCCCGGACGGCCGAAGGGCCCCCGGTCGGGGGCCCTTCGGTGCGACCGGTCGGTGCGGGGCCGGCCGGTCAGCGCGCCCAGCCGGAGGTGCGCCAGGCGTGCGCGCCCGGCCGCAGCACGGGGCGCAGGCGCCGGGCGTTGTCGTTCCACGGGGAGGCCGGGCCGCCCGTCGTGCGGGCCGCCTCGGCGGCGGCCTGCGCGGCGGCGGCCCGGGCTGAGACCACCGCCAGGACGGTGGCCAGCTCCTCGGGGGTCGGCTGCCCGTGCAGCACATGGATCGGGGGCATGGGTCCATCCTCTCCCTTCGGGGCCTACAGCGGAATGTTGCCGTGCTTCTTGGGGGGCAGCGTCTCGCGCTTGCCGCGCAGGGCGCGCAGCCCGCGCACGATGTGCCGCCGGGTCTCGCTGGGGGCGATCACCGCGTCCACGTAGCCGCGCTCGGCGGCCAGGTACGGGTTGAGCAGGGTGTCCTCGTACGAGGCGAGCAGCTCGGCCCGCTTGGCCTCGACGTCCTCCGCGGCGGCGATCTCGCGCCGGTGCAGGATGTTGACGGCGCCCTGGGCGCCCATCACGGCGATCTGCGCCGTCGGCCAGGCCAGGTTGAGGTCGGCGCCCAGGTGCTTAGAGCCCATCACGTCGTAGGCGCCGCCGAACGCCTTGCGGGTGATCACGGTGATCAGCGGCACGGTGGCCTCGGCGTAGGCGTAGATCAGCTTGGCGCCGCGCCGGATGATGCCGTCCCACTCCTGGCCGGTGCCGGGCAGGAAGCCGGGCACGTCGACGAAGGTCAGCACCGGGATGTTGAAGGCGTCGCAGGTGCGCACGAAGCGGGCGGCCTTCTCGCTGGCGGCGATGTCCAGGCAGCCGGCCAGGTTCATCGGCTGGTTGCCGACGATGCCGACGGGGTGGCCCTCGACCCGGGCGAAGCCGGTCAGGATGTTGCCCGCGTACAGCCCCTGGACCTCCAGGAACTCGCCGTCGTCGACGATGTGCTCGATCACGGTGTGCATGTCGTACGGCTGGTTGGCCGAGTCGGGCACCAGGGTGTCGAGCGCCAGGTCCTCGTCGCTGAGCGAGAGGTCGGCCTGCTCGGGGACGACCGGCGGGTCGGAGAGGTTGTTGGAGGGCAGGTACGACAGCAGGTTCTTGACGTACTCGATGGCCTCCTTCTCGTCGGCGGCCAGGTAGTGCGCGTTGCCGGACTTGGTGTTGTGGGTGCGGGCGCCGCCCAGCTCCTCCATGCCGACGTCCTCGCCGGTGACCGTCTTGATCACGTCGGGGCCGGTGATGAACATGTGCGAGGTCTGGTCCGCCATCACCACGAAGTCGGTGACGGCGGGGGAGTAGACCGCGCCGCCCGCGCAGGGGCCCATGATCAGCGAGATCTGCGGGATCACCCCGGAGGCGTGCACGTTGCGACGGAAGATCTCGCCGTACAGGCCGAGCGAGACCACGCCCTCCTGGATCCGGGCGCCGCCGGAGTCGTTGATGCCGATCATCGGGCAGCCGGTCTTCAGCGCGAAGTCCATCACCTTGACGATCTTCTCGCCGAAGACCTCGCCCAGCGAGCCGCCGAAGACCGTGAAGTCCTGGGCGAAGACCGCCACCGGGCGGCCGTCCACGGTGCCGTAGCCGGTCACCACGCCGTCGCCGTACGGCCGGTTCTTCTCCTGCCCGAAGTTGGTCGAGCGGTGCCGGGCGAACTCGTCGAACTCCACGAAGGAGTCCTCGTCCAGCAGCTCGACGATCCGCTCACGGGCCGTCAGCTTGCCCTTGGCGTGCTGCTTCTCGACGGCCGCGGCGGAGCCTGAGTGCACCGCCTCGTCCAGCTTGCGCCGCAGGTCCGCCAGCTTTCCGGCGGTGGTGTGCGGGTCGTACGGGGCCTCGGTCATCCGGTGGCTCTCCCTGGTCCATGGGCCGCGGCCTGACGCAGGGGTGGGATTCCGGGCAGGGCGGCGCTGCGAACTACCGTTGAGTAGCGTAGCCAGCGCCGGGCCGTTCCGGTTATGGCAGGCGACACAGTGTGTCCGGTGGCGTTCTGCGCGATGATGGGGCGGCTTACGGCCGGAGGCCGGTCGGTGGACGGCCGGCGACGGCCGCGGACGGGCCGCGGACGGCGGCGGCCCGGTCCGACGCGCGGCCCCCCGCGTCCTCAGCGACCGGCTGACGCTCCGTCGGTACGCTGGCCCGGTGACCGAGCCCACTCCTCCCCGCCGCAGCGGACTGCGTGGCTTCGGCCACGACGGACCCTCCCCCTGGACCGACCTCGACCGCCCCCCGCTGGACGCCGCCGTGCTGCGCCGCGACCTGGTCCTGCCGGGCGGGCTGTGGACCGCCCTCGACGTGGTGACCGACACCGGGTCCACCAACTCCGACCTGGCCGCCCGGGCAAAGGAGGGAGCCCCCGAGGGCACGGTGCTGATCGCCGAGGAGCAGACCGCCGGGCGCGGCCGGCTGGACCGGCAGTGGACGGCGCCGGCCCGCTCCGGCCTGTTCCTGTCCGTCCTGCTCAGGCCCACCGGGGTGCCGGTCGAGCGCTACGGCTGGCTGCCCATCCTCACCGGGGTCGCCGCCGCCTCCGTCCTCGCCCGGGTGGGCGAGGTCGAGACCGGCCTGAAGTGGCCGAACGACCTGCTGGTCACCGTCGACGGCGTCGAGCGCAAGGTCGGCGGCATCCTCACCGAGCTCGCCGACGGCGCGGTGGTGGTCGGCCTCGGCGTCAACGTCTCGCTGCGCGACTCCGAGCTCCCCGTGCCCGCGGCCACCTCGCTGGCGCTGGCCGGCGCCGCCGTCACCGACCGGCAGACCCTGCTGCGGGCCCTGCTGCGCGAACTCGCCGAGCTGTACGGCACCTGGGTGACCGCGGCCGGAGACCCGCACGCCAGCGGCCTGCTGCCCGCCTACACCGCCCGCTGCACCACCCTGGGCCGGCCGGTCCTGGTGCAGCTGCCGGGCGATCGCGAGCTGCACGGCGAGGCCGTGGCCGTGGACGGCGACGGCCGGCTGGTGGTGCGCACCCCCGACGGCGAGCGCCACTCCGTCGCGGCGGGTGACGTGGTGCACGTGCGCCCCGAGCCGTCCTGACCGGCTGACCAGAGGCGATGCGGGCCCCGGCCCGCCTCGCGGCCGGACCGTCGGCACAGCTCAGGAGACATGTCCTGCATTTCCGTGCGAACATTCCACCTGGCAGCGGTGTGAGGCGCGCCACTACCCGCGCGGTGGTCGTGCGCCCTTGGACAGGCAGGACATGAGGCAAGTGCGGCGACCGCACGGGGACGGATCGGTGGCAGACGGAAGCGGCGGCGGTGGCGGCCAGCAGGACGATGACCAGACGGTCGCACTCGACCTGGAGCGGCTGATCCTGGACGCGCCCCGCCGTTACACCCCGTACCAGGCGGCCCGCGCCGCCGATGTGCCGATGGAGCTGGCCACCCGCTTCTGGCGGGCGATGGGCTTTCCGGACATCGGGCAGTCCCGGGCCCTCACCGACAACGACGTGATCGCGCTGCGCCGACTGGCCGGCCTGGTCGAGTCCGGGCTGCTCAGCGAGCCGATGGCGATCCAGGTCGCCCGGTCGACCGGGCAGACCACGGCCCGGCTGGCCGGCTGGCAGATGGACACCTTCCTGGAGAACCTCACCCAGGCCGTCGAGCCCGGGATGACCCGGGCCGACGTCGCGTACCCCCTGGTCGAGCTGCTGCTGCCGGAGCTGGAGCAGTTCCTGGTGTACGTCTGGCGCCGTCAGCTCGCGGCCGTCACCGGCCGGGTGGTGCAGGCCGCCGAGGACACCGAGATCACCAGCGGCCGCCTCGCCGTGGGCTTCGCCGACCTGGTGGGCTTCACCCGCCTCTCGCGCCGGCTGGAGGAGGAGGAGCTGGGCGAGCTGGTGGAGACCTTCGAGAACACCTGCTCCGACCTGATCGCCGGTCAGGGCGGCCGGGTGATCAAGACCCTGGGCGACGAGATCCTCTACGTCTCCGAGGACCCGGCCACCGCCGCCGAGATCGCGCTCAGCCTGGTCGAGACGCTGGCCAAGGAGGACACCATGCCCGCCCTGCGGGTGGGGATGGCCTTCGGCACCGTCACCTCCCGGATGGGGGACGTCTTCGGCACCACCGTCAACCTGGCGAGCCGGCTCACCTCGATCGCGCCCCGGGACGCGGTACTGGTCGACGGCGAGCTGGCCGCCGCACTGGAGCTGCTCGGCGCGGTCTCCACCCCGGCCCCCGACGGCGGCCCGGACGAGGGCCCGCAGGACGACGGGGACCACCGCTTCCACCTGCAGCCGATGTGGCGCCGCCCGGTTCGCGGGCTGGGCCTGGTCGAGCCCTGGCTGCTCTCCCGCCCCGGCCGCCTCGGCTAGCCGGTCCGACCACCCCGGCCCCGTCCGGCCGATCTTGCCGGGTTGACCTTGACAAATCGGGCATAGCGCTCTCAAACCGCCATAGGCTTGGTCCAGGAATGGATCCGCGGCGAGGGATGAGGCGATCCGTGAGTGGCGAGGCGACGATGAGCGACGACGGTTCCGCTGCGGCGTCCACCCCGGATCTCCGGCTCCAGGCGGTGGTCGGACTGGCGCAGGACATGTCCGGTGCGCTCACCCCGCTGGAAGCCGTCCGGGCCGCCGCCGTGCGGGCCACCGACGCGCTCGCCGCCACCATGGCCGCCGTCTCGGTCTGGGACCGCGAGTCCGGCCGGCTGCGGGTGCTGGTCAACCACGGCGACCTGGCGGCCGGGGAGGAGGAACTCCCCGAGGACGAGTCCTACCCGGTGCACGACTTCCCGGAGATCGTCACGTATCTGGAGGAGCAGTGGTCCGGCGGCCGGCTGCCCCGGGCCTGGGTGCAGACCGCCGAGGACCACCCCCCGCACAGCGCGTACGCCCACCCCGGGGCCGGCGCCTTCTGTCAGGAGCGGGCCGCCGGGCTGCGCCGTCGGGGCCGGGCGTGCTGCCTGGTCGCCCCGATCGTGCTGCACGGCCAGGCCTGGGGTGAGCTGTACCTGGCGCGGGCGGTCGGCCTGCCGGTCTTCACCGACGCCGACACCGACTACGCCACCCTGCTGGCCGCCCAGATCTCGGCCGGCCTGGCCCAGACCGAGCGGGTCGCGGACCTGCGCCGACTGGCCTTCACCGACGCGCTCACCGGCCTGGCCAACCGGCGCGCGGTCGATGCCCGGCTGGAGAGCGCGCTGAAGGCCCACATCCGGGACAACACCGTGGTCAGCCTGGTGGTCTGCGACGTCAACGGCCTCAAGCGGGTGAACGACCAGCTCGGGCACGAGATGGGCGACCGGCTGCTGGAACGGTTCGCCCAGCAGCTCTCGCTCTCCGCCGCCCGGCTCCCCGGCAGTCTGGCCGCCCGGCTCGGCGGTGACGAGTTCTGCCTGCTCGCCGAGGGCCAGAAGGCCGACGAGGTGGTGGCCGTCGCCGAGGACCTGTGCACCAAGGCGCTGGAACTGACCGAGGGCGAGGGGGTGGCCTGCGGGGTCGCCTCCACCGGCGACTCGATCGGCCCGGTCAGCACGCCGGACCGGCTGTTCCGGCTCGCCGACGCCGCCCAGTACCGGGCCAAGGCCGCCCGCGCCGCCCACCCGGTGGTGGCCGGCCGCAGCCACGGCCCGGGTCTCGCCCCCGACCCGGTGGTGCTGCTGGCCGACGCCGCCGACCCGCACCACCGCGCCGACGGCCGCAAGGCCGGCCCCGGCGCCGGCCGGATGGGCAACCACGACCGCCGTCGCTTCCGCGGCGCCGCGCACAGCGCCGACCCCGGGCAGCTGCTCGCGGCCGTCCTCGCCGCCCTGGACCAGAGCACCACCCGCCGCAGCAGTCACCCCGCCGACACCCTGGCCCGGCTGACCACCGTCGCCGAGACCTCCGCCCGGCTGCTGAACGCCGTCGGCTGGTGGGTCTCGTACGTCCCGCCGGGCTCCCAGCTGATGCGCACCGCGCAGCACGCCGTGTACCGGATGACCAGCGGGCCCAGCGGCAACAAGGCGCAGACCCAGCGGGCCCAGATCGAGGCCCCGGACGCCGTCTTCGACCTCGGCCACTACCCGACCACCCGGCGCGCGGTGCGCGGTGGCGCGTTCTCGTTGCGGGCCGGAGCGCCCGGTAACGACCCGGCGGAGGAGGCCATGATGGTGGTCAGCGGTTACAAGGGGATGGTCGCGGCCGGCGGTGGCAACCCGGCGGGCGGCTGGCTGGTCGAGCTGTTCGCGGACGAGTCCACCCTGCCGCTCGGCCAGATCGCCGCCGCGCTGCGCGCCCTGGTCGCCGTCGCGCTGTCCGGCCCGGCCTCGCCGCCGCCCGGCTGACTCCCGCCTGCCCGGCTCCCGCCCGTCCGGCTCCCGCCCGTCCGAACTGTCGGGGCAAACAGTAGCCATGTACTTAGTAGCCATGTACTGTATTTGGCATGAGTGAAACCCCCGCCGGTCCGACGCCCGGCTTCCTGGTCTGGCGCCTGTCGACCAAGTGGCGCGTGGCGGTCGACCGGGCCCTCGCACCCCTGGGGCTGACCCACGCGCAGTACTCGCTGCTGGCCTCCCTCCACGGAATGGGGCGCTCCGGCGCCCGCCCCAGCCAGCGCCGGCTGGCCGACCACACCGGCCTCGAACCGCTGTACGTCTCCAAGCTGGCCCGCGCCCTGGAGGCGGCCGGTCTGGTGGAGCGCACCCCGGACCCGGCCGACACCCGCGCCGTCCAGCTGGCGCTGACCGCCGAGGGGCGGGAGGTCACCGGCCGCGCGATCGCGGTCGTCCACCAGCTGCTCGACCGGCTGCTGGCGCCGCTCGGCGGGCGGGACGGCGCGCGCACCCGGGCGCTGGTCGACGAGCTGACGGCCCTGCTCGACGTGCCGCTCGACGCACCACTCGACAGTCCGGCCGGCGTTTCGGCCGACGTCTCGACCGAGGAGTAGCCATGTCCACCGTTCCGACCCTCAACGGCCAGGTCATCGGCCAGGCCCACCACGCCACCCGCGCCCTGCTGGAGACGCGGCTGGCCGACAGCGGCACCACCTTCCACCAGTCGCTGGCGCTCAACGCCACGGCGGACCGCGGCGGCGCCGCCGAACGCGACGCGCTCGTCGCCCGGATGACCTCCACGCTGAAGATCGACGCGGCGGCCGCGCTCGCCGTCCTCGCCGAGCTGACGGCCGCCGGGCTGCTGGCGGAGCTGCCCGGCGACGGCGGCCGGCTCGGGCTCACCGACAGCGGCCGGGCGCGGCAGGACGGCATCAGGGCCGCCGTGGGCGAGCTCACCGCGCGGCTCTACGGCGACCTGCCCGCCGAGGACCTGGCGGCGGCCGCCCGGGTGCTGACCGTCGTCACCGCCCGGGCCGACGCCGAACTCGCCGGGTAGCGCGGCGCCGTTACAGCGTCACAGCTGGGGAACGGGCGGCACCGCACCCCTGTCGCCCGGTGGGCCCGCATGCCACAGTGAGGCGGTCGCAGGGCCATGGGGGCCGGGCGGGAACGAGGTGGGACAGATGAGAACACGTCTGGCGGGGGCACTGCTCGCCCTGGCACTCGCGGCCGGCGGCGCCACGCTGGCGGCCGGTACGGCCTCGGCCGCACCGCGTACGGCCGCCGTCTCGGCCGTTCAGCAGGCACCCGCGGCGGCGGGGAGCACCGGCGCGCAGTCGCAGGCCCAGGCGCCGGTCGCGCAGAAGGCCGCGGCCACGACCGAGCTGGCCAAGAGCAAGAGCAAGAGCAAGAAGAAGTCCAAGGGCGGGCTGATCGGGTTCGTCGTCGTGGCGATCCTGGTGATCCTCGCGGTCGTCCTGGTGGTCTGGCTGGTCCGCCGCAGCAGCCGCCGCTCCTGAGCCGCCGCTCCTGACCGCCGGCCCGGTCCGGCGCGGGCCGGGACGTCTGCGAACCCGCCTCCCGGGGAAGCCGGGCCGGGCCTGACCGGGCTTCAGCCGATCCGGTCGGCACGGGTGTAGACGTTCGCGCCCTGCCCGCGCAGGAAGCCGATCAGGGTCAGGCCGAGCTCCTCGGCCAGGTCCACCGCGAGCGAGGACGGCGCCGAGACGGCGGCCAGCAGCGGGATGCCCGCCAGCGCGGCCTTCTGGGTCAGCTCGAACGAGGCGCGGCCGCTGACCAGCAGCAGATGGCCCGTCAGGGGAAGCCGCCCCTCCCGCAGCGCCCAGCCGATCACCTTGTCGACGGCGTTGTGCCGGCCGACGTCCTCGCGGGCGCAGAGCAGCTCGCCGGCCGCGTCGAACAGCCCGGCCGCGTGCAGGCCGCCGGTGGACTCGAAGGTGCGCTGGGCGGCGCGCAGGGTGTCCGGCAGCCCGTACAGGATCTCCTGGCGCACCGTCAGGGGGTCCTGTTCGACCGGCCAGTGGCTGTGGGTGCGGACGGCCTCCACGGTGTCCCGGCCGCACAGTCCGCAGGCGCTGGTGGTGAGCAGGTTGCGGTGGGCGGACAGCGGGACGGCGGCGCCGCGGACGGTCGCGTCCACCACGTTGTACGTGTTGGCGCCGTCGGCGTCCGTCCCGGCGCAGTAGCGCAGGGCGGCCAGCTGCTCGCCGCGGTGCACCAGGCCCTCGCCGACCAGGAAGCCGGCCACCAGGTCGAAGTCGTGCCCCGGGGTGCGCATCGTCACCGTGAGCGGGTCGCCGCCGAGCCTGATCTCCAACGGCTCCTCGGCCGCCAGGGCATCCGGCCGTACGGACTGCTCCGCACCCCGCAGCCGCACCACTCGCCGCCGCACCGTCGCCCGCGCCATCGCCCGACACCTCCGCTCGTCGTCCCGGCCCCAGCTTGCGCCACGGCCCGCCCGCGCCGGAAATCCGCAGGCCGGATCGAACAGCTGCCGGGTCGCCGGTTGTCATATCCTCATTCACCTGATGTCATTGTGCATATGGATATGCACAGTGCTGTGGCTGCCGATGCGCCCGTGATCCAGGTCGGCAAGGCCGACGTCAGTGCCGAGGACGTGCTCGCCGTCGCGCGCGGCAACGCCCGGGTCGAGATCGGACCCGACGCGCAGGCCGAAATGGCCGCCGCCCGCGCCACGATCGAGGCCCTGGCCGCCGAACCGCGCCCGGTCTACGGCGTGTCGACCGGGTTCGGCGCGCTCGCCGTCCGGCACATCAGCCCCGAACTCCGCGCCCAGCTGCAGCGCTCGCTGGTCCGCTCGCACGCCGCCGGCATGGGCCCGGCGGTCGAGCGCGAGGTGGTCCGCGCGCTGATGTTCCTGCGGATGAAGACCCTGGCCTCCGGCCGTACCGGCGTGCGCCCGCTGGTCGCCGAGACGATGGCCGCCATCCTCAACGCCGGCATCACCCCGGTCGTCCGCGAGTTCGGCTCGCTCGGCTGCTCCGGCGACCTCGCGCCGCTCTCGCACTGCGCGCTGGTGCTGATGGGCGAGGGCGTCGCGTACGGCCCGGACGGCGCCGAGCACCCGGCCGGCGAGCTGCTCGCCGCCGCCGGCATCGAGCCGGTGGAGCTGCTGGAGAAGGAGGGCCTGGCCCTCATCAACGGCACCGACGGCATGCTCGGCATGCTGGTGATGGCCATCGCCGACCTCTCCCGCCTGTTCACCACCGCCGACATCACCGCCGCGATGAGCCTGGAGGCGCTGCTCGGCACCGACCGGGTGCTCGCCCCCGAGCTGCACTCGGCGATCCGCCCGCACCCGGGCCAGGCGCTCAGCGCCGCCAACATGCTCGCCGTGCTCAAGGGCTCCGGCCTCACCGGCCACCACCAGGACGACGCCCCGCGCGTCCAGGACGCCTACTCGATCCGCTGCGCCCCGCAGGTGGCCGGCGCCGGCCGCGACACCCTCGCGCACGCCCAGCTGGTCGCCTCCCGCGAGCTCGCCGCCTCGGTCGACAACCCGGTCGTGCTGCCCGACGGCCGGGTCGAGTCCAACGGCAACTTCCACGGTGCCCCGGTCGCGTACGTGCTGGACTTCCTCGCCATCGCCACCGCCGACCTGGCCTCGGTCTCCGAGCGCCGCACCGACCGGCTGCTCGACAAGGCCCGCTCGCACGGTCTGCCGGCCTTCCTGGCCGACGACCCGGGCGTGGACTCCGGCCTGATGATCGCCCAGTACACCCAGGCCGCCCTGGTCAGCGAGAACAAGCGGCTCGCCGTCCCGGCCTCGGTCGACTCGATCCCGTCCTCCGCGATGCAGGAGGACCACGTGTCGATGGGCTGGTCGGCGGCCCGCAAGCTGCGCCTGGCCGTGGACAACCTCGCCCGGGTGCTGGCCGTCGAGCTGCTGGCCTCGGCCCGCGCGCTGGAGATCCGTGCGGACGGAGGGAGCGGCCCGCTGGCCCCCGCCACCGCCGCCGCGATCGCCGCCGCCCGCGAGGCCGGTGTGCAGGGCCCCGGCCGGGACCGCTTCCTGTCGCCCGACCTGGAGGCCGCGCACGTCCTGGTCGCCTCCGGCGACCTGGTCGCCGCGGTCGAGAAGGTCACCGGCCCGCTGGCCTGATGACCGCCGGGCCCGGAGCGGGTGGCCGTCAGGTCCACTCGCTCCGGGCGCCGCGGGACGGCTCCCGCTCCCGGCGGCGGTCACCCAGGGCCGAGGCGAGGTTGACCCCGACGATCCCGATCCAGCAGACGACCAGGCCGGTGGCCCCGGCGCTCTCGGACGCGATGGCGGTCAGCGGGATGCCCATCACCAGCGAGACGATGCTCAGCCCCATCCGGGAGCCGCGCCCCCGGGCCCCGCTCGGGCCCCCGCCCGAGCGGTCGAGCCGTTCGGCGACCCGCTGTTCGACCCGGGCGTCCAGCCGGGAGTCGATCCGGGCCAGGAAGGAGTCGACGATCTCCGACTCGTACTCCCGGCCCAGCTCCTTGCGGGTCTGCACGGCGGCGTCGAGATCCCGGCGCAGCTCGTCCTGGGAAATGTCCATGGGCTCCATGGTCGAGGCCCGGGTAGCCGCGGGACCACCCGAGGAGCGGGATTTCGGGGGCGGTTCAGGGACAAATCAGGGTCACCCCGAGAACCCGACCGTCCCGAACTCCGAAACGCCATTGCCCACCTGCCGGGACTGCGCCACAGTCGTCCCAGCCGCCGCCGCCAGCGGTGGACGCCAAACCCGAGCTCGGAGGTACCGCTGATGACCGCCCCGGAGGAGAACGGCGCCGTGGGGCCGTCCGCCCGCCTGTTGCAGCTCTTCGAGGGCCACCGGCTGACGCCGACGCAGCGCCGGATCGCCCACTCCCTGGTCCGGCACGCCAACGAGGCGCCGTTCCTGTCGAGCGTCGAGGTCGCCGAGCTGGCCGGCGTCAGCCAGCCCTCCGTCACCCGCTTCGCGGTCGCCCTCGGCTACGACGGCTACCCGGCCCTGCGCAAGCAGCTGCGCGAACTCGGCGCGGGCGAACCCGCCGCCCCCGAGACCCCGGCCGACGCCGTCCGCAACGAGCACCAGCAGGCCGTCCTGGCCGAGATCGAGCACCTGCGGCACCTGGCCGCGCTGCTCGCGGACCCCGAGCCGATCGTCCGCGCGGCCCGCCTGCTGGCGGCCTCCCGGCCGCTGCCGGTGCTCGGCCTGCGGGCGGCCTCCGCGCAGGCCCGCGGCTTCGCCTACTTCGCCGCCAAGGTGCACCCCGACATCCGGCTGCTCGACGAGGGCGGCTCGATGCTCGCGGACCGGATCGAGCAGGCCGCCTTCGCCGGGGCCTCCGCCCTGCTGTGCTTCGCGCTGCCCCGCTACCCGCGCGAGCTGATGGACGCCCTGGTGGTCGCGCGGGACTGCGGGCTGACCGTGCTCACCGTCGCCGACAGTGCCTTCGCGCCGGTCGCCAAGCTCTCCGACCTGCTGCTGCCGGTCGCGGTCGGTACCAACCTGGTCTTCGACACCGCCTGCGGGCCGATGATGCTCGGCCGGGTCCTGCTGCAGACCATGTGCGACGAACTCCCGGGCGCGGAGGCCCGGCTGGAGGCGATCGAGCAGTCCGCGGCGGCGCGCGGGCTGTTCTTGGAGTAGGCACGGCCTGGAGCAGGCGCGGCCGGGAGCGGACACCGCCCGGAGCCGCGGCCGTCCCCGATGGGCACAGCTTGGCGTCGACGGGTTGCCCGGCGCCCTCGAACGGGCATCCCTCCAGCAGGCCCTGGCGCCAGGGCCGGACGGGGGTGTCAGTCATGGGCCCGATCCACCAGATGAGACTGACCGGCCGACTCGCCTCGGGGGCGGACGAGTGGTCCTGCCCGAGCTGCGGCCGCCGCATCTCGCTCAAACAGCCGCCCGAGCCCGACCTGATCGTGCTGGAGGCGGGGGACGAGACCGCGGTGCACGTCGGGGTGATCGACCCCGAGGCCGCGGCCGGCGCCGCCGAGAGGTACGGGCTCGGCCCGATCCGAGAGATCCCCCGCGCGCCCCGTCCGGCCGACCCGCCGGCCCCGCCGGCCCCGCCGGCCCCGGCGGCCCGCGCCGAGGCGGTCGGTGCGGACGACCGCCGCTGGCTGGCCGAGATCGGCATCGACTGGGACGGCGACGCGGCCGCCTGAGCCTTCGGACGCCCCGGGCTGCGGTGTGTCGGCCCGGGCCGCGGGCGTGAGGGCGGTCAGGTGTGCGACCGGACACCCTCCGAGGCCCCGGGCGCGCGTGGTTGCCGCGTCGTCGGCCGGAGGGTGAAACGCCTGGTCGGAGTGGTGTTCCTGGGTGCCGTGAGGATCCGGACGGGCACCGGTGGGACCCCTGCGACGGCGACGGCCGGCGCGACCTCGGTGGTGATCGTTCGCATGCGGGTCTGGTGGGCGGGCCGTTGATTGGATATATTCAGAGCAACACACATTGAATGAATCCATCCGCAGGGAGGCCGGCAGCATGGTGCAGCAGCAGACGGGCAGTGGTCCGCGCGAGGTCCGCGCGGCGCGCGGGACGAACCTGACCACGCAGGGGTGGCAGCAGGAGGCGGCCCTGCGGATGCTCATGAACAACCTCGACCCCGAGGTGGCCGAGCACCCGTCCAAGCTGGTCGTCTACGGCGGCACCGGCAAGGCGGCCCGCGACTGGCGCTCGTACGACGCGATGGTCCGCACCCTGCAGACCCTGAAGCAGGACGAGACCATGCTGGTCCAGTCCGGCCGCCCGGTCGGCGTCATGCAGACCCACGAGTGGGCGCCGCGCGTACTGATCGCCAACTCCAACCTGGTCGGCGACTGGGCCAACTGGGAGGAGTTCCGCCGGCTGGAGAGCCTCGGGCTCACCATGTACGGCCAGATGACCGCCGGTTCCTGGATCTACATCGGCACCCAGGGCATCCTGCAGGGCACCTACGAGACCTTCGGCGCCGTCGCGGCCAAGAAGTTCGACAACACCCTCGAAGGCACCATCACCCTGACCGCCGGCCTCGGCGGCATGGGCGGCGCCCAGCCGCTGGCCGTCACCATGAACGGCGGCGTGGCGATCTGTGTCGACTGCGACCCGTCCCGGATCGCCCGCCGGATCGAGCACCGCTACCTGGACGTCGAGGCCAAGAACCTCGACCACGCGCTGGAGCTCGCCACCGCAGCCCGCGACAAGAAGCAGCCGCTCTCCATCGGCCTGCTCGGCAACGCCGCGGAGATCTTCCCGCAGCTGCTCGCGATGGACGCCCCGATCGACATCGTCACCGACCAGACCAGCGCCCACGACCCGCTGAGCTACCTGCCGATCGGCGTCGACTTCGACGACATGGCCGACTACGCGGCGGCCAAGCCGGCCGAGTTCACGCAGCGCTCGCGCGAGTCGATGGCCAAGCACGTCGAGGCGATGGTCGGCTTCCTGGACAAGGGCGCCGAGGTCTTCGACTACGGGAACTCGATCCGCGGCGAGGCCCAGCTCGCGGGCTACGACCGCGCGTTCGCCTTCCCCGGCTTCGTCCCGGCGTACATCCGCCCGCTGTTCTGCGAGGGCAAGGGCCCGTTCCGCTGGGCCGCCCTGTCCGGCGACCCGCAGGACATCTACAAGACCGACAAGGCCGTGCTCGACCTCTTCCCGGAGAACGAGTCGCTGCACCGCTGGATCAAGATGGCCCAGGAGAAGGTGCACTTCCAGGGCCTCCCGGCGCGGATCTGCTGGCTCGGCTACGGCGAGCGCGACAAGGCCGGCGTGCGCTTCAACGACATGGTCGCGAGCGGTGAGCTCTCCGCCCCGCTGGTGATCGGCCGTGACCACCTGGACTGCGGCTCGGTCGCCTCCCCGTACCGCGAGACCGAGGCCATGCTGGACGGCTCGGACGCGATCGCCGACTGGCCGCTGATCAACGCCATGGTCAACGTCGCCTCCGGCGCGTCCTGGGTCTCCATCCACCACGGCGGCGGCGTCGGCATCGGCCGCTCGATCCACGCCGGCCAGGTCACGGTCGCCGACGGCACCGCGCTCGCGGGCGAGAAGATCCGCCGGGTGCTCACCAACGACCCGGGCATGGGTGTCATCCGGCACGTCGACGCCGGCTACGACCGCGCGGTCGAGGTCGCGGACGAGCGCGGGGTGCGCGTCCCCATGAACGAGCTGTGACCGAGGACTCCTTCCGTCGGATGTGGGCGGAGCTGCTCCCCGTGGGCCGCTCCGCCTCCTCCGGCGGGTACCGCCGCTTCGCCTGGAACACCGCCGACGCCGAGTGCCGGGCCTGGTTCGAGGAGCAGGCCCGCTCGCGCGGCCTGGCCTACGAGCTGGACCGCAACGGCAACCAGTGGGCGTGGCTCGGCGACCCGAACGCCGGCGGCGCGATCGTCACCGGCTCGCACCTGGACTCCGTCCCGGACGGCGGCGCCTTCGACGGCCCGCTCGGCGTGGTCTCCGCCTTCGCCGCCCTGGACGAACTCCGTGCGCGCGGAGCCGAGTTCGACAAGCCGCTGGCCATCGTCAACTTCGGCGACGAGGAGGGCGCCCGGTTCGGTGTCGCCTGCATCGGCTCCCGCCTCACCGCCGGCGTGCTCTCCCGGGAGCAGGCGTACGCGCTGCGCGACGCGGACGGCGTCCGGCTGCCCGACGCGATGGAGCGGGCCGGGTACGACCCCGCCGCGATCGGCTCGGACCACGAGCGGCTCGCCCGGGTCGGCGCCTACGTCGAGCTGCACGTCGAGCAGGGCCGCTACCTGACCGCCGAGCACCCGGTCGGCGTGGCCAGCGCGATCTGGCCGCACGGCCGCTGGCGCTTCGACTTCCACGGCGAGGCCAACCACGCGGGCACCACCCGGATCGAGGACCGCCGGGACCCGATGCTCACCTTCGCGAGCACCGTGCTCTCCGCCCGCGAGAAGGCCGAGCTGGCCGGCGCCCTGGCCACCTTCGGCAAGGTCGCCGTCGAGCCCAACGGCACCAACGCGATCGCCTCGCTGATCCGCGGCTGGCTGGACTCCCGGGCCGCCGACGAGGCGACCCTGACCGCACTGGTCGAGGAGATCCGGCAGGCCGCCGACGCGCGCGGCACGCACGACGGCGTCCGGGTCGAGCTGACCCGGGAGTCGTACACGCCGGTGGTCGACTTCGACGGCCCGCTGCGCGACCGGCTCGCCAAGGGCCTCGGCGGGGTACCCGTCCTGCCGACCGGCGCGGGACACGACGCCGGAATCCTGGCATCGGCGATTCCGACCGCCATGCTGTTCGTACGGAACCCGAGCGGCGTCTCGCACTCCCCGGCCGAGCACGCCGAGGAGCGCGACTGCCTCGCCGGCGTGGCCGCTCTCGCCGACGTACTGGAGGACCTCGCATGTCAGCAGCGGTGACGTACTGGGCGGAGTACGCCTGGCTGCCGCACGCCAACGGACCGGTCGTCGAGCAGCAGGTGCTGATCGCCGTCGGCCCGGGCGGCCGGATCGCCAAGGTCACCCCGGACAGCGGGCCCTGCCCGCCCGGGGCGGTCCGGCTCGGCGGGCTGGTCCTCCCCGGCCAGGCCAACGCCCACTCGCACGCCTTCCACCGCGCGCTGCGCGGCAACGTCCAGGTGGGCTCCGGCACCTTCTGGACCTGGCGGGACACCATGTACCGGTTCGCCGGTGCGCTCGACCCGGACAGCTACCTGGCGCTGGCCACCGCGGTCTACGCCGAGATGGCGCTGGCCGGCATCACCGCCGTCGGCGAGTTCCACTACCTGCACCACGCCCCCGGCGGCGGCCGGTACGACGACCCGAACGCGATGGGTGACGCGCTCATCGAGGCGGCGCTGCGGGCCGGCATCCGGATCACCCTGCTGGACACCTGCTACGTGTCGGCCGGCTTCGGCGCCGAGCCGACCAAGCCGCAGCTGCGGTTCAGCGACGGCGACGCGGACGCCTGGGCGGCCCGCGCCGACGCGCTGAAGGCCACCGAGCACGCCCGGATCGGCGCCGCCGTCCACTCCGTGCGGGCCGTCCCGGCCGAGCAGCTGAGCACCGTCGCGCACTGGGCGGCGATGCGCAAGACGCCGCTGCACGTCCACCTCTCCGAGCAGACCGCCGAGAACGACGCCTGCCTCACCGCGCACGGCGTCACCCCGACCCGGCTGCTCGCCGACCACGGCGTGCTCGGCCCGCGCACCTCCGCCGTGCACGCCACCCATCTGAGCGACGACGACATCCGGCTGCTCGCGGGCTCGTCCACCACCATCTGCATGTGTCCCACCACCGAGCGGGACCTCGCGGACGGCATCGGCCCGGCCCGCCGGCTGGCGAGCGCGGGCTGCCCGATCAGCCTGGGCAGCGACAGCCACGCGGTCATCGACCCGTTCGAGGAGGCCCGCGCCCTGGAGCTGGACGAGCGCCTGCGCACCCGCACCCGCGGGCACTGGACGGCCAACGCGCTGCTCCGGGCGGGCAGCGAGGACGGCCACGCCTCGCTCGGCTGGCCGGAGGCCGGCCGGATCGAGGCCGGCTCCCTCGCGGACCTCACCGCGGTCGCCCTGGACAGCGTCCGGACGGCGGGCCCCAGGCCCGCGCTGGGCGCGGAGACGGCGGTCTTCGCGGCCTCCGCCGCCGACGTGCGGCACGTGGTGGTCGGCGGTCGGCACATCGTCAAGGACGGCGTGCACCAACTGGTCGCCGATGTTCCGGCCGCCCTGCGTGACGCGATCGACGCCCTGCAGTCATAGACTCCCGGGAGCGGGCCCCACCAGGGCTGATCTGGTGGGGCCCGTTCTCGGGTCCCGAAGTGAAAGGGTCCCCTTGAGCCTCCTGATCACCGACGTCGGCACCCTGGTGACGAACGACCCCGCGCTCGGACAGGGCCCGCTGGGCCTGCTCCAGGACGCCGCCGTGGTCGTCGAGGGCAGCCGGGTCGCCTGGGTCGGCCCGGCCGCCGCCGCACCCGCCGCGGACGAGCGGTTCGACGCCAGGCACCGCGCGCTGCTGCCCGGTTTCGTCGACTCCCACGCCCACCTGGTCTTCGCGGGCGACCGCACCGCCGAGTTCAACGCCCGGATGTCCGGGCAGGCCTACAGTGCGGGCGGCATCCGCACCACGGTCGCCGCCACCCGCGCGGCCACCGACGCCGAGCTGGACGCCAACCTGGTCCGCTTCCTGCGCGAGGCACTGCACCAGGGCACCACCACGGTCGAGTGCAAGTCCGGCTACGGCCTGACCGTCGCCGACGAGGCCCGGGCGCTGCGGATCGCCGCCTCGCACACCCCGGAGACCACCTACCTCGGCGCCCACGTGGTCGCGCCCGAGTTCGCCGACGACCCGGCCGGCTACGTCGACCTGGTCACCGGCGAGATGCTGGACGCCTGCGCCCCGCACGCCCGCTGGGTGGACGTCTTCTGCGAGCGGGGTGCCTTCGACGGCGACCAGGCCCGCGCCGTCCTCACCGCCGGCGCCAAGCGCGGACTCATCCCGCGGGTGCACGCCAACCAGCTCTCGTACGGGCCGGGCGTGCAGCTGGCGGTCGAGCTGGGCGCCGCATCGGCCGACCACTGCACCCACCTCACCGACGAGGACGTCGCCGCGCTGGCCGGCTCGGAGACGGTGGCCACCCTGCTGCCCGGCGCGGAGTTCTCCACCCGCGCCGCCTACCCGAACGCGCGCCGTCTGCTCGACGCGGGCGCCACCGTCGCGCTGTCCACCGACTGCAACCCGGGCTCCAGCTTCACCAGCTCGATGGCCTTCTGCATCGCGGTGGCCGTCCGCGAGATGGGGATGACCCCGGACGAGGCCGTGCACGCCGCCACCGCGGGCGGTGCCAAGGCGCTGCGCCGCGGCGACGTCGGCGCGATCACCCCGGGCGCCCGGGCCGACCTGCTGCTGCTGGAGGCGCCGTCGCACGTCCACCTCGCCTACCGGCCGGGTGTGCCGCTCACCGCCGCGGTCTGGCGCGCGGGCGCGCGGGAGTTCTGACCGGCGCACGTCGAAGGGCCGGTACCCGCCTCGGCGGGTACCGGCCCTTCGACGTGCCACGGGTCCGTCAGTGCACGTCGCCCATGAGCCTGACGACCTTCTTGCGGTACAGCGCCAGTGCGACACCGGCGATGATCGCCAGCAGACCCTGGACCGCGAAGTACCAGGTGCTGCCGGTGGCGTCGCCCAGGACCAGCTGGAAGATCGCGGCCACGCAGTCGCCCGCCGTGACGGCGAGGAACCAGACACCCATCATCTGGCTGGCGTACTTCTCCGGCGCCAGCTTGGTGGTCACCGACAGGCCGACCGGGGAGAGCGTGAGCTCACCGACGGTCTGGACGAGGTAGACCATCGCCAGCCAGAGCGGCGTGACCTTGGTGCCGCCGGTCGCCGCCGCCATCGCCAGCATCATCACCAGGAAGGACGCGCCGACCATCAGCAGGCCGATCGCGAACTTCATCGTTGTGCTGGGGTTCTTCCCCCGGCGGGCCAGGGCCACCCACAGCCAGGCGAAGACCGGGGCCAGCGCCATGATGTAGAGCGGGTTGAGCGACTGGAACCAGCTGGACGGGAAGTCGAAGCCGAACAGCGTGGAGGCGGTGCTGTCGTCCGCGAAGACGCTCAGCGTCGAGCCGGACTGGTCGTAGATCATCCAGAACACGGCGGCCGCGACGAAGAACCAGATGTAGCCGCTCATCTTGGACTGCTCGTCCGAGCTGAGGTCCTTGTCCCGCTTCACCTTGCCGAAGACGAAGACCGGGAGCGCGATGCCCGCGATCGACAGCAGCCAGATCACCCAGTCGATGGTGAAGCTGCCGGTCAGCGCCACCACGGCGTAGAACACCACGGCCAGCGCCAGCCAGAGGCCGGCCTTGCGGAACACGTCGCGCTTCTCGGCGGCCGAGATCGGCGAGGACACCACGTCGCTGCGGGCGCTCAGGTGGCGGGTGCCGAGCAGGAACTGGCCGAGGCCCAGGGCCATGCCGACGCCGGCGAGGGCGAAGCCGAGGTGCCAGTCGACGCTCTGGCCCACGGTGCCGATGACCAGCGGCGCGGCGAAGGCACCGAGGTTGATGCCCATGTAGAAGATCGTGAAGCCACCGTCGCGACGCGGGTCGTTCGGCCCGTCGTAGAGGTGGCCGACCATGGTCGAGATGTTGGCCTTCAGCAGGCCGGAACCGATGGCGATGAGGCCCAGGCCGGCGAAGAAGGACACGGTGGCCGGCACGGCCAGCATGAAGTGCCCGGCCATGATGATCGCGCCGCCGACGGCGACGGTCTTGCGGGCGCCGAGGAAGCGGTCGGCGATCCAGCCGCCGGGCAGGGCCAGCAGGTAGACCATGGCGGTGTACACGCTGTAGACCGCGGCGGCGACGGCCACCTTCATACCGAGGCCGCCGTCGGTGGTGGCGGCCGTCATGTAGAGGACCAGCAGGGCGCGCATGCCGTAGTAGCTGAAGCGCTCCCACATCTCGCTCATGAAGAGAGTGGCGAGGCCCCGGGGGTGCCCGAGGAAGGTCTTGCCGCTGGGAGGGGCCGACTGTACGCCGGCATCCAGGGTGGTAGACGCCATGTATAGGGGTTCCTTGCCTGACTTCGTCCGCCAAGGGGGGTGGAGGCGGACGGGGACCAAACCACTGTACGTGGCGGTATTCCATGACATGGCCGGACAAACCTTGCAAACCAGGTAATGCGCAAGCAAAGCGAGGGAGCCCGTGGGGTGCGAATTCAATGGCCCAAGCGCAGAATCTCCTTTGAAGCGAAGGTAGCACGTGGAAATCCTCGACAAAGGGGGGCGCTCGACCGAGCCTTTGAAACCATGGCGGGCCCGGCGTGGTGATCACGCTCTGTGAACTAGTTCACAGCGCCTGCCGACCCCCGGCCACGGTTGCCTCGCGCGCAGGTCATGCGGAGGTCAAGGGCCCGTACGCACCCTGATCAAGGCGCCTGTGGCGGTCTACCATCAGGCCATGACCTGTGTGCTGCTGGCCGAGGACGACCCGGCAATCTCCGAACCGCTGGCCCGCGCCCTGCGCCGGGAGGGCTACGAGGTGCTGGTCCGGGAGGACGGCCCCGCCGCGCTGGGCGCCGGGCTGACCGAGGAGGTCGACCTGATCGTCCTGGACCTCGGGTTGCCCGAGATGGACGGCCTGGAGGTCTGCCGCCGACTGCGTGCCGACGGCAAGAGCTTCCCGGTCCTGGTACTCACCGCGCGCGCCGACGAGGTGGACACCGTGGTCGGCCTCGACGCCGGCGCCGACGACTACGTCACCAAGCCGTTCCGGCTCGCCGAACTGCTCGCCCGGGTCCGCGCCCTGCTGCGCCGCGGCAACGTGGACCAGCTCACCACCGGTGCGCACGGCGTGAAGATCGACATCGAGTCGCACCGGGCCTGGCTCGGCGAGGAGGAGCTCACCCTCTCCGCCAAGGAGTTCGAGCTGCTCCGGGTGCTGGTCCGGGACGCCGGCCGGGTGGTCACCCGTGAGGAGATCATGCGCCAGGTCTGGGACACCACCTGGTGGACCTCGACCAAGACCCTCGACATGCACATCTCCTGGTTGCGCAAGAAGCTCGGCGACGACGCGGCCAACCCGCGCTACATCGCCACCGTCCGCGGCGTGGGCTTCCGCTTCGAGAAGAACTGACAGAGGCCGCCCGGCGTGAAGCGCAGGATGATCAATTCGCTGCTGGGCGTCGTCCTGGTGGTGGTCGCGGTGTTCTGCGTACCGCTGGCACTGATCGAGAAGCAGAGCATCGTCAGCGCGGCCAACGACCGGGTCGACGCGGAGGCCGTCCGGGTGCTCGGGCTGGTCGAGAGCAGACTGGCGGCGGGTGAGCCGGTCACCGGCGAGAAGTTCGCCGCCCAGGTCACCGAGGGCTCCTTCGTCCTCGTCGACATCCCCGGCCAGCCGCTCATCGCGGCCGGACGCCCGGTGAAGGGCCCCACCCTCAGTGCCGCCGAGGTCGGTGCCAGCGGCGAGACCGTCACCGTGATGCAGTCCCGTGAAGAGGTCGACCACGAGATCGGCAACATGCTGCTGCTGCTCGGCGTGGTCGCCCTGCTCGCGGTCCAGGCCGCCGTCGCGCTCGCCGTCTGGCAGGCCAAACGGCTGGCCCGTCCGCTCACCGACCTCGCCGAGACCGCCGAACGGCTCGGCTCCGGCGACCCGCGCCCCCGCGACCGCCGTTACGGCGTCCCCGAACTCGACCGGATTGCCGAGGTGCTCGACGCCAGCGCCGAACGCATCGCCCGCATGCTCACCGCCGAGCGCCGGCTCGCCGCCGACGCCTCGCACCAGCTGCGCACCCCGCTCACCGCGCTGTCCATGCGCCTGGAGGAGATCACCGCCCTCGCCGAGGAACCCGCCACCGTACGGGAGGAGGCGGCCATCGGCCTGCAGCAGGTCGAACGGCTCACCGACGTGGTGCAGCGCCTGCTCACCAACCAGCGCGACCGCAGCAGCCCGACGGCGGTCAGCTTCCCGCTCGACGAGGTCGTCAAGCAGCAGGTGGAGGAGTGGGGGCCGCCCCTGCGGGACAGCGGCCGACGCCTGGTGATCGAGGGCATCCGCGGCGCGCACGTCACCGGCACCCCCGGCACCGTCGCCCAGGTGCTGGCCACCCTGATCGAGAACTCCCTGATGCACGGCGCCGGTACCATCACCCTGCGGGTCCGCCGGTCCGGCAGCTCGATCGTCGCCGAGGTCCAGGACGAGGGCCCGGGCGTCCCGGCCGAACTCGGCAACCGGGTCTTCGAACGGGCGGTCAGCGGCCGCAACTCCACCGGCATCGGCCTCGCCGTCGCCCGCGACCTCGCCGAGGCGGACGGCGGCCGGCTGGAACTGCTGTCCCTCCAGCCGCCGGTGTTCGCGCTGTTCGTAGGGCGGAGCCGTACGACCGGCTAGCGCAGTGTAGGGCGGAGCCGTACGACCGGCTGGCGCAGTGTGGGGCGGAGCCGTGCGACGGACTGGCGCCGTGCGGGGCGGAGCCGTACGACCGACGGGCGGAGCCGAACGGGTGGGTGACGTGCGGGCTCGGGGTTGACCGGCTGTCAGGAGTTCTGCTCGACGTACGCCGGCTGCTCGGCGCTGAGCAGCCGCTCGGCCTCGGTGACCACGGCCGGTTCGGGCTCGGTGAGCTCAGGGAGGGCCTTGAAGACCCAGGTGCGGTACGAGAAGAAGCGGAAGACCGTGCCGGCGCCGAGGCCGACGACCTTCGCGGCGAGCTGCTCCAGGTGCGTGGTGAGGCCGAGGGCGTAGACGGAGAAGCCGAGGATCCCGGTCTCGATCAGCATGCCGGCGCCGCTGAACAGCAGGAAGAGCGTGATCTCGCGCTTGCGCGAGGCCGCGTCGCGGTCGCGGTAGAGCCAGTAGCGGTAGCCGAGGTAGTTGGTCGCGATGGCGACCAGGGTGGCGGCGATGTTGGAGCGCAGCGAGGCCAGGCCGAGGCCGTTGATGCAGATCCAGAAGACGGCGAAGTTGACGGCGACGCCGCTCAGGCCGACGACGCCGAACTTGATCATCTCGCCCGAGATCCCGTGCAGGCGCTGCACCAGGGATGGCTTGGGCGCGGTGGTGATCGTCATACCCGGCTGTCTCCATGTGCTCGCGTGCGAGGGGTGCCGTGCTCACGCCGGTTCGGCGCGAGCGGTCCCCTCGTATACACACATGATCGGATTGTGCTTCTCGGGGTCCGGCCATCCAGGCTACTCGCTCCACACGGGGCCGTCCCCACCCCGGTGGCCCCCGCCCGGCCGACGCCCGGCTGTGCACCCGCCCCGACCGGCCCGGATATCCTGGGCGGCGTGACTCTCGCGGGCAATGTGAATTTTCCAGTGGTCGGCATGATCGGCGGCGGCCAGCTGGCCCGGATGGCGCACCAGGCGGGTATCCCGCTCGGCGTCCGGTTCAAGCTCCTCGCCGACACCCCCCAGGACTCCGCCGCACAGGTGGTCTCCGACGTGGTGCTCGGTGACTACCGCGACCTCGACACGCTGCGCCGGTTCGCGGCGGGCTGCGACGTGATCACCTTCGACCACGAGCACGTGCCCACCGAGCACCTGCGGGCCCTCCAGGCGGACGGCATCGCCGTCCGCCCCGGCCCCGAGGCGCTGGTGAACGCCCAGGACAAGGGCGTGATGCGGGCGAAGCTGGACTCCATCGGGGTGCCCTGCCCGCGCCACCGGCTGGTCGCCGACCCGGCCGACGTCACCGCCTTCGCCCAGGAGGGCGCCGGCTACCCGGTGGTCCTGAAGACCGTCCGCGGCGGCTACGACGGCAAGGGCGTCTGGGTCGTCGACGACGAGTCCGAGGCCGCCGCGCCGTTCCTCGCCGGGGTGCCCGTGCTGGCCGAGGAGAAGGTCGACTTCCTGCGTGAACTGGCCGCCAACGTGGTCCGCTCGCCCAGTGGCCAGGCCGTGGCCTACCCCGTGGTGGAGAGCGTCCAGGAGAACGGCGTCTGCGCCGAGGTCACCGCCCCGGCCCCCGACCTGGACCCGGCCCTGGCCGGCGAGGCCCAGGCCCTGGCCCTGCGGATCGCGGGCGACCTGGACATCACCGGCCACCTCGCGGTCGAGCTCTTCCAGACCCGCGACGGCCGGATCCTGGTCAACGAGCTGGCCATGCGCCCGCACAACTCGGGCCACTGGACCCAGGACGGCGCCGTCACCTCGCAGTTCGAGAACCACCTGCGGGCCGTGCTCGACCTGCCGCTGGGCGACCCGCGCCCGCGCGCCCGGTGGACGGTCATGGTCAACGTCCTCGGCGGGGACTACCCCGACATGTACCGCGCCTTCCTGCACTGCATGGCCCGCGACCCGGGCCTGAAGATCCACATGTACGGGAAGGACGTCAAGCCCGGCCGCAAGGTCGGCCACGTCAACGTCTTCGGGGACGACCTCGACGACATCCGCGAGCGCGCCCGCCATGCGGCCGCCTACCTGCGAGGAACGATCACCGAATGACCAACCCCACTGGTCCCGTCGTCGGCATCGTCATGGGCTCGGACTCCGACTGGCCCGTGATGGAGGCCGCGGCCCAGGCACTCGACGAGTTCGAGGTCCCGTACGAGGTCGATGTGGTCTCGGCGCACCGGATGCCGCGCGAGATGGTGGCCTACGGCGAGCAGGCGCACGGGCGAGGCCTGAAGGCGATCATCGCGGGCGCCGGCGGCGCCGCCCACCTGCCGGGCATGCTGGCCTCCGTCACCCCGCTGCCGGTGATCGGCGTGCCGGTGCCGCTGCGCTACCTGGACGGCATGGACAGCCTGCTGTCGATCGTCCAGATGCCGGCCGGCGTGCCGGTGGCCACCGTCTCGGTCGCCGGCGCGCGCAACGCCGGCCTGCTGGCGGTCCGGATGCTCGCCGCGTTCGACCCCGAACTGGCCGAGAAGATGGTCGAGTTCCAGAGCGAGCTGAACAACCAGGCCACCGAGAAGGGCAAGAAACTGCGCGCCAAGGTCGCCGGCTCCTCGTCCTTCGGCTTCGGCAAGTAGATCTCGCGGCGGATCGCACGCGGTAGAACAGGGGGATGACTCCTGAACTGCTCGATCGCGCCCGTGCCGTCCTCCGCGACACCCCCGTGGTGGACGGCCACAACGACCTCCCCTGGGCGATGCGCGCCCAGGCGGGTTACGACCTGGACGCCGTCGACCTGACGGCCGACCAGACCGGCCGGCTGCACACCGACTTCGCCCGGCTCCGCTCGGGCGGGGTCGGTGCGCAGTTCTGGTCGGTGTTCGTGCGCTCCGACTACGCCGGCGACCAGGCGGTCAGCGCGACCCTCGAACAGATCGACTTCGTCCGGACGATGGTCGGGCGCTACCCGGCGGCCCTTCAACTGGCCCTCACCGCCGACGACATGGAGACCGCCCGGCGCCGGGGCCGGATCGCCTCGCTGATCGGCGCCGAGGGCGGGCACTCCATCAACTGCTCGCTGGGCACCCTGCGGATGATGTACGAGCTGGGCGTGCGGTACATGACGCTCACCCACAACGACAACGTGCCGTGGGCGGACTCCGCCACCGACGTCCCGGCCGCGGGCGGGCTGACCGCCTTCGGCGAGGAGGTCGTCCGGGAGATGAACCGGCTCGGCATGCTGGTCGACCTCTCGCACGTCTCGGCCGACACCATGCGGGCCGCACTCCGGGTCTCCGAGGCGCCGGTGATCTTCTCGCACTCCTCCTCGCGCGCCGTCTGCGACCACCCGCGCAACATCCCGGACGACGTCCTGGCCCAGCTGCCCGCCAACGGCGGCCTGGCGATGGCCACCTTCGTGCCGAAGTTCGTCCTGCCCGCCGCCATCGAGTGGACCGCCGCCGCGGACGACAACATGCGCGCGCACGGCCTGCACCCGCTGGAGACCACGCCGGAGGCGATGGAGGTCCAGCGCGCGTACGAGGCCGCCCACCCGCAGCCGGTCGCCACCGTCGCCGTCGTGGCCGACCACCTGGACCACATGCGGGAGGTGGCCGGGATCGACCACCTCGGGATCGGCGGCGACTTCGACGGCACCGCCTTCCTGCCGGAGGGGCTGGAGGACGTCGCGGGCTACCCCAACCTGATCGCCGAGCTGCTCGGTCGCGGCTGGTCCGAGACCGACCTGTCCAAGCTCACCTGGCACAACGCCGTCCGGGTGCTGCGCCGGGCCGAGGACGTGGCCACCGACCTCCGGGGCACCTCCCGCGGCCCCTCCCGGGCCACCCTCGAACAGCTCGACGGCCGCGGTTGACCTTCCCCCTGGGGCAGACAGGACGGTGGAGGACATGGAGGAGGACGCACTGCTCGGCATCGGCGCCTTCGCGCGCCGGTCCCGGCTGTCGCAGAAGGCCCTGCGGCTGTACGACGGCCAGGGCGTGCTGCGGCCCGACCGGGTGGACCCGGACACCGGCTACCGCTACTACCGCGAGAGCCGGCTGGTCGACGCCCGCCGGATCAGGCTGATGCGCGGGCTGGACATGCCGCTGGCCGTGGTCGCCGAGGTACTGGCCGCACCGGGCGCGGAAGGCGCCCGGCTGGTGGCCGAGTACTGGGCCGCGGTCGAACACCGGATCGCCGCCCAGCGCGAGCTGGCGGCCTACCTCCGCATCCAACTGTCAGGTGGCGAAGGGAGTCTGGACATGTTCGACATTCAGCAGCGCGAGGTGCCGGAGCAGCTGGTGCTCACCGAGCAGCGGCACGCCGGGCCGGAGGACCTGCCGACCTGGATCCCGGCGGCGTGCGACCGCCTGTTCGGGGCCGCCGAGGCCTACGGCGGGGTGTTCGGCGCCCCCTTCGTCGTCTACCACGGCGAGGTCAACGAGGACAGCGACGGGCCGGTGGAGCTCTGCGTCCCGGTCGACCGGGACCGGTCCGCCGAGATCACCCACCCGTGCCGGGTCGAGCCCGCCCACCACGAGGCCTACGCCACCATCACCAAGGCGCAGGTGGTCTATCCGCAGATCCTCGCGGCCTACGACGCCGTCTTCCAGTGGGCCAGGCGGCAGGGCCGCGAGGTGGCCGGTGAGCCCCGCGAGGTCTACTTCGCGGACTGGGCCGGGGCCGGCGGGGGCGACCCGGTCTGCGACATCGCCGTCCCGCTCGCCGTCCCGCCCGCCCCGGAGGCCTCGCGCGGTGCCTAGAGCAGTGGCAGCTCGATCGCCGGGCAGCGGTCCATGACCATGTCCAGCCCGGCGCCGGTGGTGCGCTCGTAGGCGGCCTGGTCGACCACGTCCAGCTGGAACCAGACCGCCTTGGCGCCCGCCGCCACCGCCTGGTCGGCGACCTCGCCGGCCAGGTGACTGTTCACGAACACGTCCACCACGTCGACGTCGAAGGGGATGTCGGCGAGGGTGGCGTACCCCTGCTCGCCCAGCACCGTCTCGGCCTTGGGGTGCACCGGCACCACCCGCTTGCCGGCACGCTGCAGCACCTGCGCCACGCCGTACGCGGCCCGGCGGGTGTTGGTGGACAGGCCGACCACCGCCCAGGTGTCGCCCGCGTCCAGAAGGATCCTGCGAACCGTCTCCCGGTCTCCGTAGCTCATGACGCACTCCAACGGTCTGCGACGGCCGGGCATTCCGCTGCCGGGCGCGCCGTACGGGGACCCGGGCGCCTACCGCGGCGCCGACCCCGGGCGCCTACTCCGCGCCGGGGCGGCCCATCGCCCGGTAGGTCCACCCGGCGGCCCGCCAGCGCGGCACGTCCAGGATGTTGCGGCCGTCCAGTATCCGGCGCTCGGCGACCACCTTGCCGAGCACCTCCGGGTCCAGCTCGCGGAACTCCTGCCACTCGGTCAGGTGCAGCACCACGTGCGCCCCCTCCGCGGCCTCCAGCGGCGTCGCCGCGTACGCCAGGCTGGGGAACATCTTGCGGGCGTTGTCCATCGCCTTCGGGTCGTAGACCGTGACCTGGGCGCCCTGCAACTGGATCTGGCCGGCCACGTTGAGCGCGGGGGAGTCCCGGATGTCGTCCGAGTTCGGCTTGAAGGCCGCGCCCAGGACCGCCACCCGGCGGCCCAGGAAGCCGCCGCCGCACTGCTCGCGGGCCAGCTCCACCATCCGGGAGCGGCGCCGCATGTTGATCGAGTCGACCTCGCGCAGGAAGGTCAGCGCCTGGTCGGCGCCCAGCTCTCCGGCGCGGGCCATGAAGGCCCGGATGTCCTTGGGCAGGCAGCCGCCGCCGAAGCCCAGGCCGGCGTTGAGGAACTTGCCGCCGATCCGCTCGTCGTGCGCCAGCGCCTGGCTGAGCTGGACCACGTCCGCGCCGGCGCTCTCGCAGACCTCGGCCATCGCGTTGATGAAAGAGATCTTGGTGGCCAGGAACGAGTTCGCGGCCGCCTTGACCAGCTCGGCGGTCGGGAAGTCGGTCACCACGAAGGGCACGCCCTCGGCGATCGGCGTCGCGTACACCTCGCGCAGCAGCTGCTCGGCCCGCTCGCTGCGGACCCCGACCACCAGCCGGTCCGGGTGCAGGGTGTCGCCGACGGCGTAGCCCTCGCGCAGGAACTCCGGGTTCCACGCCAGCTCGGCGGCCTCACCGGCCGGGGCCAGCGCGGCCAGCCGCTCGGCCAGCCGGTTGGCGCTGCCGACCGGCACGGTGGACTTGCCGACCACCAGGGTCGGCCGGGTCAGGTACGGGGCGATCGAGTCCAGCGCCGAGTCGACGTACGACATGTCGGCCGCGAACTCGCCCTTCTTCTGCGGGGTGTTGACGCAGATGAAGTGCACGTCGCCGAACTCGGCGACCTCCCGGGGCGAGTCGGTGAACCGCAGGCGTCCGGTCGATCCCTCGTGCCCGGGCACGTGCTTCACCAGCAGCTCGGCCAGCCCGGGTTCGTACATCGGCACCCGGCCGGCCTTGAGGGCCGCCACCTTCTCCGGGTCGATGTCCAGCCCGAGCACCTCGAAGCCCAGCTCGGCCATGCAGGCGGCGTGCGTTGCACCGAGGTAGCCGGTACCGATCACCGTGAGACGGAGGGCCACGTGCTTCCCCTTTGTGGTCGGGACTCTGGCCGTGCCGGGTCGGGTGCCCGGGGCCGCAGGCACCGATGGTATCCGCCGGACGCCGGGCCGTGGGCCGGTCCCCCGAAGCGGTTGCGACAGCGGTGGGTAACGGAGTGAACACCGGTGCGTATCGGTCGCCGTGGGAACTTCCGTTTCAATCCCGCACGTCCGGCCGGAGCGACAGAATGCGCGCATGAACGCGCGGGAGTACGAGGACGGGGCGGGCGGGCGACCCGACTCGCTCAGTCTGTTCGACGAGCGGGACGAGGCCGACGGCCTGCCCGAGGGCGGGACCGAGGAGGCCGCGGCGGGCCGTGGCAGGCGCCGCCGCCGGACCAGGCGGGTGCTGATCTGGACCCTGGCCACCCTGCTGGTGCTGATCGGCGGCGGCATCGGCGGCATCTACTGGACGGCCGAGCACTACGCGTCCTCCGTGGAACGGATCCCCGGCGCCTTCCCGAGCGTCCCGGAGTCCGCCCAGCCCAAGCCCGTGCCGGGCGCTGGCCTGACCTTCCTGCTGGTCGGCCTGGACGCCCGCTCCGACGTGGCCACCACCGGCGGCCAGGCCAAGGCGCCGGCCTGGAAGGAGGGCGCGAGCCGCAGCGACACGATGATGCTGATGCACCTGTCGGCGGACCGCAGGAGCGTCTCGCTGGTCTCGATCGCCCGGGACACCTGGGTGCCGGTGCCCGGCCACGGCATGGCGAAGATCAACGCGGCGTACTCCTGGGGCGGCCCGCCGCTGATGGTCGACACGGTGCAGAAGCTCACCGGCATCCGGATCGACCATGTCGCGGTGATCGACTGGAACGGCTTCAAGAAGCTCACCGACGCCGTCGGCGGCGTCGACATCACCATCCCGCAGACCATCGAGGCCAAGGGCGACGCCCGCGAGTGGCTCAAGGGCACCCACCACATGAGCGGCGACGAGGCCCTGCTGTACGTCCGCGAGCGGCACGGCCTGCCCAACGGCGACCTCGACCGCACCAAGCGCCAGCAGAACTTCCTGCGCGCCCTCATGATCCAGACCATGAACGCCGGCACCCTGGGCAACCCCGGCCGCCTCACCGGTCTGCTCCAGGCCGTCGGCGACGTGGTGAGCGTCGACGACCGGCTCAGCAACACCGACCTCTACGACCTCGGCTGGAGCCTGCGCGGCGTGCGGCCGGACGACGTCCGCTTCATGAACGCGCCCTTCGGCGGCTTCGACAGCATCGGCGGCCAGGACGTCGTCAAGCTCGACACGGCCGCCTCCGCGACCCTCTGGGAGGCCGTCCGCAACGACCGGATGGACGAATACTTCGCGCAGCACCGGACGACCAGCGACACCCTGGGCGAGAGCGTCCGCTGAGCCGTCCGCCGGGCGCCGGCCCGTGTCGTGCATGTCACCTGCCGGTGCGCGGGGGGCGAGCCTAGGATGGCCCTACTGAACGGTAGTTAACGCGCGAAGGGTGTGGCACATGGCGGGCAGCTCGGACTTCGACCTCTTCCGGCTCAGCGAGGAGCACGAGATGCTCCGTGAGGCGGTGCGTTCGCTGGCGGAGGCGAAGATCGCTCCGTTCGCGGCGGAGGTGGACGAGCAGGGGCGGTTCCCGCAGGAGGCGCTGGACGCGTTGCAGGGCAGCGACCTGCATGCGGTGCATGTGCCGGAGGAGTACGGCGGTGCGGGGGCGGACGCGCTGGCGACGGTGCTGGTGATCGAGGAGGTGGCGCGGGTGTGTGCCTCGTCGTCGCTGATTCCGGCGGTCAACAAGCTGGGTTCGCTGCCGGTGCAGCTGTCGGGCTCGGAGGAGCTGAAGGCGAAGTACCTGGGGGCGTTGGCGCGTGGTGAGGGGATGTTCTCGTACTGCCTGTCGGAGCCGGAGGCGGGTTCGGACGCGGCGGGGATGAGGACCCGGGCGGTGCGGGACGGTGACTTCTGGGTGCTGAACGGTGTGAAGCGGTGGATCACCAATGCCGGGGTGTCGGAGTTCTACACGGTGATGGCGGTGACGGATCCGTCGTTGCGGTCGAAGGGGATTTCGGCGTTCGTGGTGGAGAAGGGCGATGCGGGGGTGTCGTTCGGGGCGCCGGAGAAGAAGTTGGGGATCAAGGGGTCGCCGACGCGTGAGGTGTACTTCGACAATGTGCGGATTCCGGCGGACCGGATGATCGGTGCGGAGGGTACGGGTTTCGCGACGGCGATGAAGACGCTGGACCACACCCGGGTGACGATCGCGGCGCAGGCGATCGGTATCGCGCAGGGTGCGTTGGACTACGCGAAGGGGTACGTGAAGGAGCGCAAGCAGTTCGGGAAGGCGATCGCGGAGTTCCAGGGTGTGCAGTTCATGCTGGCGGACATGGCGATGAAGCTGGAGGCGGCGCGGCAGCTGACGTATGCGGCGGCGGCGAAGTCGCAGCGTACGGACGGTGATCTGACGTTCTTCGGGGCGGCGGCGAAGTGTTTCGCGTCGGATGTGGCGATGGAGGTGACCACGGACGCGGTGCAGTTGCTGGGTGGTTACGGCTACACCCGGGACTACCCGGTGGAGCGGATGATGCGGGACGCGAAGATCACCCAGATCTACGAGGGCACCAACCAGGTCCAGCGCATCGTGATGGCCCGCAACCTCCCGTAGGCCCGGCGCAGGTGGAGCAGGGAGCCCCTCGGCCGGCATCGGCCGAGGGGCTCCGGCGCACCCGGAAAGGCCCTTCACGCGTCGGAAGGGCCCTTCAGGAGGTCGCCGATCGGCTGTCCGCGGCGCCCGGGACCCGCGGGGGCCGATCGGCCGACCGCCGGATTCCGAGGCACCGGGCCGGGGCGCCCGCCCAGATCTCGTTCGGGCCGGTGGAGCGGGTGAGGACGGCGTTGGCGCCGACGATCGTCCCGGCGCCGACGGTGAGGACGCCCTCCTTGCAGATGATCTTCGCGCCGGCGCAGACCACCACCCCGTCCTCCAGCACCACCCGCCGCATCGGGCTCTGCTCCTGCGGCACCCACGGGTCGGCCCGGCCGATGGTGACGCCGTTGTAGAGCGTCACGTCGGCGCCCAGCGTGGTGTACGGGTGCAGGACGGTGCCGAAGCCCCGGTGGAAGACGGTCAGTCCGGGACCGATCTCGACGGCGGCCGGGACCTCCATCCCGTACAGCGCGAGCAGTTCCTGGACCGGCCGCCCGAGCAGGCGGTGGCGGCGGCGGGAGATGAGTGCGGTCACCAGCGACATGGGCCACATTGTGATCGCCCCGCCGGGGGCCCGTGGCGCGCGACGCGCCGACGGGCCGTCAACCGCCCGCAGCCGGTGGCTACTTCACGTCGGGCATCGGGCTGTCGTTCTTCATCGCGTCGAAGACCTGCTTGGACTTGGCCGGGTCCCACTTGACCGCGGACTCGCCGGTCGGGGTGCGGAAGTCCGGGTTGCCGATCGGCACCGTGATGCTCTTGCCCTCGCCGCCGGAGACCCCCTTCATCGCCAGGAAGAGCGAGCCGAGGTCGGTCAGCCCGGCGTCCTCGTCCACGATCAGCGTGCCGAGGCCCGAACTGACCATCGGGTAGAAGGTGAACGGGTTGAGCAGGGTGGCGGGGGAGGCCGCCTGCTTGGCCAGCGCGCCGAGGAACTTCTGCTGGTTGCGCATCCGGCCGAGGTCCTGGTCGGCCATCTGGTGCCGCTGCCGGACGAAGGCCAGCGACTGGGAGCCGCTGAGGGTCTGGCAGCCGGCCTTCAGGTTCAGGCCCGAGTCCTTGTCGGAGACGTCCTGCTCGATGCACATGTCCACGCCGCCGACCGAGTCGACGATGCCGACGAACCCGGCGAAGCCGATCTCCGCGTAGTGGTCGATGTGGATGCCGGTGTTGGACTCGACGGTCTGCACCAGCAGCCGGCCGCCGCCCCGGGCGAAGGCCGCGTTGATCTTGGACGTGGCCGCCGGGACGGTCTTGCCGCTGCCGCCGGTGTCCGCGTGCGCCGGGATCTGCACCCAGGAGTCGCGCGGGATGGACATCAGGGTGTTCCCGTTGTCCCCGATGTGCAGGATCATCATCGAGTCGCTGCGCTTGCCCTCGGCGGAGCCGGTGTGCAGCGAGTCCTCGTCCGCATCGGAGAGCCCGGCCCGGCTGTCGGAGCCGACGATCAGCCAGTTGGTGCCCTTGCCCTCGGCGGGCCTGCCGGCGTACCCGGCGAGCACGTTCTCGTGGTTGAGCTGCGAGTCGGCCCAGAAGTACGTGCCGATGCCGGTCACCAGCAGGGTGGTGACGACGGCCAGCGCGGTCACCTTGATCTTCCGGCGGCGCGGCCAGCGCGAGCGGCCCGCGGCCGGCGGCGCCACCGGCGCACCGGGGCCGCCCGGCCCGCCCGGTCCGTTCGGGCCACCAGGGCCGCCGGGACCACCGGGACCACCGGGACCACTCGGCCCGCCGGGAGCCGGCCGGCCGGGGTGCTGGCGCGGCACGGACCTGCCGGGCACCGCCGACGGCGCCGCAGGCGCGGCCGGCGCCGGGACGCCCGCCCCACGGGGGTTGAGCTCGGGCGGCAGCGGAGGCTCCGCGGCCGCGCCGTACCCCTGGCCGGCGGAGCCGCCCGGGCCGCCGTAGCCGTCGTGGCCCTGACCGCCCTGCGGGCCGCCGTACCCCGGGGCCTGGCCCGCCGGACGCCGACCGCCCTGGCCCTGACCGTACGACCCGTATCCGCCGCCGCCCGGGCGGTCCTCCTGCCACGTGTTCATGTGGGGAAGGATGCCCGAAACCCGAGGTCCTCAGTGCTCCGGGGTGGGCTGTGGGGCCGCTTGTAGCAGAGCTGATGCAGGGCCCGGATCGTTCCGGCGGAATGTTCAGCTGATGGAACCAGCCTTGACCGTCCCAAAACGCGCGTGCTTGCATGGCAGGCATGGAACAGCGACGGATCCTCACGCGTCGGCGGCACGTCGACCTGGTGCGTGTGTCCGGTGCGCTGTGTTGTGGCTGAACCCGCGTTGTGGCTGAGTCCGCGCCACCGTTCCCTCCCCGCTCGCTGAGCCCCACCGGCCGGGCCTGCCCGCCCGTCCCCGCCTGCTGAGCCCCGTCCTGCGCCCGCGGCGCCGCCGGCCTTGCGCCCGGCGGTCGCCGGACCCCGTCCGCGCCGGCCGACCCCGCTTCCCGCCACGGTGCCCGCCGACCCGGCACCGCCCTGTCCCGAGGTGAACTCCATGGCCACCGTCCTGTCCGTCTCCGGTTCCCCGTCCGCGACCTCCCGCACCACCCGGCTGCTGCGCCACGTCGACGCCCGGCTCGCCGCGCAGGGACACCGCGTGGTCCCGTTCGAGGTGCGCAGCCTGCCCGCCGACGCCCTGCTGGCCGGTGACGTCTCCCATCCCGAACTGGCCCGCGCGACGGCGCTGTTCGCCGAGGCCGACGCCGTGGTGATCGGCACCCCCGTCTACAAGGCGGCCTACTCCGGCCTGCTGAAGGCCCTGCTGGACGTGCTGCCGCAGTACGCGCTGCGCGGCAAGACCGTGCTGCCGCTGGCCACCGGCGGCTCCACCGCGCACGTGCTCGCGGTGGACTACGCGCTGCGCCCGGTGCTCAGCGCGATGGGCGCCGGGCACATCACCCAGGGCTGGTTCGTGCTGGACCGGCACATCACGGTCCGCGAGGACGGTTCGACCGAGATCGAGCGGGAGACGGACGTGCTGCTCACGCCGGTGGTGCAGGCCTTCGCGGGTGCGCTGGAGCGGCAGGCCGAGCCGGCCCTGGCGGGCTGAGGACGCGGCAGTCGGAGCCGGCCCCGGGGGTCGGTCCGGGCGGGTGGGGCCGAGCGCCGGCCCCCGTGTCCGGACCGACCCTCACCCGGTTCCCCCGGTCCCCTAGGGGGAGAGGGCGCGCACCCCGTACATCTCCCGGTCGACCGGCTTCCTCCCGGCGGAGGAGGTTCCGTCCCCTCGGTTCTCCTAACGTGGTCTTTATCCCCCGCGCCACTCGATGGTGGTGCCGGCCGCAGGCCGAGGACGGGTGCCAGCACCATGTCGGTGCACCGGTCACGGCCGCGAGGCTTGGGGGGCAACGGGTGGAACCAGAACAACGAGGAGACTCCAGTGACGACGGCAGCGAAGGCCGTGCACGGCAATCGGCTTCCCGGCGGGCAGGTGGCCACGGCGGCCAGTGCACGCCAGGTGACCAAGGCGTACGGCGCCGGGGAGACCCGGGTGACGGCGCTCGACGCTGTCGACGTGGACATCGAGCAGGGCCGGTTCACCGCGATCATGGGGCCGTCCGGCTCGGGCAAGTCGACCCTGATGCACTGCCTGGCCGGCCTCGACACCGTGTCCGAGGGCCGGATCTGGATCGGTGAGACGGAGATCACCGGACTGAAGGACAAGCAGCTCACCAGACTCCGCCGGGACAAGATCGGCTTCATCTTCCAGGCCTTCAACCTGCTCCCCACGCTCAACGCGCTGGAGAACATCACGCTGCCGATGGACATCGCCGGCCGCAAGCCCGACGCCGCCTGGCTGGACCAGGTGATCGACACCGTCGGCCTGGCCGGCCGGCTGAAGCACCGTCCGACCCAGCTCTCCGGCGGACAGCAGCAGCGCGTCGCGGTGGCCCGGGCCCTGGCCGCCCGCCCGGAGATCATCTTCGGTGACGAGCCGACCGGAAACCTTGACTCGCGCTCCGGCGCCGAGGTGCTCACCTTCCTGCGCCGCTCGGTCGACGAGCTGGGCCAGACCATCGTCATGGTCACCCACGACCCGGTCGCCGCCGGCTACGCGGACCGGGTGCTCTTCCTCGCCGACGGCGCGCTGGTCGACGAGATGCACGCCCCGACCGCGGACTCCGTCCTTGAACGCATGCGCCGTTTCGACGGCAAGCGCACGAGCTGATTCGAAGGTCGGACTACTCCCATGCTGCTCAAGACCTCACTCCGGAGTTTCTTCGCCCACAAGGGGCGCATGATCCTCTCGCTGATCGCCGTGGTGCTGTCGGTCGCGTTCGTCTCCGGCACCCTGGTGTTCGCCAACACCGCCACCAGCACCTTCGACAAGCTGTTCGCCTCCACCGCCTCGGACCTCTCGGTCCAGCGGCCGACGGACGAGGACGCCGGCGGCCCGCCGAGCGGGGCCAAGGCCCGGACCGTCCCGGTGGCCACGGTGTCGCAGCTGGCCGGCCTGCCCGGCGTGAAGAGCGCCCTCGGCCAGGTCCTCACCCAGACGTCCGCCCTGATCGACCCGGTCGCCAACAAGGAGATCGGGCCCACCCAGGGCGCGCCCACCATCACCGCCAACTGGACCGACTCGCCGCGCAACTCCGTCGACATCACCTCCGGCCACGTCCCCCAGGGCGCGGGCGACCTGGTGCTGGACGCGGACACCGCCAAGAAGGCACACCTCGGGCTGGGCAGCCCGATCCGGATCATCAACGACACCGGCAGCCACGACTTCACGATCACCGGCATCGCCACCTTCCGGACCACCAACCCCGGCGCGGCGCTCGCCTTCCTGGACACCGCCACCGCCCAGAGCACCCTGCTCGGCCAGAGCGCCTACACCTCGGTCGAGCTGTTCGGCGACGGCAGCCGCACCGACGAGCAGCTCAAGTCGGCCGCGCTGGCCGCGCTCGGCAACGACTTCCAGGCCAAGACCGCCGCCGAGCAGAAGGCCGACGGCGCCAAGGGCGTCGGCTCCTTCCTCGACTTCATGAAGTACGTGATGCTCGGCTTCGCCGGTATATCGCTGCTGGTCGGCGGCTTCCTGATCATCAACACCTTCTCCATGCTGGTCGCCCAGCGCACCCGGGAGATCGGCCTGCTGCGCGCCCTCGGCGGCAGCCGCAAGCAGGTCAACCGCTCGGTCCTGATCGAGGCGCTGATCCTCGGCCTGCTCGGCTCCACCCTCGGCCTGGCCGCCGGCCTCGGCCTCGCGGTGCTGCTCATCCAGCTGATGAAGCTGGCCGGGATGAACCTGGACGCCTCCTCGCTGGAGATCACCTGGAGTGTGCCGGTCGCCTCGTACCTGGTCGGCATCCTGATCACCGTGCTGGCGGCCTGGATCCCGGCCCGCCGGGCCAGCCGGATCTCGCCGATGGCCGCGCTGCGCGACCACGGCACCCCGGCGGAGGCCTCGGCCAACCGGATCCGCAGCATCGTCGGCCTGGTCCTCACCGGTCTCGGCGTGGTCGGCCTGGTCGTCGCGGGCCTGGCGGACAAGGCCGCCGACGGCGGGCTGCCGCTGGCCGCCGGGGTCGTGCTCACGCTGGTGGGCTTCGTGGTGCTCGGTCCGCTGCTGTCGACCGGTGTGGTCCGGGTGCTCGGCGCCGCACTGCCGGCCCTGTTCGGCCCGGCCGGCAAGCTGGCCCAGCGCAACGCGATGCGCAACCCGCGCCGCACCGGCGCGACCGCGGCGGCGCTGATGATCGGCCTGGCCGTGGTCACCGGTGCCTCGGTGGTCACCAACTCGATGGTGACCTCGGTCAACGCCCAGATCGACAGGTCGGTCGGCGCGGACTACATCGTCACGGCGCACGGCATCCTCACCCCCGCGATGGCCGACGCGGCCCGCGGCACCTCGGGGCTGAAGGCCCTGGTCGAGGAGCGGGCGCTGCCGGTCACCTTCACCACCCCGGACGGCAAGCACACCGAGACGCAACTGCTCGCCGTCACACCGAACTTCGCCGAGGCCTTCCGGATGCCGGTCGCCTCCGGCCAGGCGGAGAACGTCTTCACCGGCGGGGTCTCGGTCGACGAGAACTTCGCCAAGGACCACAACCTCAAGGCCGGCGACCCGGTGACGGTGGACTACGGCCAGGGCCGTACCCAGAGCCTGCCGGTCGCGGCGGTCACCCAGCTCGGCAACTCCTTCTTCGACAAGCAGTTCTACACCTCCGTCGACACCGTCACCAAGGTGGTGCCCGCCGCCGAACTGCCGTCCGACCAGGTCATGTTCGGCACCGCCGCGGCGGGCGCCGACAAGGCGCAGACCCTCGCCGCCCTGCAGAAGTCCCTGGAGGCCTACCCGCAGGTCAAGGTGCAGGACCAGGCCGGGCTCAAGGATCTGGTGCAGAGCCAGGTCAACCAGCTGCTCTACATGGTGTACGGCCTGCTGGGTCTGGCCATCGCGGTCGCCGTGCTCGGCGTGATCAACACCCTCGCCCTGTCGGTGGTCGAGCGGACCAGGGAGATCGGCCTGCTGCGGGCCATCGGCCTGTCCCGCCGCCAGCTGCGCCGGATGATCCGGCTGGAGTCCGTGGTGATCGCGGTCTTCGGCGCCCTGCTCGGCTGTGGTCTCGGCCTCGGCTGGGGCGTCACCGCCCGCAAGGTGCTGGCGGACCAGGGCCTGGACGTGCTGACCGTTCCGACCGGGACGATCGTCTTCATCCTGGTGGCCTCGGCGGTGATCGGTCTGCTCGCGGCGCTCGTCCCGGCCTTCCGGGCCGGCCGGATGAACGTCCTGGCGGCCATCGCCACCGACTGACCTCCCGCACCACCGAGGGGCCGGGCGCCGAGCCCGGCCCCTCGGCCGTGCCCCGGACGGCACTCAGGGGCAGCTGATCTGCGAGCCGGTCTCGGCGGCCACCGCGGGCTCGGCCGGGGCCGACGACGCAGGGGTGGCCGGCGGCGCCGAGGGCGGCGGGCCGGTCACCGGTACCCCGGCGACCCCGTGGTAGTCGCCGCCGACCACCACCTGGACGGTCGCCCCCAGGTCCGCCACCGGGACGAGTTCGGAGCCCGGCAGCGTCGCCGCCACCGTCCTCGCCGACTCCTCCCAGTGCGGGTCGTAGCGCACCGTCGTCCTGGCCGCGGCTTCGGGCGCGTTCGACGGCGCGCCGGTGGTCACGAAGCCCGCCGCGCGCAGGTCGGTGTCGACCCGGGCGCCGAGGCCCTGGACCCCGGTCCCGTTGAGCACCTGGACGCGGATCAGCTCGGGCGGCACGGTGCCCGCGGGGACGGGGGCGGCGGCGGGTGCACGGCTCGGCTTGGCGGTCAGCGGCCGTCCGTGCCGTACCGCGTCGAACAGCACCTTGGCGGCGGGACGGTCCCAGAGCACGGTCGAGCCCCACCCGGCGACCTGGTGGTCGACCGCGGCCAGCGGCACCGTGGTGAAGTCCGCGTCGGCGGCGGACAGGTCCTTGAGCCGGCCGACCAGCCGGATCAGGTCGTCGCTGCCCAGGTCCTCGTCGGCCTTGACCGACCGCAGGACGGTGTCGGTGACCCGGGCCAGCCTGGCCGGGTCGAGCAGGGTGTCGCCGGTGGTGGCCTGCCGCAGCAGCTGGGCGAGGAACTTCTGCTGGCGGTGCATCCGGCCCAGGTCGGCGCTGCCGTCGACGTAGCGCGCCCGGACGTACTTCAGGGCGCCGGCCCCGTCCAGCCGGCTGTTGCCGGCGGGCAGGTCCAGGCCCGAGTACTCGTCCTTGAGCGGCTTGGCGCTGCACACCTCCACCCCGCCGACCGCGTCCACGGTGGTGACGAAGGTGAGGAAGTCGACCTGGAGGTAGTGGTCGATCCGCAGACCGGTGTTCTGCTCCACGGTCTGCACGGTGAGGGCCGCGCCGCCCATCCCGAAGGCCGCGTTGATCTTCCCCTTGCCGGCCGGCACCTGCTTGCGGGTGGCCAGGTCCTGATGGGCGGGGATGTCCACGTACGAGTCGCGCGGAATGCTGATCACGGTGGCCGAGCCGCCGTTCCCGGCGAGCTGGACGAGCATCATGGTGTCGGTGCAGTGGCAGGACTCGCCGCCCGCGTGCAGCACGTCCTTCAGGGTGGCCGCGGGGATGCCGTCGCGCTCGTCGGTCCCCACCACCAGGAAGGTGGTGGCCCCGTCCTGCGCGGGGCGCTCGTGGTCGCCGCTGAAGGCGTCCACCCTCCCGATCGACGCGCTGACGCCGTGCAGTATCGCCCAGCCCCCGCCGGAGGCCGTCAGGACCGCCAGCGAGACGGCGCCCGCGGCCCACTGGCCCCACCGGCGGCGGGGCGGGCGGCTTCGGCGCACAGGCGAAGAAGGCATCCTCAGGATGGTAGGGGCGGCCCGACGCGCAGCGGCCCAGGGCGCGCCGCGCGTCAGGGCGAAGCCGGATCGTTCCGGCGGGGCGATCCGTGCCAACCCCCATCTGACAAGGGCGGCCCCGCGCCGGTACGGTGGGGCGCGATGAACACCAAGGCTGCTGAGGAGCTGCCGGCGGTCTCCGTGATCATGCCGGTGCTCAACGAGGAACGTCACCTCCGTACCGCCGTCCGCCGGATCCTGGAACAGGACTACGCGGGTGAGCTGGAGGTGGTGATCGCGCTCGGTCCGTCCACCGACCGGACCGACGAGATCGCCGCCGAGCTGGTCGCCGCCGACCCCCGGGTGCGCACCGTGCCGAACCCCACCGGCCGTACACCGGCCGGGCTGAACGCCGCGATCCGCGGCTCCAGCCATCCGGTGGTGGTGCGGGTGGACGGCCACGGGCTGCTCACCCCGGGCTACATCGGCACCGCCGTCCGGCTGCTCGACGAGATGGACGCGGCCAACGTCGGCGGCGTCATGCACGCCGAGGGCGAGACCGAGTGGGAGAAGGCGGTCGCCGCCGCCATGACCTCGAAGATCGGTGTCGGCAACGCGGCCTTCCACACTGGCGGCCTGGCCGGCCCGGCGGAGACCGTCTACCTGGGCGTCTTCCGCCGCGAGGTGCTGGAGAAGGCCGGCGGCTACAACGAGGAGTTCATCCGCGCCCAGGACTGGGAGCTGAACTACCGGATCCGCCAGGACGGCGGCCTGATCTGGTTCAGCCCGCAGCTGCGGGTCACCTACCGGCCGCGCCCGAGCGTGCGGGCGCTGGCCAAGCAGTACAAGGACTACGGCCGCTGGCGCCGGGTGGTGACCCGCTACCACCGCGGTTCGGTCAACCTGCGCTACCTCGCCCCGCCGGCCGCGCTGGCCGCGGTGGTCGCGGGCCTGGCGCTCGGCGCGGCCGTGCACCCCGCCTTCCTGGCCGTTCCGCTCGGCTACCTGAGCGCCATCCTCGGCGGCTCGGCGCTGCAGGCCCGCGGGATGTCCGCCAAGGCCCGGATGCAGCTGCCGGTGGCGCTCGTCACCATGCACATGAGCTGGGGCTTCGGCTTCCTCACCTCGCCGCGTTCGCTGGCCCGCCGGGTGATCGGGAGCACCGCCCCGGCTCCGATGACGCCGGCGGCGGACAACAGCTGAGCCCCGCCCGGCCGACTCACGGATAACGCCCCGGGCCCGGTGCCCGGGGCGCTATCGTCCCCGCCATGGGGATTGCTGAGGGGGCGTCGGCCCGGACGGACGTCCGGATCGAGTCGAGTGCGGACGTGGACGAGCGGGCGGTGATCGGCCCGGGAAGTACGGTCTGGCACCTGGCGCAGGTGCGCGAGGACGCCGAGATCGGGGCCGACTGCATCATCGGCCGGGGTGCCTACGTCGGCCCCGGCGTGCGGATCGGCGACCGGGTCAAGCTGCAGAACCACGCCCTGGTGTACGAGCCCGCGGTGGTCGAGGACGGGGTGTTCATCGGCCCGGCGGCGGTGCTCACCAACGACCTCTACCCGCGCTCGGTGGACGTGGACGGCAAGCTCAAGCGCGGCGACGACTGGCACGCCCGCGGGGTGACGCTCCGCAGCGGCTGCTCGATCGGCGGCCGGGCGGTGCTGGTCGCGGGGGTGACGGTGGGCCGCTGGGCCCTGGTCGCGGCCGGCGCGGTGGTGCACCGGGACGTCCCCGACTTCGCCCTGGTCGCCGGCGTGCCCGCGCGGCGGATCAAGTGGGTCGGCCGGGCCGGCGAACCGCTGGAGGACGCCGGCGGCGGGCGGTGGCGCTGCCCGCGCACCGGCGAGGAGTACGTGGAGAGCGACGGGCTGCTCGCGCAGGCGTCCTGACCGGCGGTCAGTGCGTCCCCGTCCAGCCCTGGACGCACTTGGCCTCGTCACCCTGGTGGACCGTGACGTCGGAGGGCACCGCGCTGGGCACCGGCGCCGCCGGGGTACCGCCGCTGCCGCTGCCGCTGCCGCCCGGCCGGTAGTCCGCGCCGAGCGTGACCACCACGGCCCGGCCGGTGCCGCCCGCCGTCACGGCCTCCGCCGGCAGGCCGAGCGCCGCGGCGACGGCGAGCGCGCCCGCCTTCTGGTCGGCCCGGGGGTAGCGGACGCTGCTCGTCCGCACGTTCTTGCCGGCGCCGGTGCCGGGCGAGGAGTGGTAGCCCAGCGCGCCGAGCCTGCTGCTGGTACCGGCGGCCAGCCCGCTCTGCGGGGTGCCGTTGAGTACCGTCACCGTGACCGAGGCCGGATCCACCGCCGGGGCGGCCGGAACCTCGGGGGACGGCGTGGGGGAGGGCGGGGCGGCGGCCGGGTCCGGGCCGCCGGTGTGGTCCTCGGTGCCGTTCAGCGTCCGGTCGGCGAGGATCAGCTTGAACAGATCGTCGGCGCCGGGCTGGACGAACCTGGCCTTCTGCTGGAGTTCCCGGTCCGGGTCGTCCGGGGTGAAGGCCATCGGCGGCTGGACGAAGCTGACCTCGGCCGGCTTGATGTTGCGCAGGCTGTTGGCCAGGCCGACCAGTTTGGTGGTGCCGGCTATCGGGTCGTCCACGGTGATCGCCCTGGTGGCGGCGTCGATCATCGGGAAGGCCTTGGTCGGGTCCAGCAGGGTGCCCTGGTCGGTGACCTTCTTCAGCAGGGCGGAGAGGAAGGCCCGCTGCATGGCGAACCGGCCCAGCGAGGAGCCGTCCTGGACGGCGTGGCGGGTCCGCACGAACTGCAGGCCCTGCTCGCCGCTGAGCTTGTTGGGGCCGGCCGGCAGGTCGAGCTCCGAGTCCCTGTCCTTGATCGGCTGGCAGAGGTTCACCTCCACGCCGCCGACGGCGTCGGTGATGTCCTTGACGCCCTGGAAGTTGACCAGCAGATAGTGGTCGATCTTCAGCTTGGTGATGGACTGGACGGTGTCCTGGACGCAGCCCGGTCCGCCGCGGCCGAGCGCCTCGTTCAGCGGTCGGTGGGTCTTCGCCGAGTAGGCGGTGCCGTCCGGGGCCTTGCACACGGGCAGGTCGATCAGGGTGTCCCGGGGCAGGTCGAGGGCGACGGCGGCGCGCTTGTCCGGGTAGACGTGCAGCACGATGTTCACGTCGTTGTGGCCGGCGCCGGTGTTCTCCCGGTCGCCGTACCCGCCGCCGAGGCCCTTGCGGCTGTCGGTCCCGATGATCAGGATGTTCATCGCGACCCGGCCCTCGGCGTCGGCCTGGCCGGCCGGCGGCGGCGGGTTGCCCGCACCGAGCGGCGCGTGCTGGATGTTCGAGTCCAGGTGTCTGAGGTAGAGGTAGCCGGCGCCGCAGCTCACCACCACGAAGGCCCCGGTGCTCAGCGCCACCGGTCTGAGCCACCGGCGGAACCCGGTCCGCCGGGCCCGTTTCCGGCGTCGGCCGCCGCTCCCGGCCGCCCGGCGGGCGGCGGCGCGGCCGCCGGGCGTCGTGACCTCGTCCATGCCTGGTCCCCCGTCGTCCGAGCGAGCCCCGGGCGGGGCCCCACTCGTATACACGCGCGAGAGGTGGGGAAGGTGTGCACTCCGGCCGGATTTATTTAGCGCAGACGTTCGTGTCGTCCGCCTGGACCCGCTGAAGATCCTTGGGGGCCTCGGTCGGAACGGCGGCCGCGGCGCCCGCCGTGCCGCCCGTGTAGTCCTGGCCGAGCACCACCACCAGGGCGTCCTTGGCCCCGAGCTTGGCGCTCTGCTGGACGGCGCTCGCCGGCAGACCGAGGGCGGCGGCCAGTGCGGCGGCCTGGTCGGCCTTGCCCGCGGGGAACGAGACCGTGCTGGCGGCCGTCGCCTCGGCGTTGCCGCCGGTCGCGGCCCGGGTGAAGCCCTTGCCCTGGAGGAGGGTCACGGCCTTCGCCGCCTGCTGCGCCTGGCCGGTGCCGTTGCGCACGCTGGCCCGGACCGCGGCCGCGTCGACGGGCGGCCCGCTCGGTGCGGCGGGCGCGGCCGGGGCGGCCGCCTCGCTCGGGGCGGCGGCGGCATCGGCCGCCTGCTGCACCTCGGTCAGCGAGCGGTCGTTGGCGATCATCGAGAACAGCTGGCCGGCCTCGGGCTGCTTGAGGATCAGCCGGCCCTGGTCCTTGGGATCGTCCAGCACCGGCACGGTGGTGAAGGTGATGTTCTTGGTGTCGACCTTGCTCAGCTCCAGCGCCAGGTCCTTCAGCTTGTCCACACTGCCGATGCCGGAGTCGACGGTGAGTGCCTTGGTGGCCGCGTCGGCCAGGCTCCACAGCTTGGTCGGGCTGGTCAGGGTGTCGCTGCTCTTGATCTTCCGGATCATCGAGCTGATGAACTGCTGCTGCAGCGGGATCCGGGTCAGGTCACCGCCGAAGCCCACGGCGTGTCGGGTGCGGACGAACGCGAGGGCGTCCTCGCCCTGCACCACGTGCTTGCCCTTGGTCATCGTCAGGTGCGAGTCGGGGTCGTTGATGTCCTTGGCGGCGCAGACCTCCACCCCGCCGACGGCGGTGGACAGGCTCTTCACCGCGTCGAAGTTGACCATCATGAAGTGGTCGATCCGGATCTTCGCGGTCTGCTCGACCGTCATCCAGGTGCAGCCCGGGTCCCGGCCGTCCTGCCCGAGGCTGGTGTTGAACATCGCCCGGGCGCTGCCCGGGATCTTCTTGGTGCCGGACTTGCACTCCGGGATCGGCAGCATCAGGTCGCGCGGGATGCTCATCACCGTCGCGTTGCTGCGGTCCTTGGCGACATGGAACAGCAGGGTGGTGTCCGCGTGCCCGGCGCTGCCCTCGTCCCCGTAGTCACGGCCCAGGCCCACCCGGCTGTCGGTACCGATGACCAGGATGTTCAGGGCGTCCCCGACGGCCGGCGGCCGCTCGGCCTCGCTGCCCACCTGCACCTCGACGGAGCTGATGTTCCCGTTGAAGTGCTGGTAGGCGTAGTACGCGCCGCCGCAGCCGGCCACCAGGACGAGTGCGGCCACACCGGCGGTCCACTTGAGGGCGCGTCGGCCGCGCGGTTTGGAGCGGCTGCTCCTGCGCCGGGCGGCCCGGCCTCCGCCCTCGGGGCCGGAGCCGGGCGGCGGCCCGGGGACCGGGCGGGTGCGCCGCTCGGCGGTCCGGGCCCTGGCGGCGGCCCGCCCAGGTCCGGCCTGGGCCGGGACGCCGGCCAGCGCAGGGCCGTCCAGGTTCAGGCGGAACTCGCCGGTCTGCGGGTCGAGCACCCACTGATCGGCCGGGTCGACCTCCTGGGGGAACGGGTCCGCGAGGTGGTTCGGATGCCGGTGTCCGCTGTTCACCCCGGACACCCTAGACGAGCAGGAACGCTGGTTTGGTCACGGTGTGACAGCTGCCACACGCCCGTTCCGTGGCGAACCGGGCCAAATCACCTGAGCCTTCTTCACATAACGTTCCCAAGCGCGCGGCGGCTCAGCCCGCCGCGCAGTCGTCCGGCTGGCCGGCGGTCCGGCCCACCAGCGGTGGGGTCGTCCCGGGGGGCCCGGTGGCGGAGGGGGAGGCCGGGGCGGTGCCCGGATCGTCGTCGGCGGTGGGTGCCGGGGTCGGGCGGGGGGTCGGGCCGGAGCCGGACCCGGAGCTGGCGCTCGCGTCCGGTGCGGGGCGTGCGCCGGGGTCGCCGCTCTGCTCGGCGCCCGGGTCGGCGCCCGGGTCGGCGCTCGGCCGGACCGTCACCGCGCGGTCCTCCCGCAGCGCCGCGAACAGCTGGTCGGTCTGCGGCTGGACGAACTCGTCCCGGTTGGCGTTGTAGCGGTACGGCCGCCGCGGAGTGGTGAGGAAGACGATGTCCACGGGGGCCATCGAGCGCAGCCGCTGCGCCAGGTCGTACAGCGCGCCGAGGCGGCTCAGCCCGGGGTCGGCCGTGATCGAGGAGGTCGCCGCGTCCAGCAGCGGCCAGAGCCTGGTCGGGTTGAGCAGGACGCCCTGCGACTGCACCTTGCGGATCAGTGCCGCCAGGAACTGCTGCTGACGGCCCATCCGGTCGGTGTCGCTGCCGTTGCCCAGGCTCTCGCGGACCCGTACCCAGCCCAGCGCCTGCTCCCCGTGCAGCAGCTGCCGCCCGGCGGGCAGGTCCAGATGGGCGTCGCGGTCGTGGACCTCCGCCGGTACGCACACCTCGACTCCGCCGACCGCGTCCACCATCCGCTTGAACCCGGTGAAGTCGACGATCATGTGGTGGTCGATACGGATCCCGCTGAGCCGTTCGACGGTCCGGATGGTGCAGGCCGGGCCGCCGGTGTCGAAGGCCGCGTTGAACTGTGCGAGGCCGCCCCGGGAGCGGGTGCCGTCCGGCAGCTCGCACGGCGGCACGGTCACCATCACGTCCCGCGGGACGGAGACGGCGGTGGCCCGCCGCCCGTCCGCCGCGAGGTGCAGCAGGATCACGGTGTCCGACCGCTGCCCGGCCGTGGACCCGTACGCGCCGTTGGCGCCGCTGCGGTCGTCGCTGCCGATGAGCAGGATGTTCTCGGCGGGTCCCGAGACCCGGGTCGGACGGTCCGACTCCGGCCCGAGCAGGGTGGCCGTGGCGGTATCGGTCTCGATGTTGCCGTTCAGCTTGCGGTACGCGAGCCAGGCCAGCGTGCCGCCGACGAGCAGCAGCAGGGACAGCAGTCCGGCGACCAGGGCCAGCCAGTGACCCCGCAGGAACCGGCGGCGCCCCTCTCCCTCGGGGGTCGGGGGGCGCTCGCCGTCCTCCTGCTCCACTGCCATCGCCGGGATTCGTACCCCGGTGAGGCGGTCCGGATCAGCTCAGCCGCAGAGTCACCCGTTCGGATTCGATCCGCTTCTCCCACTGGTCGGACGTCAGCCGGTCCGAGTTGCGGCACAGCACCACCGAGGCGCCGACCGCCAGCGGTGCCAGCAGGCCCGCCTCCAGGCCGGTCCAGTCGTCGTACGAGAGGGTGCTGAGCACCCGGTCGCCGGGGCCGAGGCCCAGCCGGGCGGCGCCGGCCCGGGCCAGCTCGACGGTCTGCTCGCCGGACAGCTTGAGCGGCAGCCCCTCGGTGCTGGTCTCCAGGGCCGGGGCCTGCGGGTCGACCGGGGAGTAGGGCGCGAAGCGGTCGCCCTGGCCCGGCACCTCGGCGGCGTAGTCGAGGAAGCCGTCCGGGCGCTGCGGGAAGCGGCCGCCGAGCGGGCGCAGCGCGAGGGCCACCCGTTCGCCGGTACAGGCCTCGGCGGCTGCCAGGCCGTCAGGGCCGCTGACCACCAGGTCGGCGTCGGCGGGCTCGCCGCCGGGGATCACGGCGACCCCGACGGACCAGCAGGCCAGCAGCCAGACGGCGGTCTGCCAGTGGGCGGGCAGCAGGAGCGCGGCCCGGTCCTCGGGGCCCGCGTTCAGTTCGTCCTGGAGCAGGTTCGCGGTCTTGGCCACCCAGTTGTCGAAGGTTCTCGCGGACAGCTCGACGCGTTCACCGGTCGAGTCGTCGTAGAAGGTGACCAGGGGGCGGGAGGAGTCGGCATCGGTGGCCCCGGGGCGCAGATAGGCGTTCAGCAGCTCGGCGGGGGTACGGGCGTCGGCAGCGAAAGGCGCAGTCATGGTGCGGTCCAGCCTACGGCCTCGGAGTGGTCCGCCGGGAGGGTGATCACCGGCGTTGCTCGACATGGCGGGATGACTGATTTGCCCTCAATATCCGATTCATGAGGTTTACTCAGTTCGCCGCGCTCGCTGCCGGCTCCTCCGTCCTGTTGCTCCTTCCTTCCGTGGCCGCCGGTGCGGACGCGATCCCGGGGGAGAGCCGGGCGGCGCCGGGCGGGGTGACGGCCCTTCCCCTGACCGAGAGTCGACGCAGCGGCGGCCCCGCGGACGGCGCCGATCGCACCCTCGACTCGCAGTCCACCAAGTCCTTCGCCCTGCTCGGCGTCAGCTGGGACGATCCGACCGCCCAGCTGGACGGCACCGTCCAGGTCCGCACCCGAAGCGCCGCCACCGGGCGGTGGAGCGGTTGGCACGACCTCGACGTCGAGGCCGACGACCGCCCCGACGAGCCGACCGGCCGCGGTTCGACCGCACCCCTGTGGGTCGGCGCCAGCAACGGCGTCTCCGTGCGGGTGCACAGCGCCGGCCGTCCGCTGCCGGCCGGCCTGCGGGCCGAGCTGGTCGACCCGGGCAGTGGCCCCGCCGTGACCGCGGGCAGCGAATCGTCCGCCGCCGCCTCCGAGCGCGTTCTCCCCTCGGTCGACCACCCCGGGCCGCGGCCCGGCATCGTCACCCGTTCGGGCTGGGGTGCGGACGAGTCCGTCCGTGAGCCCGGCTTCGTCTACACCGACCCCGTGAAAGCCGTCTTCGTCCATCACACCGACACCGCGAACAACTACTCCTGCTCCGACAGCGCGGCGATCATCCGCTCCATCTACCTCTACCACGTGCAGTCCAACGGCTGGCGGGACATCGGCTACAACTTCCTGGTCGACCGCTGCGGCACCATCTTCGAGGGCCGGGCCGGCGGGGTGATCGAGCCGGTGCTCGGTGCCCACACGCTGGGCTTCAACACGGCCAGCTCCGGGGTCGCCGCGATCGGCAGCTTCGGTACCGCCAGCGCCCCGCAGGCCCAGCAGGACGGCATCGTCAAGATCGCCGCCTGGAAGCTCGGCCTGACCGACCAGGACGCCGCCGGCTCGACCACCCTGGTCTCCGCCTCCGACGGCAGCAGGTACAAGAAGGGCACGTCGGTCAGCTTCAAGACGATCTCCGGTCACCGGGACGCCTTCGCCACCGAGTGCCCGGGCGGCACCCTGTACAGCCGCCTCGGCGACATCCGCACCAGGGCCGCCAAACTCCAGGGCCGCTGAGCCGGACCGGGCCGCAGGCGTATCGTTCCGGTGGCCCGACTCCGGGCGGCGGAAGAGGTGACGGGCGATGCCGGGCACGGTGCGGCGATGGCGGCCGGGCTTCCCGCTCGACCTGCCCAGGATCCTGTTCCCGCTGCGGCGGGGGCCCGCCGACCCCGCCTACCGGACCACCGGTGACGGCGCGGTCTGGCGGGCCTCCCGCACGCCCGCCGGGCCAGGTACCGTTCGGATCGCGCCGTCCGGCGGCGAGGTGGAGGCGCAGGCCTGGGGCCCCGGCGCCGACTGGCTGCTGGCGCAGCTGCCCGCACTGCTGGGCGCGGCCGACGACCCGTCGGGGCTGGTGCTGCCGCCGGGGCCGCTGCGGGAGGCCCAGCGCACCCATCCGGGGCTGCGGATCGGCCGGACCGGGCTGGTGATGGAGTCGCTGATCCCGGCGGTGCTGGAGCAGAAGGTCACCACCGACGAGGCGTACCGCGCCTGGCGCACCCTGCTGCGCGACTTCGGCACCCCGGCGCCGGGCCCGCTGGAGGGGATGCGGGTCGCGCCGTCCGCCCGCGAGTGGGCGCTGATCCCGAGCTGGGAGTGGCACCGGGCGGGGGTGGACCCGAAGCGTTCCGCCACCGTGGTCCGCGCGGCCCGGTTGGCGGCCCGGCTGGAGGAGGCCTCCGGCTTCGCGGCGGAGGCGGCCTTCGCCCGGTTGACCGCCGTCCCCGGCATCGGGGTCTGGACGGCGGCCGAGACCCTGCAGCGCAGCAACGGTGATCCGGACGCGGTCTCGGTCGGCGACTTCCACCTGCCCAACCTGGTCGGCTGGGCGCTGGCCGGCCGCCCCCGCAGTGACGACGACCGGATGCTCGCCCTGCTGGAGCCCTACCGCCCGCACCGCTACCGGGTCTGCCGGCTGATCATGCTCACCGGCGCCCGGGCCCCCCGCTACGGCCCCCGCCTCACCCCGAACGACCACCGGAGCCGGTGACGGTCCACCGGCGGCTCGGACCGCGGGGGATCAGCGGACCGTGACGAACTCCTCGGCGCCGCGCGGCTGCCGGTGCCGGGGGGCCTCGGCCGGGCGGCCGACGGCGACGGCGCCCATCGGGTCCCAGCCGGCGGGCAGGTCGAGTACCTCGCGCACGGTGTCGCGGCAGAACATGGTGGACGAGACCCAGGCCGAGCCGTACCCCTCGCCGGCCAGGGTGACCAGCAGGTTCTGCACGGCCGCGCCGATCGCCACGGTGAACATCTCCCGCTCGGCGGCGGCCCGGCGCGGGTCCGGGTAGGCGTGCGAGCCGTCCATCACCAGGCAGGGCACCACCAGGTAGGGGGCGTCGCGCAGGACGTTGCCGCGGGCGGTGCGGCGGGCGACCTTCTCCTCGTCCCAGCCGTCGAGCTCGCGCAGGTCGCGCTGCCAGGCGGCGAGCATGGCGTCCAGCAGCGCGGTGCGGACCCCGGCGCTCTCCAGCAGCACGAAGCGCCAGGGCGTGGTGTGGTGCGGCGCGGGCGCGGTGACGGCGGCGGCGACCGCGCGGCGGACGGCGTCCGGGTCGACCGGTTCGGCGGTGAAGGAGCGGATGGTCCGGCGCAGGGTCACGGCCTCGCGGACGGCTTCGGAGGTGCCGAGCCGGAACATGTCCTCGGCGGGGGAGCGGACCATCGCCCGGGCGCCCTCGCCGTCCTCGACGGTGACCAGGTCGGCCAGACCGCGCACCACGGCGACCGGGGTGCCGGTGGCCTTGCCCTTCACCAGGTCGGCGGCGGCGGCGAGTTCGTCGGCGGTGGCGGTGACGGTCATCGCCAGCAGGTTGCCGTGGCTGTCGGTGCGGCCGCGGTGGTCCTCCAGGACGGGCAGGCCGGCCGCGCCGATGGCGACGTCGGTGAGGCCGTTGCGCCAGGGGCGGCCGAAGGTGTCGGTGATCACCACGGCGAGCCGGCGGCCGGTCAGTTGCTGGAGCCGGGTGCGCAGGGCGCGGGCGGAGGCGTCCGGGTCCTCGGGCAGCAGCAGCACCGTGCCCGGGGCGGTGTTGGAGGCGTCGACGCCGGCCGCGGCCATCACCAGCCCGTTGCGGTTCTCGACGATCCGGGTGGGACCGCGCCGGGCGACCACCCGGACGGTCTCGGCGTCGATCGCGGCCTCCCGGTCGTCGGCCCGCAGGATGCGGCCCTCGGCCTTGCTGACGATCTTCGAGGTGACCAGCAGGATGTCGCCGTCCTCGAACTCCCCGGCCTTGGCGATCAGCTCGGCGAGGTCGGCGCCGGTGCCGATCTCGGGCAGCCCGTGGACCGGGTGCAGGACGATCACGCCCGGACCTCCTCGGCCAGCGCCAGCGCGGCCCGGGCCATCTCGGCGGTCGCCGCGACGTCGGTCATCAGCAGCGGGACGGCCCGGCAGGGGATGCCCGCCTCCTCGACCCCGGTGACCGCGGCACGGTCGGCGGTGTCCACCAGCCAGCCGTCCAGCAGGCCCGGGCCGTAGTGCCGGGCGACCGCCTCGGCGGTGGACTCCACGCCGACCGCCGCGAGCACCTTGTCGGCCATGCCCCGCACGGGCGCGCCGCCGATGATCGGGGAGAGCCCGACCACCGGCGCGGCCGCCGCGGCGACGGCCTGCCGGATGCCGGGCACGGCCAGGATGGTGCCGATGCTGACCACCGGGTTGGACGGCGGGAGGAGGATGACGTCCGCCGCGGCGATCGCCTCCAGCACTCCGGGGGCCGGCTTCGCGGTGTCCGCGCCGACCGGCACGATCGCCTCGGCGGCCACGGCGGCGTGCAGCCGGACCCAGTACTCCTGGAAGTGCACGGCCCGGCTGCCGGCCTCGTCGGTGATCCGGACGTGGGTCTCGACCCGGTCGTCGCTCATCGGGATCAGCCGCACGCCCGGCTGCCAGCGGTCGCACAGAGCCTCGGTGACGGCGCTCAGCGGGTAGCCGGCGGCCAGCATCTGGGTGCGGACGATGTGGGTGGCGAAGTCCCGGTCGCCGAGGCCGAACCAGTCGGGGCCGACGCCGTAGGCCTTCAGCTCCTCCTTGACGGACCAGGTCTCGTCGGCCCGTCCCCAGCCCTGTTCCTCGTGGATGCCGCCGCCGAGGGTGTACATCACGGTGTCCAGGTCCGGGCAGACCTTCAGCCCGAACAGATGGATGTCGTCACCGGTGTTGCCGATGACCGTGATCTCGTCCCCCGGGGCGACGGCCTCCTTCAGCCCGCGCAGGAAGCGCGCCCCACCAATTCCGCCTGCCAGTGCCACGATGCGCATGCGCTCATCCTGCCAGGCGGTCCGGTGGCGGCCCGTCAGGCCTGGTGCTGGCGTCGGTCCTCGTGCCGGGCCTGCCGGCCGGGGGCGGCGGTGCCGTACTGGTTCATCTCCACCAGGCCCGGCGTGTAGAGGTGGATGGAGACGGCGGGCTCCAGCGCGCCGTTCACCACCTCGTGCAGGTAGCCGGCGGAGAACACGCGCTGACGGCCGGGGGCGAGCACCCGGGTGCCCTCGCCGGCGTCGGTGAGCGAGCGCTCGACCAGTTCGCCCTCGACCACGGTCATCACGCCCGCGGACTGGCCGTGGTCGTGGAAGCCGCTGCTCTGGCCGGGCAGCCAGCTGAGCAGCCAGACCTCGTAGCCCGGGCCGGTCTCCAGCCGGGCGTACCAGCGGGTGAGGGCGTCGTAGCGGACCAGTGGGGCCCAGCGGTCGCGGTCGGCGGCGATCTCCCGGACCAGCTGCGCGTAGCCCGCCACCGTGGTGGGGTGCTGCGGCAGGTCGGTGCGGGCGAGGTGCGGGAAGGCCAGTGGGTCGCCGGCGATGGAGACGTCGCTCAGGCCGTCGGCCCAGCGGGCGGCGGTGGACCGGGGGGTGGCGGTGGGCCGGGTGGCTGCCGGGCTCAGAAGCTTGGCGCGGTCCCGGTTGCGCTTGCGGATACGGGGCATTCGCACGGTCGATAGTCCTTGGATCGGCTGGTTCGGTGGGTCAGCCGGGTCCGCGGAGCTTACGAGGGGGACTGTCGCGCGGGCGGCCTCTGGCTTACCTGGGCGGCGCGCGGTGGGACGCGAGCGCCTAGATACAGCAGGAACAGAGGCGACAGCAGAGCGAGTTCGCGGCACGACGGATGGCGGCCTGGCGGCGGCTCCGGTGGGCGGCGAACTCTGACATGTGAGCAAGGAGACCGCAAGAGGGGTGACAGTGTCAACCCGAGCTGGCGGACATTCAGGTCACATCTCCACCGAACCACCGGATGGGGTGATAAATCACCCTCTATGTTTCGATGCGAAGATCGCCGGGAAGGCAGCCCGGTGACCAGGCAACCGCGCTCGGGCCGCAGGCGTCTCCTCCTCCGGGAGGGGGCCGGGCCGGTCGGTATTGGCGGTGCGTCGGCCCGCAAGCGGTTCTGGGGCGATATGCCATCCGTCGCTACGAATGTCCGGGTTGTCCAGATATGTACACTATTCGTAACGGCTTGGTTCCGGGGAGTGAATCCTTGGCCCAATACCAGAGCTCGGCTTGACTGGGCCAGAGTGACGCAACTGTAATTTCACTCGTGTCGTTCCGCCGCTCCGGGCAACGGCAACCACGGGGACGCCAAGAGGGGCAGAGGAGGCGCGCCAGATGAGCGAGCTCTTTGAGCTTTTGATCGGTGAGGGCATCGAAGAGGACGAAGAGGAACTCGGCTGGCAGGAGCGCGCGCTGTGCGCCCAGACCGACCCGGAGTCCTTCTTCCCCGAGAAGGGCGGCTCCACCCGCGAGGCCAAGAAGGTCTGCCTCGCCTGCGAGGTGCGGTCCGAGTGCCTGGAATACGCGCTCGCCAATGACGAGCGGTTCGGGATCTGGGGCGGGCTCTCCGAGCGCGAGCGCCGCCGGCTCAAGAAGAGCGCGGTCTGACCCGGGCCGGACCTCCCGGGCGGTGGCCCCCGGCCCCGCACCCGTGGCAGCGCCTCACCCCAGCGGTGGGGCGCTTTCGCATACCCGTACGCCTTTCGCAGCCACATCTTCACCAGGACCGGGAGCACCGCGGCCACCCTGAGCCGTTAGTGTGGTGCGCCATCCGGATGCCCGGCATCCGGCATGCGCTGCGCCACCCGTGCCCGGACCAACGGCCCGCCCGGGTGGCACCGCACACCAACCGCCCTCCCACCGGAACCGGGGCCCGCGCACTCGATGACCGTCTACAGCCACCAGAGCGGCTTCGCCGCCGCCAGGCCGCCCGCGTACCCGCGCCACCTCGTCACCGCCGTGATCGTCTCCCACGACGGTGCCCGCTGGCTCCCGCAGGCGCTGGCCGGGCTGCTCGGCCAGGACCGCCAGGTGCAGCGCATCCTCGCCGTCGACACCGGATCCACCGACACCTCCCCGCAGCTGCTGCAGGACACCCTGGGCGACTGGCTCCCGGAGAGCGGCCCGCTGGTGCTAGGCCGCCGGGCCGGCTTCGGCACCGCCGTCGGCCAGGCGGTCTTCAACAGCCCGCCGCTGCGCGCCGAGGACCTCCCGTACAGCCTCGACCCCTCCGGCTACGACCCGGTCACCGGCGGCTGGGACGACTACGGCGACCCGCTCGGCCACGAGGACGACCTGGGCCGGGGCGGCCCGCGCGAGACCCGGCCGGTCGAGTGGCTGTGGCTGCTGCACGACGACTGCGAGCCGCAGACGGACGCGCTGCGCCGGCTGCTCCAGGTCGCGGACTCCACCCCGACCGCCGCCGTGATCGGCCCCAAGCTGCGCAGCTGGTACGACCGCCGGCAGCTGCTGGAGGTCGGCGTCACGATCGCCCGCTCCGGCCGCCGCTGGACCGGCCTCGACCGCCGCGAGCAGGACCAGGGCCAGCACGACCAGGTCCGCCCGGTGCTCGCCGTCTCCACCGCCGGCATGCTGGTGCGCCGGGACGTCTTCGAGGAGCTCGGCGGCTTCGACAAGGCACTGCCGCTGATGCGCGACGACACCGACTTCTGCTGGCGGGTCAACGCCGCCGGCCACCGGGTCGTGGTCGCCCCCGACGCCGTGCTCCGGCACGCCGAGGCCGCCAGCCGCGAGCGCCGCGCCATCGACTGCGGTCCCGACCACCCGCACCGGGTGGACAAGGCCGGCGCCGTCTACACCCTGCTCGCCAACACCCGCGGCGTGCTGCTTCCGTACCTCCTGCTGCGGCTGGTGCTGGGCACCCTGCTGCGGGTGATCACCAACCTGGTCGGCAAGGACCCCAAGCAGGCCTTCGACGAGATCGCCGGCCTCGGCCACGAACTGATCCGGCTGCCGCGGGTGCTGCTCGCCCGCAAACGCCGCAAGCGCACCCGCGCAGCCGACCCCGGTGACGACCGCTCGCTCTTCCCGGCCCCCGGCGCCACCGCCCGCCTCGCCGTCGAACAGGTCATCAGCTCGCTCGGCATCGGCGGCAGCGAGGACCCGGGCGCGGGCCGGCACGGCTCCGTCGAGTCCGGCCCCGGCGACGACGACGCCGACGACCTGGTGGTCGAGCAGTTCACGCTGGTCAAGAAGCTGGCCAAGCGGCCGGCACCCCTGCTCTTCACCGCGCTGCTGCTGTTCGCGCTGGTCGCCTGCCGCAGCCTGATCGGCTCCGGGCTGCTCCAGGGCGGTGCCCTGCTGCCCGCCTCCGACGGCGCCGCCGGCCTGTGGCGGATGTACGCGGACTCCTGGCACCCCGTCGGCAACGGCTCCACCGCTGCCTCCCCGCCCTACCTGGCCGCGCTCTCCGCCCTCTCCTGGCTGCTGTTCGGCAACGCGAACCTGGCGCTGACCCTGCTGGTCGTGCTCGCCATCCCGCTCGCGGCGGTCAGCGCCTACCTGGTGTCCCGCCCGCTGATCGAGTCCAAGCTGGTCCGCGCCTGGGCCAGCGCCAGCTACGCCCTGCTGCCCGCCGCCACCGGCGCGCTCGCCCAGGGCCGGATCGGCACCGCGGTCCTCGCCGTGCTGCTCCCGCCGCTGGCCCGGGCCGCCGCGATCAGCGCCGGCCTCGGCATCCGCAAGGAGACGGCGGCGAAGGGCGCCCGCCCCGGCTGGCGGTCCACCTGGATGACGGTGCTGATGCTCACCCTGAGCACCGCCTTCGTCCCGCTCGCCTGGGCGATCGCCGTGCCGCTCTGCCTGGCCGCCCTGGCCTTCGCGGTGCTGCGCGGCGGCGCGTACGGCTCCGGCGGTGAGGCGCTGCGCCTGCTCGGCCTGCGGGTCCTGGTGATCCTCGGCGTGCCGGTGCTGGTGCTCGCCCCGTGGTCGCTGCACGTCCTCGCGCACCCCTCCCGGCTGCTGCTGGAGGCGGGGGTGGCCGGCTTCAACGGCCCGTCCGCCTCACCGCTCGGCCTGGTCCTGGTCAACCCCGGCGGGGCCGGCGTCCCGCCGGTGTGGCTCTCGGTCGGCGTGGCGGTCGCGGCCCTCGCCGCACTGCTGCGCGCCGACCGCCGCCGGGCGGTGCTCGCGGCCTGGGCCGCGGCCGGCGCCGGCCTGGTGTTCACCGTCGCGGTGGCCGGCACGGCCGTCACCCCGGCCTCCGGCGGCCCTGCCGCGGCCGCCTGGGCGGGCCCCGCCACCCTGCTCACCGGCGTCGCCCTGCTCGCCGCCGCGGCGATCGGCGCCGACGGCGCCAACGCCCGCGTCTCGGGCATCGCCTTCGGCTGGCGCCAGCCGGTCGCCGCCGTGGTGGTCGCCGTCGCCGCCCTGGCCCCGTTCGGCACCGCCCTCTGGTGGGCCGTGGCCGGCGCCGACGGCCCGCTGACCCGCAGCGCGCTGCCGCAGGTCCCCGCGTTCATCGCGGAGGAGGCCGGCAGCAGCGACCGCGCCCGCACCCTGGTGCTGGCCGGGCCTGCCGACGGGTCCACCGTCTCGTACGCTCTGGTCCGCGGCGCGGGCCTGACCCTCGGTCAGGCCGAGGGCACCGTCGAGGCCGCCGCGGGCGGCGACCTCACCAGGCTGACCAGCCAGCTGCTGGCCGGCTCCGGCGGCGACCAGGCGGCCGCCCTGGCCGGCTACGGCGTCGAGTACATCGAGGTCAAGGACCCGATGATCGCCAAGGTCCGGGACGTGCTGGACACCACCCCCGGCCTGACCCGGCTCAACCAGGGCAACGGCGTCGCGCTCTGGCAGGTCACCGGCGCGCCCGGCGCCCGGGCCGTGATCGTCACCCCGAAGGGCGTCCCGGTGGCGCTGCCCGCCGGCGAGCACGACATCTGGACCGAGCTCCCCGCGGGCCCGGCCGACCGTCAGCTGCGCCTGGCCGAGCAGGCCGACCCCGCGTGGCAGGCCACCCTCGACGGCAAGCCGCTGGAGCCGGTCACCCTGGACGGCTGGGCCCAGGGCTTCAAGCTGCCCGCCGAGGGCGGCCGGCTCGACGTCACCCGCGAGTCGAGCCTGCTGCACACCGGCTGGATCGCGCTGCAGCTGCTGCTCGGCGTCACCGTCCTGGTGCTCGCCCTGCCCGGCCGCCGCAACCACAACGACGACGACCTCCCCGAGGAGGTCGCCGCCGCCCAGGCACTGGCCGCCGCCGTCCAGGCGCAGGCCCCCGCCCCCGGCAGCCGCCGGGCCCGCCGGATGGCCGAACGCGGGGAGGGCGAGGGCGAGGCCGAGACGGGGATCTACGCCACCGTCCCGCAGCAGGCGGGCGGCGAGCCGGAGCCCGTCGAGGCGTTCACGCCCGAGACCGAGCAGTACGCGGACCCGTACCAGGCCGATCCCTACCAGGCCGTGCCGTACCCGTCCGACCCCTACCAGGGCGGCGACCCGTACCGCAACGACCCGTACCAGCCCGCCACGGACCCGTACGGCTACCAGGCCTACCCCGAGCAGCAGCCGGTCGGTGGCCCGTACGCCCAGGGCGGGCAGCCCGGCGCCGACGGCCAGTACCCCGAGGGGCAGTACCCCGACCAGTACGGCCAGTACGGCCAGTACGGCTACGACCAGTACCCGGGCTACCCGGCCGAGCCGGGGCAGCAGCCGCAGCCCGGCTACCCGCAGGCGTACCCCGAGGGCACCGACCCCTACGGCAACGGCGGTCACCCGCACCACCACGGATCGGGGAGCTGACCCGCGATGAAGAAGCCCAGCCTCAAGGCGCCCAAGCTCACGGCCCCGGCGCTCAAGAAGCCCGAGTTCGCCGTCGGCGCGCTGTCCGGCGGCAGCCGCACCGGCCGGTCGCTGCTGGCCGGCGCCGCCGTCCTCGGCGTGGTCCTCGGCATCGCCGAGCTGCGTCCCCCGGTCGCCCCGGCCGCGGCCGGCACGGCGGGCGGCGCCGTCACCGCCCAGGTCGAGCGGACGTCCCTGGTCTGCCCGCAGCCCCTCCACGGCGTGACCGGCACCACCTCGTACACCGCGTACACGCCGCTCGGCGCCTCGGCCACCGGGGGCGGCGGGGCGCTCAACGACGTCACCCCGCAGGCCGCCGGGGCCGCCGCCGCGCCCGCACCGGCGCCCGCCGCCTCGGGCGCCCCGGCCGACGCTCCGGCGACGGGCGCCGAGGCCCGGCTGCCACTGGGCAAGGCCGGCGTCCCCGTCACCGGTCCGGCCCAGAACGGCGACCTCGCCCCCGGCACCGCCGCCGTGGCCGCCGGCGCGCTCGCACCGGGCTTCGCGGTCACCCAGACCACGACCGTCACCGACCCGCAGTCCCTCGGCCTGTCCGGCGTCACCTGCGCGGCCTCCGGCACCAGCTTCTGGTTCTCCGGCGCCAGCACCACGCCCGGCCGGGTCGACTACGTCAGCCTGGTCAACGCGGAGGCCGGCCCGGCCGTGGTCGACCTGCGGCTCTACGGCCCCAAGGGCGTGATCGAGAACGACGCCGCGAACGGCATCGCCATCGCCCCCCACACCTCCGACGCCCTGCGGCTCAGCTCGGTGGCGCCGGGCGTGGACGACCTCGTGGTGCAGGTACGGGTGCGCAGCGGCCGGGTCGGTGCCGGCCTGCACGCCGTCGACAGCGGCAAGGCCGCGGACTGGCTGCAGCCCTCCGTGCCGCCGGCCCCCGAGGCCGTGATCCCCGGGCTGCCCGCCGACGCGTCCGGCGCCCGGCTGGTGGTCGGCGCGCCCGGCGAGGACGACGCCGACCTGAAGGTCCAGATCTCCGGCAAGAACGGCTGGTTCACCCCGGCCGGTCACGAGACCGTGCACGTCAAGGCGGGCATGGTGGAGGCCGTCGACCTGGGCCAGGTCACCCGCGGCGAGGTCGGTGCGATCCGGCTGACCCCGAGCGACCCGGCGCACCCCACCCCGGTGGTCGCCGGGGTCCGGGTCGACCGCGCCAAGAACGGCAAGTCGGATGCCGCCTGGCTGTCCGGAGCGGCCCCGGTCGGCGCCCGGGCGAGCCTCGCGGACAACCGCGGCGGCGGCCAGAGCCAGCTGCTGCTCACCTCGACGGGTGAGCAGGAGGCCAAGGTGCGGGTCACCTCCTCCGCGGGCAGCGGCGGCGGCACCCCGGCGACCAAGGAGCTGTCCGTCCCGGCCGGCGCCACCGTCGCCCTGGACGTCCCCGATCCGGCCGGCCTGAACGGCGTCTTCAGCCTGACCCTGGAGACGCTCTCGGGCGGCCCCGTGGTGGCGGCCCGGATCCTCACGATCCCGGCCAAGGACGTGCCGATGTTCACCATCCAGGAGTTCGCGGACGACCACAGCACGGTGCGGCTGCCGTACACCCAGGGCGACCCGGGCGTGCTGCTGCGCCGCTGACGCGGCCACTCCGAGCCGGCCGACGGCCCGCCGCCCGACCCCGGCGGCGGGCCGTCGGCCGGCTCGTCGGTGCTCGGCGTCAGTCCTCGCCGTACCGCGGGTCGATCGCGTCCGGGGACAGCCCGAGCAGCTCGGCCACCTGCTCGATCAGCACCTCGTGCACCAGCGCGGCCCGGTCCTCGCGCGACTTCGCGCGGATCTCCACCGGCCGGCGGAAGAGCACGATCCGGCTGCGGCGGCCCTTCGCCGCCGGAATCACCCGCCCGAGGGGTACGCCGTCGGGCTCCGGCTCACCCTCGGCGGGTACCGGGACCTCCAGGACGGCGAACTCGACCTCCTCCAGCTGCGGCCAGCGCCGCTCCAGCCGCTCGACCGACTCGCGGACGTAGTCGTCGAAGACCTCGGAACGGGTCAGGGAGATCGGCACCTGCGGCGGCGCCAACGGCCCGCGCAGGCCGCGGCCGTGCCGATCACGGTGCCGCGAGCGGCGCGGCGGTCCGGCCGGGGACGCCGGGGGCTGGGGTGCGGAGCTGTCCATATCAGAGTCGAGCGTAGCCCTTGGCCGCCCGGAAGTGGACCATTCCGACACCCCGTGTGACGACGACACACCGCGTGTACCGGGGGGCGGGTCGTCGCGGCCTGGACGGGAGTGCGGTACCGTCCACCCTCGTGAGCTCTGTACGTCGTTGTTCGCGGACCGCGTGCGGCCGACCGGCCGTCGCGACGCTGACGTACGTCTACGCGGACTCCACCGCCGTGCTGGGGCCGCTCGCCACCTACGCCGAGCCGCACTGCTACGACCTGTGTGCCGAGCACGCCGAGCGGCTCACCGCGCCCCGCGGCTGGGAGGTCGTCCGGCTCGCCGCCGACGTCGGCCCGCTGCGCCGCAGCAGTGACGACCTGGAGGCGCTGGCCAACGCGGTCCGCGAGGCCGCCCGTCCGCAGGAACGTTCCCCGGACCGCACGCCCCGTCAGGGCCGCCCCGGCGCGGGCGACCAGGGGGAGTCTGGGCGCCGCGGCCACCTTCGGGTGCTGCGCTCGCCCGACAACTGACCGCCCTCCGGCACCACTCGGCACGATCGGCCCCTCCCACTGCGGGTACGCTGCCCTTTCGTCCGAGCAGACACACATCAGGAGCAGTCAGGTGCGGGACCTCAAGCAGCTTGTGAAGGCCTACGACGTCCGGGGTGTGGTGCCGGACCAGTGGGACGAGGCCTTGGCCCGCGCGTTCGGCGCGGCGTTCGTCCGGGTGGTGGGTGCGTCGGCGATCGTGGTCGGCCACGACATGCGGCCCTCCTCGCCGGGTCTGACCCGGGCGTTCGCCGAGGGCGCCGCCGCCCACGGCGCGGACGTGGTGGAGATCGGCCTCTGCTCGACCGACCAGCTGTACTACGCCAGCGGCAGCCTCGACCTGCCCGGCGCGATGTTCACGGCCAGCCACAACCCGGCCCAGTACAACGGCATCAAGCTCTGCCGCGCGGGCGCCGCCCCGGTCGGCCAGGACACCGGCCTGGACGAGATCCGCGAGCTGGTCGAGTCCTGGCTGGACGCCGACGGCGCCGTCACCGTCCCGGGCTCCGACGCCACCCCCGGCAAGCTCAGCTCCCAGGACAGCCTGGCCGGGTACTCCGCGCACCTGCGCTCCCTGGTCGACCTGACCGCGATCCGCCCGCTCAAGGTGGTCGTGGACGCGGGCAACGGCATGGGCGGCCACACCGTGCCGACCGTCTTCGCCGGCCTGCCGCTCGACCTGGTGCCGATGTACTTCGAGCTGGACGGCACCTTCCCCAACCACGAGGCCAACCCGCTCGACCCGAAGAACCTGGTCGACCTGCAGGCCGAGGTGGTCAGGGTCGGCGCCGACCTCGGCCTGGCCTTCGACGGTGACGCCGACCGCTGCTTCGTGGTGGACGAGCGCGGCGAGCCCGTCTCGCCGTCCGCGATCACCGCGCTGGTCGCCGCCCGCGAGATCGCCCGCGCCCGCGCGGCCGGCGAGGACCGCCCGACCGTCATCCACAACCTGATCACCTCCTGGACCGTCGCCGAGGTGGTCGAGGAGCTCGGCGCCGAGCCGGTCCGCACCCGGGTCGGCCACTCCTTCATCAAGCAGGAGATGGCCCGCACCGACGCGATCTTCGGCGGTGAGCACTCCGCGCACTACTACTTCCGGGACTTCTGGCGGGCCGACACCGGCATGCTGGCGGCCCTGCACGTGCTCGCCGCCCTCGGCGGCCAGGACGGCACGCTCTCCGAGCTGACCGCCCGCTACGACCGCTACGCAGCCTCCGGTGAGATCAACTCCACCGTCGCCGACCAGCGGGCCCGGACCGAGGCCGTCCGCGCCGTCTGGGGCGACCAGCCGGGTGTCACCGTCGACGAGCTCGACGGCCTCACCGTCGCGGGCGGGGACTGGTGGTTCAACCTGCGCGCCTCCAACACCGAGCCGCTGCTGCGCCTCAACGTCGAGGCCAAGGACCCGGCCCGGATGGCCGAGGTGCGCGACGCCGTCCTGGCCCTGGTCCGGGCCTGACGGACCCGGCGGAAAGATCGCCGAGGCGCTGACTGCGCGGGTGCCCCGGCCGGTAGTGTGGCTATCGGTCGGGGCACCGCCGTACCCGCCCCCCTCCGCACGAACCTGGAGCCCAACGCCATGAGCCTGCCGTCCTCCCTGCTGGAGATCCTGGTCTGCCCGCAGTGCCACGCCCCGCTGACCGAGAGCGGCCAGGGCGAGGAGCACGAGCTGCGGTGCACCGGCGAGAGCTGTGGCCTGGTGTACCCGGTCCGCGACGGCATTCCGGTGCTCCTCCTGGACGAGGCCCGCCGCCCCTCCTGACATTCCGTCCGGTCACCCGCTGGAGGCCAGCCGCATGCTCGACGAATCCCTGCTCGACGACCCGGCCGCCCTGCTGCGTGGCGACCGGCAGCACGCACTCCTCTCGCTGGCCGCGGTCGGCGCCCGGATCCGGATCGCGGCCCGGCTCGCCGATGCGGCCGGCCTGGCGGGCCTGCGCCCCGAGGGGCGGCCCCGGACGGTCGTGGTGGCGGGCAGCGGAAGCGTCCTGACCGCGGGGGCGGTGCTCACCGCCCTGGCGGTGCCCAACTGCCAGGTCCTGCCGCTGCCGCCAGCCGAGTCCCGGCCGGCCGGCCCGGTCTTCACGGCCGGCCTCGGCTGGCAGCTGCCCGGCTGGGTCGGCCCGCTCGACCTGGTGGTACTGGCCTCCTCCCAGGGCATCGAGGGCGGTCTGATCTCGCTGGCCGAGCAGGCGTACACCCGCGGCTGCGCGATCGCGGTGATCTCGCCCGAGAACAGCCCGCTGGCCGAGGCCGCCCTGCAGGTCCGCGGCCTGCCCCTGCCGTACGCGCCGAGCACCGTCGAGGACGGCGGCCAGCCGCGCGCCGACGAGCCGGACCTGCCGACCGAGGACCCGGCCGCGCTCTGGGCCTTCCTGACCCCGCTGCTCGCGCTGGCCGAGCGGACCGGCGTCACCCAGCTCCCGCCGGGCTCGCTGGAGGCCGCCGCCGACCGGCTGGACGAGGTCGCCGTCCGCTGCCGCCCGGACGCCCAGGCGTACACCAACCCCGCGAAGGCGCTGGCCGCCCAGCTCGCCGGCACCGTCCCGCTGGTGTGGGGAGCCGGTCCGGTGACCGGCGCCGCCGCCGAGCGCTTCGCGACGGTGCTCGCGGACCGAGCGGGGCTGCCCGCCCTGCCCGGCCTGCTGCCCCAAATGCTGGTCGCGCACCGCGGGATGTTCGTCGGCCGCCTCGGCGGCGGCTCCGACCGGGAGGACTTCTTCCGCGACCGGGTGGACGAGCCCGAGGCACTCCAGCTCCAGGTGGTGCTGCTGCGGCACACCCCCGGGGTGGAGGAGCTGACCGAGGCCGGCCACAGTGTGACCCGCGCCCGCCGGCTCGCCGACGCCCACGAGGTCCGGCTGACGGAGTTCACGTCCAGCCTGGAGGACCCGCTGCAGGCACTGGCCGAGCTGGTCGGGCTGACCGACTTCGCCGCGGTCTACCTGGGCCTGGCCGGCTAGGCCACGGCCCGGGCCCGGCTACGGCGCGTCCGCCGGGGTCGCGCCGTCGGCCGGCTCGGCGGCGAGCGGGAGCAGCACCCGGAAACGGGTGTCGCCCGGCTCGGAGCGGACCCGGATGTCCCCGTGGTGCTTGTTGACCACGATGCGCCAGGAGATGTCGAGCCCGAGCCCGGTGCCCTCGCCGACCGGCTTGGTGGTGAAGAACGGCTCGAAGATCCGGTTCCGGATCTCGTCCGGCACCCCGGGCCCGGTGTCGCCGAACTCGACCAGCACCTGGTCGTGGTCGCGCGCGGTCCGGACGGTGAGGGTGCCGGATCCGGCCATCGCGGCGAGCGCGTTGTCGATCAGGTTCGTCCAGACCTGGTTGAGCTCCCCGGGGTAGGCGGGGATCTTCGGCAGCGCCAGGTCGTAGTCGCGGACCACCGCCACCCCGGACGGGATCTTGCCGGCGAGCATCAGCAGCGTGCTGTCGAGCAGCTCGTGGACGTCGACCACCCGGTGCGGGGCCCGGTCCAGCTGCGAGTACTGCTTGGCGGCGCCGACCAGCACCGAGATCCTGGTGGTGGAGTCCTCGATCTCGTTCATCAGCAGCTCGGTCTCGACCGTGTAGTGGAGCCACCGCAGGGCGCCCTCCAGCCGGTCGGCGCCGACCGTGGTCTCGACCCGGCCGAGCCAGTCGGTGTCCAGGCCCGCCTGGACGAAGGCCGGGCCGAGCTGCCACCCGTCGGCGATGCCCCGCTCGTCCAGCCAGTCGTCGACGGCGTCCTCGCGGTCGGCGGCCTCCAACGGGCCGAGCGTGACGGACTTCGCCGCGGCGACCTGGTCGACGGCGTCCTCCTGGAGCGTGATCAGGGCTTCCATGCCCTCCTGCGGGTACGCGCCGGTGGCGAGCGCGCCCAGCTTGTGGCGCATCCCGGCGACCCGCTCGCGCAGTGCGGCGGTGGCCCGCAGCGCGGCGGCCGCCGGGTTGTTCAGCTCGTGGGTGAGACCGGCCGACAGCGAGCCGAGCGCCAGCAGCCGCTCCCGGCGGCCGACCGCCTCCTGGGTGACCCGCGCGCCGAGGAAGAGCCCTTCGAGCAGGTGGACCGCCATCGGGAACCACTCGCTCATCAGCCGCGCGAACGACTCGGCCGACAGCACGAAGAACCGCGCCGGCGCCACCGCCCGCAGGGAGCTGGTGTAGAGCTGCGGCACCCGGTCGCCGAGGTACGCCTGGAAGGCCCCCGCGTACACCCCGCGCTGGGAGGTCCGGGTCACCTCGATGTCGTCCACGCCGACCCGTCTCGACAGCACGATCGTGCCGTCGAGCAGGACGTAGAAGCAGGTCGCGGGGTCGCCCTCGGCGTACACCGGGCCCGGCCCGGTCTGCTCCACCCGGCCCTCGCGGCACAGCCAGTCCAGCTGGTCGGCGGTGAGGTGCTCGAACAGGAAGAGGGTGCGGAGCTCCTCGGCGGAGCAGCCGGCCGGCGGCGGGGTCACGGTGGTCACAGCCTCTCCAGGTACCGGTGCACCAGCATCACGGCCATGGCGCCCTCGCCGACCGCCGAGGCGACCCGCTTGGCGGACTCCGACCGGGCGTCGCCCGCCACGAAGACACCGGGGACGCTGGTCTCCAGGTGGTACGGCGCACGGTCCAGCGGCCAGGACCCGGGCGGGCGCCCGCCGGGCGACAGGTCCGGCCCGGCGACCACGAAGCCGCGGCCGTCGCGGATCACCACCCCTTCGAGCCAGTCCGTCAGCGGTGCGGCGCCGATGAACACGAACAGCCACTGCGCGTCGACCTGCTCGGTGCGGCCGGTCGCGGTGTCCCGCAGGGTGATCCGCTCCAGGTGGTCGGCGCCGTGGGCCTCGACGACCTCGGTGGCGGTCCGCACGCTGATCGAGGGCACCTCCGCGATCTGCTGGACGAGGTAGTGCGACATCGACCGGGTCAGCGAGTCCGCGCGCACCAGGACGGTCACCGAGCGGGCGCCCCTGGCCAGGTACACGGCGGCCTGGCCGGCCGAGTTCGCGCCGCCGACGATGTACACGTCGTTGCCCGCGCAGCCGGCCGCCTCGGTGAGCGCGGAGCCGTAGTAGACCCCGCGGCCGGTGAGCGCGGCCACGCCGGGGGCGTCCAGCTGCCGGTAGGAGACGCCGGTCGCCAGGATCACGGTGTGCGCGGCGATCGCGGAGCCGTCCGAGAAGCGCACGGTCCGCGACGCGCCGGTGACCTCCAGCCCGGTGACCTCGCGTGCGGTCAGCATCTCGGCGCCGAACCTGGCGGCCTGGCGCCGGGCGCGTTCCGTCAGCTGCGCGCCGGACACCCCGTCGGGGAAGCCGAGGTAGTTCTCGATCCGCGAGCTCTGGCCGGCCTGGCCGCCGGTCGCGGTGCGCTCGACCAGGACGGTCCGCAGGCCCTCGGAGGCGCCGTAGACGGCCGCCCCGAGGCCGGCCGGGCCGCCGCCGATGACGACGAGGTCGTAGAACTCCGCCGACGGGGTCGTCGCCAGGCCGACCCGGCGCGCGAGCTCCGTCCCGTCCGGCTCGACCAGGCACTCGCCGTCCGGGGTGACCACCAGCGGCAGGCGCAGGCCGTCCTCGCCGGCGGCCGCGAGCAGGCGCTGCCCCTCCGGTTCGTCCGAGGCGTACCAGCGGTAGGGCACCTGGTTGCGGGCCAGGAACTCCCGGACCTCCGAGGAGTGCGCCGACCACCGGTGGCCGACGACCTTGGTCTCCGGCACCGGGCGGTGGTCGGAGGCCAGCCAGGTCTCCAGCAGGTCGTCCACCACCGGGTAGAGCTTCTCCTCCGGCGGGTCCCAGGGTTTCAGCAGGTAGTGGTCGAGATCGACCACGTTGATCGCGTCGATCGCGGCGTCGGTGTCCGCGTAGGCGGTCAGCAGCACCCGCCGCGCCCCCGGGTAGACGTCCATCGCCTGTTCGAGGAACTCGATGCCGTTCATCTGCGGCATCCGGTAGTCGGCGAGGATCACCGCGACCAGGTCACCGCGCAGCTTCATCTCGTGCAGCGCGTCGAGCGCCGACGCCGCGGTCTCCGCACGCACCACCCGGTGCCTGCCGCCGTAGCGGCGCCGCAGGTCGCGGGCGACCGCGCGGGACACCCCGGGGTCGTCGTCGACGGTGAGGATCACCGCCCTCGGTGCCTCGCCGGTCTCAGCCATGGCCGTCCCTGCTCTCGCGTCGTCCGCCCGCTCCGGCCCCCGTACCCGGCCGGCCGGCCCCGCCGCCCCGAACCGATTCTCTGCCCGGGCGACCCGTCGCTGCCTCTCGGAGCGGCGGCCGGACGAAAGCCCGGCGCCGCCACCGGGATAATGTGCGCTCGACAAGCCACGGCCGGACTGCCCCGGCCCCGTCGGAGGGACCCGACCACAGCATGAGTACCGAAGGCGGCACCAAGGCACTGGTCGCGGCGCTGTCCGCGAACCTGGCGATCGCGGCCAGCAAGTTCGTGGCCTTCGCCTTCTCCGGCTCCTCCTCGATGCTCGCGGAGGGCGTCCACTCGGTCGCCGACTCGGGCAACCAGGTGCTGCTCCTGGTCGGCGGCAAGCGGGCGGCCCGCGACGCCGACGCCCAGCACCCGTTCGGCTACGGGCGTGAGCGTTATGTCTACGCCTTCCTGGTGGCCGTGGTCCTGTTCAGCGTCGGTGGTCTGTTCGCCTGCTTCGAGGGCTACGAGAAGATCCACGACCCGCACGAGCTGGACAACTGGTACTGGCCGGTGGGCGTGCTGGTCTTCGCCATCCTGATGGAGGGCTGGTCGTTCCTGACGGCCTACCGGGAGGCGGTCAAGGACAAGGGCACCCACGACTGGACCTCGTACATCCGCCGGGCCAAGGCCCCGGAGCTCCCCGTCGTCCTGCTGGAGGACACCGGCGCGCTGATCGGCCTGGTGCTGGCGCTGCTCGGGGTCGGCATGACGGTGATCACCGGCAACGGGATCTGGGACGGCATCGGCACCCTGGCGATCGGCATCCTGCTGGTGGTCATCGCGGTGGTGCTCGCGGTGGAGACCAAGTCCCTGCTGGTCGGCGAGTCCGCCAACCAGGACGTGGTCGCGCAGATCCGCGACGCCCTGGTCGACCACGACTCGGTCACCGACGTGATCCACATGCGTACCCTGCACGTCGGCCCGGAGGAGCTCCTGGTGGCCGCCAAGATCGGTGTGCACGCCGAGGACACCGCCGCCCGGATCGCCGAGGCCATCGACCTGGCCGAGGCCCGGATCCGGCGGGCCGTCCCGATCGCCCGGGCGATCTACCTGGAGCCCGACATCTACAGCGCCGAGAAGGCCGCCGCGGGCCCCGACCCGGAGGCCACCCCCGGCGGCCCCGGCCCCTCGGCGCACTGATCCGGCCACCGCCGCGACCGTGACCGGAACCGGGTGTGTGCGCCCCGGCGCACCGCCCGGTCGGTGTAGATTCGTCAGCAGAGCCAAACGTCGCTGCTGATGGCGGTCGGGCCGCGCCGTGGCGTGGGTCGAGGGAGAGAGGTCCTCCGACGGATTGTGCCGCAGCAGAGGGCCCTACCCGTGGCCGCTCTGCCGCTCAGCACACCCGTTCCCAGGCCCACCGCAGCGAGGAGCCCCCGCATGTCGTCGAACCCCACCGGTGACTTCAAGGTCGCCGACCTCTCCCTGGCCCCGTTCGGCCGCAAGGAGATCCAGCTCGCCGAGCACGAGATGCCCGGCCTGATGTCGATCCGCAAGGAGTACGCGGCCTCCCAGCCGCTGGCCGGCGCCCGCATCACCGGCTCGCTGCACATGACCGTGCAGACCGCCGTCCTGATCGAGACGCTGACCGCGCTCGGCGCCGAGGTCCGCTGGTGCTCCTGCAACATCTTCTCCACCCAGGACCACGCCGCCGCCGCCATCGCGGTCGGCCCCGAGGGCACCGTCGAGAACCCGGCCGGCGTCCCGGTCTTCGCCTGGAAGGGCGAGACCCTGGAGGAGTACTGGTGGTGCACCGAGCAGGCGCTCACCTGGCCTGACGGCCAGACCCCGAACATGATCCTGGACGACGGCGGTGACGCCACCCTCCTGATCCACAAGGGCGTCGAGTTCGAGAAGGCCGGCGAGGCCCCGGACCCGTCCACCGCGGACAACGAGGAGTACCGCCTCATCCTGGAGGTGCTCAACCGCACCCTGGCGGACTCGCCCGCCAAGTGGACCGAGATCGCCGCGACGATCAAGGGCGTGACGGAGGAGACCACCACCGGTGTCCACCGCCTGTACGAGATGCACCGCGACGGCAAGCTGCTGTTCCCGGCCATCAACGTCAACGACTCGGTCACCAAGTCGAAGTTCGACAACAAGTACGGCTGCCGCCACTCCCTGATCGACGGCATCAACCGTGCCACCGACGTCCTGATCGGCGGCAAGGTCGCCGTCGTCTGCGGCTACGGCGACGTGGGCAAGGGCAGCGCCGAGTCGCTGCGCGGCCAGGGAGCCCGGGTCATCGTCACCGAGATCGACCCGATCTGCGCCCTGCAGGCCGCGATGGACGGCTACCAGGTCACCACCCTGGACGAGGTCGTCGAGATCGCCGACATCTTCATCACGACCACGGGCAACAAGGACATCATCATGGCCTCGCACATGGCCCGGATGAAGCACCAGGCCATCGTCGGCAACATCGGCCACTTCGACAACGAGATCGACATGGCCGGCCTCGCCCAGCTCCCCGGTGTGGTGAAGACCGAGGTCAAGCCGCAGGTCCACGAGTGGCGCAAGGAGGACGGCCGCACCATCATCGTCCTCTCCGAGGGCCGCCTGCTGAACCTCGGCAACGCGACCGGCCACCCGTCGTTCGTGATGTCCAACTCCTTCGCGAACCAGACCATCGCGCAGATCGAGCTGTTCACCAAGACCGAGCAGTACCCGGTCGGCGTGTACGTGCTGCCGAAGCACCTGGACGAGAAGGTCGCCCGGCTCCACCTGGACGCGCTCGGCGTGAAGCTGACGACGCTCTCCCAGGAGCAGGCCGACTACATCGGCGTCCCGCTCGAGGGCCCGTACAAGTCGGACCTGTACCGCTACTGATCCGGTGACGGCCGCGCCCGGTACCCCTCCCCTCGTGGGGGTACCGGGCGCAGCCCGTTTGCGAGGGCGGACGGTCAGCCGAGCACGTCGGTGGTCCACCTGCTCTCGTCCGTGCCGAGCAGGGTGACCCGGTCGAGCCAGCCCTCCATGCCGCCCACCGGATCGAGCATCTCCACCTCCTGCAGCGGGGCCACGCAGATGTTGAGGCCGTTGCCGGTCCGGCAGGCGTGGGGTCCGACTCGCCCGGTCGGAAAGCCGGGCGGCACGCTCGGGGTGGCGGTGGGCCCGTCCGGAGTGATGTCGGTGACGAAGTACCGGCCGGGCCCGACGGAGAAGCCCATCGAGATGGACCACGGGGGTGCCCCCTGCCCGTCCACCCGCCGGTCGAAGCTGATCGACGAGAGCACCCAGCCGGGCGGTGTCGGGGCCACCTTGAACGGAAGCGGCACGGACAGCCTGCCGATGGTCGCGCCTTCGGCGATCCGGAGCATCACCTGCTCCTTGTCGGCGTGCACGTAGCTGCCCCGGAGCTGGGCCCACCGTTCTTCGGCCGTCTTCCAGCGCAGGACACCGGAGACCGCCTCCACCTCGGCGTTGGGCGAGACCACCCAGTACGCCTCCCGGCCCTGGACCGGCGGCGCCGGCTTCCGGGTCTGCGGGGAGCCGACCGGGTTCTCCCCGAGCGGCGGGTTCACCCCTTCCGGGTAGACGGACAGGTCGTAGAAGGCCCGAACTCCCGAACCGCTGCCCAGCGCCGACTCCTCCGCTCTGACCTGTGGGCCCTGCGGGCTGCCGGTCTGGTAGTGGAGTGAGCGGATCGACTCCGGCAGCCAGCCGAACATGGCGTCGACGGTGATCGGATCCCTGGTGCTGAACACCGCGGCGGTCTGGGACGCGACCGGGGCGGCAGGCCCGGACGCGGCTCCCGAACCGGACGGGAACGGGCCCGGCGGCGTCGGACTCACCGACACCTCGGCGGGCCCGACCGCGCTCGGCCCGCCCGGGGTCAGCGAGGCGAGCGCCACAGCGGTCACCACCACCGCCGCGACCGCGCCCACGACCGTGAGGCGACGGCGCCGGAGCATGGACCGCCCGCGCTGCCGGGCCCGGTCCACATCGACCCGGCTGGGCGGTGCGGGAGCCTCCGCGAGTTCGGTGAGCTCGGCGCTCAGCCGACTGATCCCGTTCATGCCCGGTTCCTCTCCGCGGCGGCGCGGGGGGTCAGCGACTGGCGCAGTGCGTCCAGCCCGCGCGAGGTCTGACTCTTCACCGTTCCGGTGGAGCACCCCAGCTCCTCCGCCGCCTGCTCGACCGTCAGGTCGCAGTAGTACCGCAGCACCACCGCCGCCCGCTGCCGTGGCGGCAGCCCGGTCAGCGCGCGCCGGACATCCAGCGACGCGTCCAGATCGGCCGCCGGCAGGACCACCTCCCGGCCGTCCGCGCCGACACTGGTCCGCCGCCACCAGGCCGTGCGCTGTTCGGCCAGGAACGTGTTGACGAGCACCCGGCGGGCATAGCCGTCCCGGTTCTCCACCCGGCCGGCCCGCGACCAGTGCGCGTACAGCTTGGTGATGCTCTCCTGCACCAGGTCATCGGCCCGGTGCCAGTCCGCGCAGAGCAGATAGGCCACCTTGCGCAGCCACCCGCCCCTGGAGGCCACGTACTCGGTGAACTCGGCGTCGCGGTCGCTCCCGCTCCGTCGCGCTGTCAAGGGCCCCCTCCTCCCTCGCCCGGCGGCGCTCGGATACGCCGTCCGCCTCCCTAATGCGGTCCGGGCCCGAGAAGGTTGCACGCGGACGGGCACGGATCCGGCCGGATCGATCGGTCCGCGTAGGCTTCGGGGCATGCCCAACGGCCGCTACTCGCTCCACGACACCCACGACCACGTCCTGCTGGGCGAGGAACGGTTCAGCTGCGCCCCCGGCCCGGCCGGCTGGCGCTACGTCTCCAAGACCTACGGCCCGGACGGCGGCACGATCGGCACCACCGACCTCACCCTCGACTCCCGCAGCCGCCCGCTCCGGCTCGAACTGCGGGCCGGCGGCTGGCAGGTGCGCGGCGGAGCGGTGGACGGTGTCGCCTGGGTCCGTACCGATGCCGCCGACCCGTCCGGCGAACACGCCGCCGAGGGGTACGACCGGGCGCACGCCTTCAGCGGCAGCTCGCCGGCCTTCCTGATCGCCACCGCGGGCCTGCTGCGCCTCCAGCCCGGCGGCAGCGCCAGGATCCGGCTGGTCGCGTTCACCGAGCCCGTGCTCGCACCTCGGACCTTCGACCAGGGCTGGCAGCTGGAGGCCGTCGAGACGCACGACACCGACAGCGGCCCGCTGCGGGTCGAGCGCTACCAGGTCGCCGACCTGGCCACCGGGGAGCAGCAGCTGGTGCACCTGGCCGGTGATGTGGTCCTCTCGGCACCCGGCATCGAGCTGGAGGAGCTGGCGTCCCCGCCCAACCGGTGGCCCGCCGAGTACGGCGGCTGATCGTCCGTCAGGCGGGCGGTGCGAAGCCACCCGCGGCGGGGGCCGGCCCGGGCTCCCGAGGCAGGGGCTGCGGGCCGGGCGCGGGGGTGGGAGTGGGTGCGGGAGCGGTCACCGGCTGGGGCTGCTGGTACTGGGCCGGTTGGTACGGCTGGTGAGGCTGGTACGGCTGGGGGTACGCCGCGGCCCGGGCCCACTCCCGGCGCTGGCGCTCGGTGAGCACCGCACCGAGGTACATGGCCGGCGAGACCCCGTACGGTATTGCGCGGCCGATGTGCGCCGTCAGGTCCGAGGCCAGCCGCTGCGCCATCCCGAAGGCCACCGCGGGGTCGAGCTGCTCGATCCGGCCGAGGTACTGGCGGATCGCCAGCCACAGCGGGTCCGGCACGGCGGAAAGGTCCATCGCCACCAGGTCGGCGCCCATCGCGTGCAGCAGCTGCGGCGGTACCTGCGGCAGCGCGCTGTGGGCACGGGCCGCGGCGGGCACCCGCTCGCGGATCACCAGGGTCCCGGCGAAGATGTCGCCCAGCCGCTTGCCCTCCGAGGAGATCAGCGAGGTGACCACGGCGGGAACGCCGGACAGCCCGAAGTCGACGACCCCGACCAGCCCGCGCACCAGCGCGTGGCGGAACCGCACCGGCCCGCCGTCCGTCCGCACCACGCGCAGCCCCAGGGCCAGCTTGCCGAGCGAGCGCCCCTTGGACAGCGTCTCCACCACGACCGGCAGGACCACCGCGTAGAACACGAATATCGAGAGCATGATCGCCGCGATCGCGGCCTCGTCGGCGTTGCCCGCCACCGCGATCGCGATCATCACGGTGATGATCCACGCGATCACCTGGACCACCGCGTCGATCAGCCGGGCCAGTGCCCGGCTGGGCAGCTTCGCCGACCTCAGCCCGAGGACGACCGCCTCACCTGTCACCAGGTCGCTCACAACACCCACCCGATCCGTTCTCGGCAGCCGGCCGGCCCAGCCCCCTGTGCACCCAGCGGCAAACAGTACGGGCACGCTCTCCGCCCCGGAAGACTGGTCCCGGTCCCGGCGGGCACGCGTGACGCGCAGCCGCGACGATCACCCGCGACGATCACCCCGGGATCGCCCGCCGGCGGTGCGCCCGCCTCTGGCAAGCTAGGCGGACCCGGACCGGGGCGCCCGCCCCACCCGGAACCTCACCCGCCGTCACCCCGCAGCCCTGGAGCGAGCCGCATGGACCTGGACGTCTTCGTCGCCACTCACCAGGCGGAGTGGCAGCGTCTGGAGACCCTGAGCAGGCGGCGGCGCCTCAGCGGCGAGGAGGCCGACGAGCTGATCGGCCTCTACCAGCGGGCCACCAGCCATCTCGCGCAGGTTCAGGCAACCGTCCCGGATCCGATCCTGGAAGGCCGGCTCACCACCCTGGTCGCCCGCGGCCGCGGTGCGGTCACCGGCGCCCGCACCTCCTCCTGGCGCGACATCGGCCGGTTCTTCGCGGTGAGCTTCCCCGCTGCCCTGTACCGGTCGCGGCACTGGTGGATTCCGATCGCGCTGCTCTCGCTCGCGCTGACCGTGGTGATCGCGTGGTGGGTCGGTACCCACCCCGACGTCCGCGAGAGCATCGCCACCCCCGAGGCGTTCCAGGAGCTCACCAAGCCCGGCGGCCAGGCGGAGGCGTACTACTCGGAGCACCCCGCGAGCGCCTTCGCGGCGCAGGTGTGGACCAACAACGCCTGGATCGCCGCCCAGTGCCTGGTCTACGGAGTCCTGCTCGGCATACCGGTCATCCCCGTCCTGGTGAGCAACGTGGTCAACCTGGGCGTGGGCATCGGCATGATGGCCGCGGCCGGCCGCCTCGACCTCTTCCTCGGCCTGCTCGTTCCGCACGGCCTGCTCGAACTCACCGCGATCTTCGTCGCCGCCGGAATGGGCCTGCGACTCGGCTGGACGATCATCAGCCCGGGACCGCGCACCCGGCGCACGGCCATGGCGGAGGAAGGGCGCGCGACGATCGGTATGGCGATCGGCCTGACGGCCGTCCTGCTGGTCTCCGGCATCCTGGAAGCCTTCGTCACCCCGTCCGGCCTACCCACCTGGGCCAGGATCGCCATCGGCGTGACCGCCGAGATCCTCTTCCTCGTCTACGCCCTCGTCCTGGGCCGGCGCACCGCCTCCCGAGGCGAGTTCGGCGATGTGGAGGAGTCCGACCGGGCGGACCTGCAGCCGGTCGCAGCCTGAGCGTCGTAGCTGGTAGGGTCATGATCATCCCTCCAGATCCATTGACGTGGTCCTGGTCGGCTAGTAGGTTTGAACGGTTGGGACTGACTGGACAACGGTCGGTGCCGGGCGTAGTGTCTACGACACCGCCAAGCCTGGGCATCACATCCACTCGGATGTTGGCCGGCAAAGCGAAAAACCCCCTGGGACTGAGCACTCAGAAGCTTTGATAAGCTTCACCGCGAAGTCGAAGGAAATCCCTTCAGCGGGAATTCGGAGAAACGAAAGCCGGTAAAACGGCCGGAAAACATCTGATAAGCTGAGAACACGAACGAAGCGCCCGGAGGGCCCGCTGGAAGGCGGTCCGAAGGAAGTGTCCGTTCCTTGAGAACTCAACAGCGTGCCAAAAGTCAACGCCAGATATGTTGACATCCCCGGCCGGTCCTTCGGATCGGTTGGAGATTCCTTTAGTAACAAAACACTAGCGAGGACGCAGTGCGCGGGGCCGCCCTATTCCGGTGGTTGCCGTGCCGCTCAACGCGAGTGGTTACCGGATGACCGGTAGACATTCACGGAGAGTTTGATCCTGGCTCAGGACGAACGCTGGCGGCGTGCTTAACACATGCAAGTCGAACGGTGAAGCCCTTCGGGGTGGATCAGTGGCGAACGGGTGAGTAACACGTGGGAAATCTGCCCTGCACTCTGGGACAAGCCTTGGAAACGAGGTCTAATACCGGATATGACCTGTCCTCGCATGGGGGTGGGTGTAAAGCTCCGGCGGTGCAGGATGATCCCGCGGCCTATCAGCTTGTTGGTGGGGTAATGGCCTACCAAGGCGACGACGGGTAGCCGGCCTGAGAGGGCGACCGGCCACACTGGGACTGAGACACGGCCCAGACTCCTACGGGAGGCAGCAGTGGGGAATATTGCACAATGGGCGAAAGCCTGATGCAGCGACGCCGCGTGAGGGATGACGGCCTTCGGGTTGTAAACCTCTTTCAGCAGGGAAGAAGCGCAAGTGACGGTACCTGCAGAAGAAGCACCGGCTAACTACGTGCCAGCAGCCGCGGTAATACGTAGGGTGCGAGCGTTGTCCGGAATTATTGGGCGTAAAGAGCTCGTAGGCGGCCTGTCGCGTCGGATGTGAAAGCCCGGGGCTTAACCCCGGGTCTGCATTCGATACGGGCAGGCTAGAGTGTGGTAGGGGAGATCGGAATTCCTGGTGTAGCGGTGAAATGCGCAGATATCAGGAGGAACACCGGTGGCGAAGGCGGATCTCTGGGCCATTACTGACGCTGAGGAGCGAAAGCGTGGGGAGCGAACAGGATTAGATACCCTGGTAGTCCACGCCGTAAACGTTGGGAACTAGGTGTTGGCGACATTCCACGTCGTCGGTGCCGCAGCTAACGCATTAAGTTCCCCGCCTGGGGAGTACGGCCGCAAGGCTAAAACTCAAAGGAATTGACGGGGGCCCGCACAAGCAGCGGAGCATGTGGCTTAATTCGACGCAACGCGAAGAACCTTACCAAGGCTTGACATATACCGGAAAGCTGCAGAGATGTAGCCCCCTTGTGGTCGGTATACAGGTGGTGCATGGTTGTCGTCAGCTCGTGTCGTGAGATGTTGGGTTAAGTCCCGCAACGAGCGCAACCCTTGTTCTGTGTTGCCAGCATGCCTTTCGGGGTGATGGGGACTCACAGGAGACTGCCGGGGTCAACTCGGAGGAAGGTGGGGACGACGTCAAATCATCATGCCCCTTATGTCTTGGGCTGCACACGTGCTACAATGGTCGGTACAAAGGGCTGCGATGCCGCGAGGCGGAGCGAATCCCAAAAAGCCGGCCTCAGTTCGGATTGGGGTCTGCAACTCGACCCCATGAAGTTGGAGTTGCTAGTAATCGCAGATCAGCATGCTGCGGTGAATACGTTCCCGGGCCTTGTACACACCGCCCGTCACGTCACGAAAGTCGGTAACACCCGAAGCCGGTGGCCTAACCCGTAAGGGGAGGAGCCGTCGAAGGTGGGACCAGCGATTGGGACGAAGTCGTAACAAGGTAGCCGTACCGGAAGGTGCGGCTGGATCACCTCCTTTCTAAGGAGCACATAGCAGCTTCGGACGAATGTTCCGGAGTGCTCGCTCATGGGTGGAACGTTGACTATTCGGCACACACGGTTGAAGCCGTCAGTACTGTCCTTCGGGGCGTGGAACGCGAGTGGATGGCGGGTGTGTCGGGCACGTTGTTGGGTCCTGAGGGAACGGCCGGTTGGTCGTTGCTTCAGTGAGCCGGTCCTACTTGATGTCCGCCTGTTGGTGGGTTGATGGTGGGTGTCTGGTCGTTGTTTGAGAACTGCACAGTGGACGCGAGCATCTGTGGCCAAGTTTTTAAGGGCGCACGGTGGATGCCTTGGCACTAGGAACCGATGAAGGACGTGGGAGGCCACGATAGTCCCCGGGGAGCCGTCAACCAGGCTTTGATCCGGGGGTTTCCGAATGGGGAAACCCGGCAGTCGTCATGGGCTGTCACCCATACCTGAACACATAGGGTATGTGGAGGGAACGCGGGGAAGTGAAACATCTCAGTACCCGCAGGAAGAGAAAACAACCGTGATTCCGGGAGTAGTGGCGAGCGAAACCGGATGAGGCTAAACCGGAGTGGTGTGAGACCCGGCAGGGGTTGCCACTTCGGGGTCGTGGGAAAGTTCTTCAGTCGTCTGCCGGCGGCTGGGTGAGTCAGAAACCGTATGGGTAGTCGAAGGACATGCGAAAGGTCCGGCGTAGAGGGTAAGACCCCCGTAGACGAAACTTGTACGGCTCACTTGAGCTTCTCCCAAGTAGCACGGAGCCCGAGAAATTCCGTGTGAATCTGGCGGGACCACCCGCTAAGCCTAAATATTCCCTAGTGACCGATAGCGGATAGTACCGTGAGGGAATGGTGAAAAGTACCGCGGGAGCGGAGTGAAATAGTACCTGAAACCGTGTGCCTACAAGCCGTGGGAGCGTCGGATGCGCAGCTTGCTGTGTGTCTCGTGACTGCGTGCCTTTTGAAGAATGAGCCTGCGAGTTTGCGGTGTGTAGCGAGGTTAACCCGTGTGGGGTAGCCGTAGCGAAAGCGAGTCCGAATAGGGCGGTTGAGTTGCATGCCCAAGACCCGAAGCGGAGTGATCTAGCCATGGGCAGGTTGAAGCGCGGGTAAGACCGTGTGGAGGACCGAACCCACCAGGGTTGAAAACCTGGGGGATGACCTGTGGTTAGGGGTGAAAGGCCAATCAAACTCCGTGATAGCTGGTTCTCCCCGAAATGCATTTAGGTGCAGCGTCGTGTGTTTCTTGCCGGAGGTAGAGCACTGGATAGGCGATGGGCCTCACCGGGTTACTGACCTTAGCCAAACTCCGAATGCCGGTAAGTGAGAGCACGGCAGTGAGACTGTGGGGGATAAGCTCCATGGTCGAGAGGGAAACAGCCCAGAACACCGACTAAGGTCCCTAAGCGTGTGCTAAGTGGGAAAGGATGTGGAGTCGCAGAGACAACCAGGAGGTTGGCTTAGAAGCAGCCACCCTTGAAAGAGTGCGTAATAGCTCACTGGTCAAGTGATTCCGCGCCGACAATGTAGCGGGGCTCAAGTACACCACCGAAGTCGTGTCATTCACATATATAGGCCCAACGGCTGTGTGGATGGGTAGGGGAGCGTCGTGTGCCGGGTGAAGCAGCGGAGGAATCCAGTTGTGGACGGTACACGAGTGAGAATGCAGGCATGAGTAGCGATACAAGAGTGAGAAACTCTTGCGCCGATTGACCAAGGGTTCCTGGGTCAAGCTGATCTGCCCAGGGTAAGTCGGGACCTAAGGCGAGGCCGACAGGCGTAGTCGATGGACAACGGGTTGATATTCCCGTACCCGCTTTGAAGCGCCAACGTCGAACCTCTTGATGCTAAGCCCGTGAAGCCGGCCCGGAGTCTTCGGACAAAGGGACGTGGTGGAGCCGGTGACCCAACAGGGTAGTAGGTGAGCGATGGGGTGACGCAGGAAGGTAGTCCAGCCCGGGCGGTGGTTGTCCCGGGGTAAGGGTGTAGGCCGAGTGATAGGCAAATCCGTCACTCATTAAGGCTGAGACCTGATGCCGAGCCGATTGTGGTGAAGTGGATGATCCTATGCTGTCGAGAAAAGCCTCTAGCGAGTTTCATGGCGGCCCGTACCCCAAACCGACTCAGGTGGTCAGGTAGAGAATACCGAGGCGTTCGGGTGAACTATGGTTAAGGAACTCGGCAAAATGCCCCCGTAACTTCGGGAGAAGGGGGCCATTCCTGGTGACGAGTCTTGCACTCCGGGCTGGGGGTGGCCGCAGAGACCAGCGAGAAGCGACTGTTTACTAAAAACACAGGTCCGTGCGAAGCCGTAAGGCGATGTATACGGACTGACGCCTGCCCGGTGCTGGAACGTTAAGGGGACCGGTTAGTCACATTTCGGTGTGGCGAAGCTGAGAACTTAAGCGCCAGTAAACGGCGGTGGTAACTATAACCATCCTAAGGTAGCGAAATTCCTTGTCGGGTAAGTTCCGACCTGCACGAATGGCGTAACGACTTCTCGACTGTCTCAACCATAGGCCCGGTGAAATTGCATTACGAGTAAAGATGCTCGTTTCGCGCAGCAGGACGGAAAGACCCCGGGACCTTTACTATAGCTTGATATTGGTGTTCGGTTCGGCTTGTGTAGGATAGGTGGGAGACTTTGAAACCCAAACGCCAGTTTGGGTGGAGTCGTCGTTGAAATACCACTCTGGTCGTGCTGGATGTCTAACCTGGGTCCGTGATCCGGATCAGGGACAGTGTCTGGTGGGTAGTTTAACTGGGGCGGTTGCCTCCTAAAGAGTAACGGAGGCGCCCAAAGGTTCCCTCAGCCTGGTTGGCAATCAGGTGTTGAGTGTAAGTGCACAAGGGAGCTTGACTGTGAGACTGACGGGTCGAGCAGGGACGAAAGTCGGGACTAGTGATCCGGCGGTGGCTTGTGGAAGCGCCGTCGCTCAACGGATAAAAGGTACCCCGGGGATAACAGGCTGATCTTCCCCAAGAGTCCATATCGACGGGATGGTTTGGCACCTCGATGTCGGCTCGTCGCATCCTGGGGCTGGAGTAGGTCCCAAGGGTTGGGCTGTTCGCCCATTAAAGCGGTACGCGAGCTGGGTTTAGAACGTCGTGAGACAGTTCGGTCCCTATCCGCTGTGCGCGTAGGAGTGTTGAGAAGGGCTGTCCCTAGTACGAGAGGACCGGGACGGACGAACCTCTGGTGTGCCAGTTGTCCTGCCAAGGGCATGGCTGGTTGGCTACGTTCGGGAGGGATAACCGCTGAAAGCATCTAAGCGGGAAGCCTGCTTCGAGATGAGCACTCCCACCTCCTTGAGAGGGTAAGGCTCCCAGTAGACGACTGGGTTGATAGGCCGGATATGGAAGCCCTGTGAGGGGTGGAGTTGACCGGTACTAATAGGCCGAGGGCTTGTCCTCAGTTGCTCGCGTCCACTGTGTTGTTCTGAAACAACGACCCCAGCCAGGTTTGGTCACATGGCTGGTGCGGTTGACAGTTTCATAGTGTTTCGGTGGTCATAGCGTGAGGGAAACGCCCGGTTACATTCCGAACCCGGAAGCTAAGCCTCAAAGCGCCGATGGTACTGCAGGGGGGACCCTGTGGGAGAGTAGGACGCCGCCGAACAATCTTTCAGAGAAGCCCCTCCCGGGTCACCCGGGAGGGGCTTCTCGCATTTCCGGACCGGACCTGGGAAGCGGGCTGTTGCCGACTGCTGTGGAGGTGCTGGCGCGTTCCGCTGATGCGGAGACGGGTCGATCTGCGGGTCTGGCCGGTCCCGGGTGTTCTGGCGATCTTCCGTCCGATGTCTGAGGAGGCTGCACGGGCAGACGGGCACGGATGTGCTGTGTGGATTCCTGTGCCCGGCCGGCCGTGGGCTGGGCAAGGCCGCGGTCATGACCGGCCGAAGGGGACCGGGGTGATCCGGTGCTCGGGTTCGAGCCTGCGGCCGACCGTGTGGTGGCCTGGGCGGATCCGCGGTGCGGCTGACTGCGGCGGCGGAGGGCCGTGGCAAGGCCCCCCGAGCAGCGGCGAATTCGAGGGGTCGTTGCAACACGTGGTGAGTTGGTCAAGCCGCGAGCAGTGTACGCAGGCGCTCGGCTGGGGTTTCCCAGCCGAGCGTTTTGCGTGGGCGGCTGTGGAGCTGGTCGGCGACGGCGTGCCGCGGGCTCGGTCGGTCCGACGGGAGGTGGCACCACCTCATAGAAGGGTGGGGCCGCCTTGTCCCGGCCCGATGCGGTGCGGCCGTTGCGCCATCTCTTGCCGGTGCGGACGTTGATACCGACTACCGCGCAGGCTTCGGCCAACCCCATTCCTTGAGCCACAAGCCGGAATCCCGGTGCGGGGGCCTTTGGTGTGGAGTCCGGTGCGGGTGGCGGTCAGAGGCGGCCGGCCGCCTTGAGGGCGAGGTAGGTGTCGGCCAGGGCGGGGGGCAGTGCGGCCGGCGGGGCGTCGAGGACGGTGACGCCGAGCCGGGTGAGGCGTTCGGCGGTGCGGCGGCGGTCGGCGCGGGTCTGTTCGGCTGCGGCGGCGCCGTAGACGTCCTGCACGGTGCCTCTGGCGGTGGCCAGTTCGTCCAGCCGGGGATCGGCGACGGAGGCGAGGACGACTTCGTGGCGCTTGGTCAGCAGCGGCAGCACCGGGAGCAGGCCCTCCTCGACGGGACGGGCGTCGAGGCCGGTGAACAGCACGATCAGGGACCGGTGCGGGGCCAGGCGCAGCGAGTTCGACACCAGGGCGCGCATGTCGGTCTCCAGCAGGGCCGGCTCCAGGGTGGCCATGGCGTTGGTGAACGAGGGCAGCACGTCGGACGGGGAGCGGCCGAGGACGCTGCCGCGCTTGCGCAGGTCGTGGGCGAGCAGGTCGACCCGGTCGCCGGCCTTGGTGGCCAGGGCGGTGAGCAGCAGGGCGGCGTCGAGGGCCGCGTCGAGGCGGGGGGCGTCGCCGACCCGGCCGGCGGAGGTGCGACCGGTGTCGAGGACGAGCAGGACGTGCCGGTCGCGTTCGGGGCGCCAGGTGCGGACGGCGACGGTGTTGCGCCGGGCGCTCGCGCGCCAGTCGATCGAGCGGACGTCGTCGCCCGGGAGGTACTCGCGCAGGGAGTCGAACTCGGTGCCCTGACCGCGGATCAGGACGGCGGTTCGGCCGTCGAGTTCGCGCAGGCGGGCGAGGCGGGACGGCAGGTGCTTGCGGCTCGCGAACGGGGGGAGGGCGCGCAGCGTCCACGGGACCTGGTGGGATCCCTGACGGGCCGCCAGGCCGAGCGGTCCGAGGGAACGGACCGTCACCCGGTGGGCGTGGTGGTCGCCGCGCCTGGTCGGGGCCAGCCGGGTGGTGAGGCGGCGCCGCTCGCCGGGCGGCACGGTGAGGCTGTGCCGGGAGCCGGCGACGGCGGTGCCGGGGCGCCAGGCGGACGGCGCCCAGGCGTCGCGTACCAGAGCGCGCAGCGGGCGTCCGGACGGGTTGGTGAGGGTGAGTTCGACGTCGGCGTTCTCGCCGAGCCGGACGGTGGTGTCGCCGCTCCGGTCGAACCGGAGGGTGCGGACCGGAGCGGCGAGGACCAGGTCGACGAGGACCGCGAGGAGCACGGGCAGGGTGACCGCGCCGATGCCGGCCCAGGAGGGCAGGACAAGGCCCACGACGAGCGCGCCGAGCGCGGCCAGCAGGGCGGTTCGGCCGGTCAGGGCCATGGACGGGACTCCTTCGGTGGATCCTGGGTACGGCTGGGGTCAGCGCGGGGCGGGGGTCTGGGCGAGCACGGCCTGGACCACCGAGTCGGCGGTGACGCCCTCCATCTCGGCCTCGGCACGCAGTTGGACGCGGTGCCGCAGGGCGGGCAGTGCCAGGGCCTTGACGTCGTCGGGAGTGACGTAGTCGCGGCCGGCCAGCCAGGCCCAGGCCCGGGAGGCACCGAGCAGGGCGGTGGCGCCACGGGGCGAGACGCCGACGGACAGCGACGGGGACTGCCTGGTGGCGCGGCAGAGGTCGACGATGTAGGCGAGGACCTCGGGGGAGACGGTGAGCTTGGCTATCTCCGCGCGGGCGGCGGCCAGGTCGGCGGGGCCGGCGACCGGGCGGACCCCGGCGGCGGCCAGGTCGCGCGGGTCGAAGCCGTTGGCGTGCCGGGACAGGACCTGGAACTCCTGGTCGCGGGTGGGCAGCGGCAGGATCAGCTTCAGCAGGAAGCGGTCGAGCTGGGCCTCGGGCAGCGGGTAGGTGCCCTCGTACTCGACCGGGTTCTGGGTGGCGGCGACCAGGAAGGGATCGGGGAGCATGCGGGGTTCGCCGTCGACGGTGACCTGGCGCTCCTCCATGGCTTCCAGCAGCGAGGCCTGGGTCTTCGGAGGGGTGCGGTTGATCTCGTCCGCGAGCAGCAGGTTGGTGAAGACCGGGCCGGGCTGGAAGGAGAACTCCGCGGTGCGGGCGTCGTAGACCAGCGAGCCGGTGACGTCGCCCGGCATCAGGTCGGGGGTGAACTGGATCCGCTTGGTCTCCAGGCTCAGCGCGGTGGACAGGGCGCGGACCAGGAGGGTCTTGGCGACGCCGGGGACGCCTTCGAGCAGGACGTGGCCGCCGCAGAGCAGCGCGACCACCAGGCCGGTGACGGCGGCGTCCTGGCCGACGACGGCCTTGCCGATCTCGGTGCGCAGGGCGGTGAGGGCGGCGCGGGGGTCCGCCGGCGGCGCGGCGGGGGTCTCGGGGGAGTCTGCCGGACCGGGGATGTCGGCCTTGCTGAGGGACGTGCTGGCAGCGGGCTGCTCGGTCACGGCTGTCGTACCTGCCTTTCCAGGGCGTCGAGGTCGTCGGTGAGCCGCAGCAGTGCGGCGTCGTCGGTGGGCGGTCCGCCGTACAGCAGTGACTGGACGTCGGCGGCGGGGCGGCCGAGGCGCTCGGCGACGGCCGCGCCGAGGGCCGTGGGGTCGGGGTCGCCGGCGGTCACGGGGACGCCGAGCACGGGGGCGATCCGGTGGACGGCGGCCCGGCGCAGTGCGTCGGCGGCCCGGCCGCGGGCCTTGGCGCGGTGGTAGAGCCGGGCCCGGCCCTCGGTCGTCTCGGTGGCCCGCACCACGATCGGCAGTCGTTCACCGACCACCGGCCCGAGCCGGCGGCCGCGCCAGAAGGCCGCCAGGACGGCCGCGACGATCAGTTGGAGCGCGGCCCAGTTCCAGCCGGCCGGGATGAAGTCCTCGAACTGCTTGCGGTGGACCGAGGGCGGTACGGGGGCGCTGTAGTCGGGCAGGTACCAGGCCAGACGCTGGTGCGCGCCGAGCAGGCCGAGGGCGAGTGCGGCGTTGCCGTTCTCGTCCAGCCGGTCGTTGGTGAGCGCCTGGGCGGTGCCCAGGACGACCGTCTCGCGGTCGCCGCTCCCGGCGTGCCGGACGAGGCTCTGGTGGCCGTGCCGCGGGTAGCAGCCGAGGTCCTCGGAGCCCGCGTCGTACAGCAGGCCGCCCAGCTCGGCGTTGCCCGCGCGGACGGCTTCGGGGAGCCGGCAGCCGGGTGCGGTGCTGATCGTCGCCGCGACGCCGGGGACCCCGTCCGGGTCGGTCACCACGGTGATGCCGGGGGCGAGTGCGTCGAGTGCGTCCTGCCGCGGGGAGATGAGGACCAGCCGGCCGGCGCTGCCGGGGGGGACGGCGCCGAGGCGGGCGAGCTGGGCCCGGCTGAGCAGGTCGGGCCGGGGGAGGACGACGGTGGTGCCGGGCTCGCGCAGTGCGGCGGCGAGGGCGGACTCGCCCTCGACGGTCCGGACGTCCACACCCTCGCGTCCGAGCAGGACGACGGCGGCCCGGGCGCCCTCGGGGTCGGGCGAGCGGGGGTCCAGCGGTGCCCAGGCGCTGTCGTTGCCGAGACCGCCGAGCAGCACGCCGACGGACAGCAGGAAGGCGAGGGCGAGCAGGTACCAGCGGGAGCGCCGCCAGAGCCGGCGGCCGCCGGGGGCCAGGCTGGTCGGCGCGGCGGCCGGGGTCGCCGGGGCCGTTTCGGGCGCGGCGGGTATCGCGGGTGCGGGGGCGGGTGGGGGTGCGGTGGTCATGCGGCGCCTCCGACGGCCGGGGCGAGGGTCGGGCGGGTCGCTTCCAGGGCCCGGTCCAGCTCGGCCAGGGACTGGTAGTCGGCCGCCTCGGCGGTCCGGTCGCCGTACGCGATGTCGTCGAAGCTCCGGGCGGCGGCGGCCAGCGCCGCGGCGTGCGCGGGCATGGCCCGGCCGGCCTCGGCGGCCGCCTCGTCGGCGGTCCGGCCCGGACGGACGTCCAGCAGGGTGCGCTCCTCCAGGGCGCGCACGACGGCGCGCATCTGCTCGCGCACCGCTTCGGACCAGTCACCGGCGTCGGCGTGGGCGCGGGCCGCCGACCGGTGCTGGGCGGCGCTGAGCGGTCCGTCGGCCTCGAAGAGCCGGGCGGTGCCGCGGGCGCGGCGGCGGGGAGCGCCGAGCCGCCACCAGAGCGCGGCCACCGCCACGGCGGCCATCAGCAGCAGCAGGACCACACCGGTGGTGCTGTCGGTGGCGGAGCCCACCCCGGAGAGCAGGTCGTCGAGGCGGTCCGAGAGCCAGGTCTGGATCCGCTCGATCAGGCCGGGGTCGTTTCGGTGGTAGATCGGGTTGAGCAGTTCGTCGCGTGCGGCGTCCCGGGCCTGGTCGCGCGGGACGGTGACGGGTGTGCCGCTCGCGAGCAGCACGCCCTCCCCCCAGTTCGGCATCGGTGTCAGGCTCCCGGTGGGGTGCTCTGGCCGGGAACGGTCGGGCCCGCCCAGCCGGCTGCCGGGGGCGCCGTCGCCTCGGCGGCGCGGGCGAGCTCGATGTCGAGCGCCTCGCGGCGGATCCGGCGGTCGATGTAGAGCAGCACGTTCATGGCGGCGTTGATCGGGATGGTGATGGTGGCGACCACGGTGCCGCCGACCGCCATGACGATCATGGCGGGCAGGGTGAGGTTGCGGGCGCTCTCACCGGAGAACTGGGCGAACGCGTCGGGGCTGCCGAAGGCGGACGCGAGGAAGACGAACGGCAGGACGGCGACGCTGGCGATGAGGCCGACGATGAGGCTGGTCAGCAGGTTGATGCCGAACAGGCGCCACCACGATCCCCTGACCAGCCGACGGGAGCGGCTGAGCGAGGTCAGCACGCCCTGGCGCTCCAGCATCAGGGCGGGGGCGGCCAGGCTGAGCAGGATCCAGAGCCAGATCATCACCAGGACGGCGGCGATCATCATCACCGCGGTCAGGACGCCCAGGCCCTCACTGGGGCCGGAGACGATCAGCACCAGCACGGGCGGTACGGCGGCGACCACCATCACGCCGACGAAGACCAGGAACGTCACGAAGGTGAGGCCGGCGAGCCGGCCGAGCTGGGGGCGGGCCCCCTGCCAGGCCTCGCGCAGCGTCACGGGGGCGCCGAGCACGCCCTTGCTGACCACGATCGTCAGCAGGCCGCCGACGACGATGCCGAGCAGCAGGTCCAGCACGGCCGGTACCAGTGCGGCGGTGATCTCGGGCCCGTCGCTGCCGGACTGCCGGGCCCACCAGTCCAGCGAGGTCTGGACGGTCTGGCTGAACGCGGCGAAGCCGAGTGACAGGGGGAGCGTGGTGCGCCAGTACTTGCGCACGGTGGTGAAGGCGCCGTCCAGGAGCTCGCCGACGCCGAGCGGGCGCAGCGGGATGACGCCGGGCTTCGGGCTCGGCGGCGGGCCCCAGCCCGGGAAGCCCCCGTAAGGCGGCTGGGAGGCGCCCCAGGCGGGACCGGCGCCGTACCCGGGGGCTCCGTAGCCGCCCTGGCCCGGAGCGCCCGGAGCGCCCCACTGGGTGGGCGGCGGGGTGTCGTGGGGGGTGCCCGGTGCGGGAGTCTCCTGTGCGGGGGGCTCCTGCGGGGCGTCGCCCGGCAGGGCGGTGGTCGCCGACGGACCCGGTGCTGCGGCCGGTCGGGCCGCCTGCGGCGGGGCCCCGTCGGCCGGCTCGGTCGAGCCGGGCGAGGTCCAGCCCGGGTTGTCGGTCATCACTGCTCCTTGGAGGGCGTCTGGTCGCTGGGACGGGCAGGAGAACGATCGGCGACCGGCCGGAAACTGTTCCTGCGCCGCCCATCGTGCCATGGTGGGCGTGGTCACCCCAGAGGTATCCCGTTGCTGATCGACAACGGCTCGGTCGACGCCTGTGAGCTGCGAGATTTGAGGTGTTATGCCCGGTCCGCCGATGGGCCGGGGACCATTGACCGGCACGGCTGTGCGTCAGGTCACAATCCGGTAATGAGAAGATGGAGACATGAAGGGACGCGTCCTCGTCGTTGATGACGACACCGCACTTGCCGAGATGCTCGGCATCGTGCTGCGTGGTGAGGGTTTTGAGCCGTTTTTCGTCGCGGATGGGGACAAGGCGCTGGCCGCCTTCCGGGAGACCAAGCCGGATCTCGTCCTCCTCGACCTGATGCTGCCCGGCAGGGACGGCATCGACGTCTGCCGCCAGATCCGGGCGGAGTCGGGCATTCCGATTGTGATGCTCACCGCGAAGACCGACACGGTCGACATCGTGGTGGGCCTGGAGTCCGGGGCCGACGACTACGTCACCAAGCCGTTCAAGCCCAAGGAGCTGGTGGCCCGGGTCCGGGCCCGCCTGCGCCGGGCGGAGGAGCCCACGCCGGAGCAGCTGACCATAGGTGACCTGGTCATCGACGTGGCCGGCCACTCGGTCAAGCGGGAAGGCCGGGGTATCCCGCTCACCCCGCTGGAGTTCGACCTGCTGGTCGCGCTGGCCCGCAAGCCCTGGCAGGTGTTCACCCGCGAGGTGCTGCTGGAGCAGGTCTGGGGCTACCGCCACGCGGCGGACACCCGGCTGGTCAACGTCCATGTGCAGCGCCTCCGGTCCAAGATCGAGAAGGACCCGGAGCGCCCCGAGATCGTGGTGACGGTCCGCGGCGTCGGCTACAAGGCGGGGCCCAGCTGACGATGCGGGACCGGGAGACTGACGAGTCCCCGTCGGGTATGGACCCCGACGGGGATGCTGCTGTGCGCGGCGCCGTGCTGAGCTCGACCACCCAGGGCCACCGCCCGCGGCGTGGCCCGGCGGCGCTGCTCGCGCTGGTGGCCCGTCAGTTCCGTCGCCCGTTCAACCGGCTGATAGCCGTCTACCGGCGGTCGATCCAGGTGCGGGTGGTCGCCACCACGCTGCTGCTGTCGGTCGCCGTGGTGCTGGTGCTCGGCGTGGTCGTGGTGGCCCAGGTCCGCAACGGCCTGCTGGAGACCAAGCGCCACGCCGCGCAGGGCCAGGCCATCGGTGGCTTCCAGATCGAGCAGGACAAGATCAACGAGGCGAAGAAGCTCCAGGCCAAGGCCGGGGCCAACGCCGATCCCGCCCGGGAGGAGATCGGGACCTGGCTGATCAAGCAGGTCACCGACCTCTCCAGCGGTGGTGCCGGCGTCTACTCGGTGATCGCCATCCTGCCCTCGGCCGGGCAGGAGGCGAGCAGCTCCGAGGCGGACTTCCGCGGCGCCTGGTACTCCGGCGACATCCTGCCGATCAGCATCTCCAAGCAGCTGCAGGAGGACGTCGCCCGGCAGCCGGACGTCCCGCACGAGCAGACCACGATCATCCACCGCGGCGACGGGAAGGGGCCCTCCGACGAGAGCGGCCTGGTGATCGGCAAGCAGTTCGTCGGCCCCGACCCGGCCAACACCGAGTACCAGCTGTACTACGTCTTCTCGCTCGACCAGGAGACCAAGACCCTCGGGCTGGTGGTCACCACCCTGGCCACCGCCGGCGTCTTCCTGGTGATGCTGCTCGGCGGCATCGCCTGGCTGGTGGTCCGGCAGGTGGTGACCCCGGTGCGGATGGCGGCCGGGATCTCCGAGCGGCTGGCCGCGGGCCACCTCGAGGAGCGGATGAAGGTCACCGGCACCGACGACATCGCCAGGCTCGGCGACTCGTTCAACCGGATGGCCAACGGACTGCAGGCCCAGATCCGGCAGCTGGAGGAGCTCTCCCGGGTGCAGCGGCGGTTCGTCTCGGACGTCTCGCACGAGCTGCGTACCCCGCTCACCACCGTCCGGATGGCCGCCGACCTCATCTACGACAGCCGGGACGACCTGGACCCGATGGCGGCCCGCTCGGCGGAGCTGCTCCAGGAGCAGCTGGACCGTTTCGAGTCGCTGCTCGCCGACCTGCTGGAGATCAGCCGCTTCGACGCCGGCGCCGCGATCCTGGACGCCGAGCCCGTCGACCTGCGGGACATCGTGACCCGGGTGGTGGAGGCGGCCGACCCGCTGGCACAGGCCAAGGGCAGCGCAGTGATCATCCGCGGCGCCGAGAACCCGGTGGTCACCGAGGTCGACTCGCGGCGGATCGAGCGCATTCTGCGCAACCTGGTGGTCAACGCTCTGGAGCACGGCGAGGGACGTGACGTGGTCATCCGGCTCGGTGCCGGGGACGGCGCGGTCGCGGTCGGCGTCCGCGACTACGGCATCGGCCTCAAGCCGGGCGAGGCGTCCCGGGTCTTCCACCGCTTCTGGCGGGCCGACCCGTCCCGGGTCCGGACCACCGGTGGGACCGGCCTCGGCCTGTCGATCGCGGTCGAGGACGCCCATCTGCACGGCGGCTGGCTCCAGGCCTGGGGCGAGCCCGGCGGCGGTTCGCACTTCCGGCTCACCCTGCCGCGCACCCGCGGCGGAGAGCTGGTCCGGGCGCCGTTCCGGCTGGAGCCCGAGGACTCCCGGCACAACCGCGGCCTGGCCTCCACCGGTGCGCCCTACCGGCGCTCGCAGCGCCCGTCGGGTGCCACCGCGCTGACCTCCTCCGGCGAGCTGGCCGCGCTCCAGTCGGACACCCCGGAGACCCCCGAGGGCGGCCCGAGCGGGTTCGGCAGCGGCCTGGGCGGGGTGCTCAGCATCGGCCCCGGCCTCGGCCGGGCCCCGGTGGCGCCGGTGGCCGACCCGTCGGACGTCCGGTCGGCAGCCGGAGGGTACGGTGCGACGGGCGCCCAGGTGGTGGTCGACCGGCCGGCCGGCCGGCCGGCGGCACAGCAGGCCGCGGGCGCACGGCCCCAGGCCGGCGAGCAGGAGGGGACTGAGGGTGCGAAGGACACGCAGCCGGAGGACTGACCCGCGTCGGGCCGCCGCGCTCGTCTGGGGGACCCTCCTCGCCTTCCTGGCCACCGGCTGCATCGGTATGCCCGAGGGCGGTCCGCCCTCGCGGGTGGAGATACCCCAGGGCGCCGGTGCCGAGAACCTGCAGGTCCGGGTCTACCCGGTGGCGCCGTACAAGGGCGAGGCCCCGGTGGACCTGCTGACCGGCTTCCTGGACGCCGCCAACGCGGACGAGGCCAACTACGGCACCGCGAAGAAGTACCTCACCGCGGCCGCCGGGACCAGGTGGGACCCGGAGGCCGGCGTCTCGGTGCTGGACAACCTCGACAAGGCCGGCTCCCCGCTGCCCGAGGGCTCCACCGCCACCCAGGTCTCGGTCACCGGTGACCTGGTCGGCGGGCTGGACGCCAAGCACTCGTACCGGGCGGCGGCCGACGGGGCGCGATTCCAGGAGAACTTCACCTTCGTCAAGGAGACCGAGGGCGCGAACAAGGGCGAGTGGCGGATCGACAAGCTCCCCGACGGGCTGATCACCAACCAGACGACCTTCAAGAACGGCTACCGGGCCGTCCACCGCTACTTCTTCGGTCTCACCGACCCGTCGGCGGAGCGCGCCCGGACGGCCTCGGTGCTGGTGCCCGACCCGATCTACCTGCGCCGGCGGATCGACCCGCTGACGGCGGCGGCCAAGGCGCTGGCCGCCGGGCCCTCCACCTGGCTCGCGCCAGCCGTCTACTCGGCCTTCGACGGGGTCCGGATCGTGGGCCCGGTGACCGTCAGCGACAGCAAGACCGCCACCGTCAAGGTGGACGTGCCCGACTTCGCCGGCCGCAGCGACCTGTGCCAGCAGATGGCCGGGCAGCTCTACCACACCCTGGCCGACCAGCAGGGGAAGGCGCCGATCCAGCGGCTGGACCTGAGCGGCGTCAAGGGCGGCTGCACCATCGGCGCCGACGCGGCGGCCCGGGTCGCACCCGGCAGCCTGGCCGGCAGCTTCGGCGCGTACCAGTACTACCAGCTGGAGACCGGTCAGATGATGGTGTCGCCCGGCGACGACCAGGGCCACCCGCTGTCCGGTCCGCTGGGCCAGCCGACGCCGGCCGGGCAGTCCGGCGAGCCCAGGCCCGGCACCTTCGCGGTCCGCCGGGACGCGGGCGCGGTGGCGGTGATCGGCGCCGACGGGCGCACCCTCCAGGTGGTCGGTACGGGCGACAACGACAAGATCGGCGCGCCGGTGCTGACCAGCCGGGCGCCGCAGCCCGACCAGGGCCTGACCTCGCCCAGCTGGGACGGCCGGGGGGACCTGTGGCTGGTCGACCGCGACCCCGCGAACCGGCGGGTGGTGATGGTCCGGGGCGCCGCCGCCTACACCGTCGACGTGCACGGGCTGAACGGGCGCACGGTGCAGTCCCTCAAGGTCTCCTCGGACGGCACCCGGGTCGCCCTGGTGCTCAGCAACCCCAAGGACAACGCCCGCACCGTGGAGCTCGGTCTGCTGACCCACCGGGGCACCGCGAGCGCGCCGCTGGCGGAGATCTCCGGCCTGCGGCCGATCGCTCCGCTGCTGACCGAGGTCACCGCGGTGTCCTGGGCGGACACCGACCAGCTGCTGGTGCTCGGCCGGGAGAAGGAGAAGCTGCAGCAGCTGCACTACCTGGGCACCGACGGCTCGCAGAGCAGCGACTCACCGCTGCAGGGCGGTGAGTCGATGACCTCGGTCTCGGCCACCGAGAGCCGGGTGGGTGACACCGTGCCACCGGTGCTGGCCGTCTCGGACCACCACATCTACCGGCTGCAGGGCACCCAGTGGCGTGAGGTGTCCGTCCCCCAGCAGCACCCGGCGCTCTCGTTCTCCTACCCGGGCTGACCCCGGGCTCCCCGCCCGGGCCCACGCTGCTCCGGTCGGCCCTCCTGCGGCCGGGCCCGCCGCGGGCCGGCCCCGGGCGCGGCGGGCCGTCTGGCGACCGCGGCGACGGTGGCGGCCGCGTACGGCGCGAGGCCCGCGGCGGCCAGCGCCCGGGCGGCCTCGGCCAGGCTCGCGCCGGTGGTGACCAGGTCGTCCACCAGGACCAGGCGGTGGCGCTGTCCGGCCCCGCCGAGCCGCGCCGCAGACCGGGCCGGTACCGCCAGGGCGCCGGCGAGATTGCGCCGCCTCCCGTCCGCGTCCAGCCCCGCCTGGTCCGCCACCCGGCGGGTCTGGCGCAGCACCGGGGCGACCCGGGCGTAGCGGCCGGACCGGCGCAGGGCCCGGGCGGCCGACCGGGCCAGCCGGAGCATCGGATCGTGGCCCCGGGCGCGGACCGACCGACGGGTGGAGGGCACCGGGACGAGCAGGACCGGCCCGGTGTCGCCGGCGGCCGACCGGACCGCACCGGCCAGTAGTGCGCCGAGCGGCCCGGCGAGCCGCAGCGCGCCGCGCTCCTTGTGGGCGATCAGCAGGCTCCGGAGCGGCTCCGCGTACGGCCCGGCGGCGTGCAGCGGGGGCAGGCCGGGCGGTGCGGGGCGTGGGCCGGCGGGGCCCGGCCGGGCGGCGGCCAGCAGCCTGCGGCACTCCGGGCAGAGCTGACCGGGCCCGCCCCGGCAGCCGACGCAGACGGCCGGGAGCAGGAGGTCGAGGAGCCCGAGGCGATGGGTGGCCGGAATGGACAGAGCGGTCATATCGGCGCCTCCGAAGGGGTAGCGCAGATGCGATGTGCGCCATACGGTTGACCACCCTGGCGGTGTTGTCCAGGTGTTTACCCGTCTTTCACCCGTAGGAGGGTAAACAGATGGGACAGCCGTACTGCCAGCTCTGCCTCGTTACGTTGTTCGACTGGGGAGGCGAAATCCCCTGGTGAGGTGTCTCATAAGGCCAGAGGGGGTTTCAAGCGCTCCTGGTGGGGAGGAAGTGAGGTGAGGGCCAGTCGCGCTCGCCGTTCCCGGCGACGCCGGGGCCGGTGACTGATTGGCTGGTCCGGCTGGGACTCAGTCCGATCCGGTATGCACTCCGGGTCGGCGACAGCACAAGGGATCGGAGTTCTGCGTGGACATCGTCGTCAAGGGCCGCAAGACCGAGGTGCCGAAGAGGTTCCGCGAGCACGTGGCCGAGAAGCTGGAGAAGGTCCAGAAGTTTGACGGCAAGGTGATCAGCCTCGACGTCGAGGTGTCCAAGGAACACAACCCGCGCCAGGCCGACCGCTCCGAGCGGGTCGAGATCACCCTCCGTACCCGTGGCCCGGTGATCCGGGCCGAGGCCGCCGCGGCCGACCCCTACGCGGCCCTCGACCTGGCCTCGGCGAAGCTGGACGCGCAGCTGCGCAAGTCCGCCGACCGCCGTCGTGTGCACAAGGGCGGCAACGGCCGCACCCCGATCAGCGTCGCGGAGGCGACGGCGGCACTGGCTGCCCTCCCCGAGACGACGCGGCCCGAGACCGGCACCAACGGGGCGGTTCGCAAGACCATGATGGGATCGCTGGAGGTGGAGGGCGACGGCCCCCTCGTCGTCCGGGAGAAGACCCACCCCGCCGGTCCGATGTCGCTGGACCAGGCGCTGTACGAGATGGAGCTCGTCGGCCACGACTTCTACCTGTTCGTGGAGAAGGACAGCGGCCTGCCGAGCGTGGTCTACCGCCGGCACGGCTACCACTACGGCGTGATCCACCTCAAGGAGGACCACAACGCCCAGGGTGAGGCCGGTGGCGCAGGCGGCGCGATCGGTGGACCGGACGAGGACTGACGGGCCGTCGACCGGCCCGGTGGACCCGGGGCCACCACCCTGAGGCACCCGGGACAACTCGCCAGACAGATCTGACCGGTGACCCCGGCGGCCCTAGCCGCCGGGGTCACCCAGCTGGGCCGTGCGACGGCGGAGGGTGATCGATCGGTTCACCGCCGTGGAATGATTGAGCACGACATCGACCGGCGGCCAGGGGGAGGAGCGGATGGGCGAGCCATTCAGCCAGGGTTTGGGAGGCGGCCGGGGGGTCGGACGCGGCGAGGGTGACGAACCCGAGTACGCGCTGCGCCGTACCGAGCCGATCCGGGTCCTGGTGGTGGACGACCACGCACTGTTCCGCCGAGGCCTGGAGATCGTGCTGGCCGAGGAGGAGGACATCACGGTCATCGGTGAGGCCGGCGACGGCGCCGAGGCCGTGCTCAAGGCGGCGGACCTGCTGCCGGACATCATCCTGATGGACGTCAGAATGCCGCGCCGGAGCGGGATCGAGGCCTGCACCGCGATCAAGGACGTGGTCCCCAGCGCCAAGATCATCATGCTGACGATAAGCGACGAGGAGGCCGACCTCTACGAGGCGATCAAGGCGGGTGCCACCGGGTACCTGCTCAAGGAGATCTCCACCGACGAGGTCGCGACCGCGATCCGGGCCGTGGCGGACGGACAGTCCCAGATCAGCCCCTCGATGGCCTCCAAGCTGCTCACCGAGTTCAAGTCGATGATCCAGCGCCGTTCCGACGACCGGGAGCTGGTCCCGGCGCCCCGGCTGACCGACCGGGAGCTGGAGGTGCTCAAGCTGGTGGCCACCGGGATGAACAACCGGGAGATCGCCAAGGAGTTGTTCATCAGCGAGAACACCGTCAAGAACCACGTCCGGAACATCCTGGAGAAGCTGCAGCTGCACTCCAGGATGGAGGCCGTGGTCTACGCGATGCGGGAGAAGATCCTCGAAATAGGCTGATCCCGGCGGCCCTTCAGCCGTCCAGCAGGGCCTGGAGGGCCGGCCTCAGCCGTTCGTCGCCCAGCGCCTCCACGCGGACGCCGTCGCAGCCGACCCACTCGGCGGCCTCGCGCAGCGCGGCGGCCAGCGCGTCGAGGTGCTTCGGCGCGGCCAGCGAGACCTGACGGGCCACCAGGGTCCGTCCCTCGCGCGCCGGATCGACCCGGCCGACCAGCCGGCCCCGGGCCAGCAGCGGCATCGCGAAGTACCCGTGCACCCGCTTGTGCTTGGGGGTGTAGGCCTCCAGACGGTGGGTCATGCCGAAGATCCGCTCGGTGCGGGCGCGGTCCCAGACCAGGGAGTCGAACGGTGACAGCAGGGTGGTGCGGTGCCGGCCGCGCGGGGCGGACTCCAGCGCCGCCGGGTCGGCCCAGGCGGGCGCGGACCAGCCGGCCACCTCGACCGGGACCAGGCCGGACTCGTCCACGGCTCGGTCGAACTGCGCGGCCTTGAGCCGGTGGTAGTCCATCAGATCGGCCCGGGTGGCCACCCCGAGGGCGGCGCCGGCCTGGGCGACCAGCTGTCGCAGGCACTCCGCGTCGCTGGGCTCCCGCCCGTACAGCGCGTCCGGAACGGCCTGCTCGGCCAGCCGGTAGACCCGCTTCCAGCCGCGGCGCTCGGTGCAGACCACGTCGCCGAAGGAGAGCGCGCGCTCGACCGCGATCTTGGTGTCGGACCAGTCCCACCACTCGGCGGTCTTCTTGGCGCCGCCCAGCTCCGTCGAGGTGAGCGGACCCTCGGCACGCAGCTGGTCGAGCACCTGCCGGTACGTGTCGGGGGAGACCTGATGGCCCCAGAGGTTCCCCCGGGCACGGTACGCGCGGCGGCGGAACGCGAACAGCGGCCACTCCTCCACCGGCAGGATGCAGGCCGCGTGCGACCAGTACTCGAACGTGGCCGCCGCGCCCCAGTACGCGCTCTCCACGGCCGGGCGGCCGACCGCGCCCAGCCGCGCGTACGGGACCAGCTCGTGCGAGCGGGCCAGGACCGAGATGGTGTCCAGCTGGACGGCGCCGAGGTGGCGCAGCACACCCCGGACGCCGGCACGGCGGTCCGGGGCGCCCAGCAGTCCCTGGGCGCGGAGGGCGATCAGGCGGGCCTGGTCGGCGGAGAGGCTCATGGCGGTCATGCCGGGCAGGGTAGGGGCAGGCACTGACAGCCGGTGGTGGAGGCAAGAAGGAGGGGAACCCTTCGGCCCCGTCGGCGGTTGAGCAGGGCACGGAGAACGCTGCGGCTGACCGTTTTGCCCCGGCGGTGACGGCAATAGGTGCTTTGCCCTCGTGGGTGACACGTGAATACCGTGCTGACGCACCTCCCGACGGCTTGTCGTCCTCGCATACGATGACCGTACGGTGGGGTAGGTCTCGCCGTGCTGTAGTCCAGAGCCGATCCAGGCAAGGAGCCCGCCCAAGTGTCCGTCTTCGACAAGATCCTGCGCGCCGGCGAGGGTAAGACCCTTCGCAAGCTGCAGCGGATTGCTGCCCAGGTCAATTCGATCGAAGAGGACTTCGTCAACCTCACCGACGACGAACTGCGGGCGCTGACCGACGAGTACAAGACCCGGCTGGCCGACGGCGAGACGCTGGACGACCTCCTCCCCGAGGCATTCGCCACCGTCCGCGAGGCGTCCAAGCGCGTGCTCGGGCAGCGTCACTACGACGTCCAGCTGATGGGTGGCGCGGCCCTGCACTTCGGCCACGTCGCCGAGATGCGCACCGGTGAGGGCAAGACCCTGGTGGGCACGCTGCCGGCGTACCTCAACGCGCTGACCGGCGAGGGTGTGCACCTGATCACGGTCAACGACTACCTCGCCGAGCGTGACTCGGAGTGGATGGGCCGGGTGCACCGCTTCCTCGGCCTCGAGGTCGGCGTGATCCTCGCCAACATGTCGCCGGCCGAGCGCAAGCGCCAGTACGGCATGGACATCACGTACGGCACCAACAACGAGTTCGGTTTCGACTACCTGCGCGACAACATGGCGTGGTCGCAGGACGAACTGGTGCAGCGCGGCCACAATTTCGCGATCGTCGACGAGGTCGACTCGATCCTGATCGACGAGGCCCGTACCCCGCTGATCATCTCCGGTCCGGCCGACCAGGCCACCAAGTGGTACAGCGACTTCGCCAAGCTGGTGCAGCGCCTCAAGCGCGACCGCGACTACGAGGTGGACGAGAAGAAGCGCACCGTCGGCGTGCTGGAGGAGGGTGTCACCCGGGTCGAGGACTACCTGGGCATCGACAACCTCTACGAGTCGGTGAACACCCCGCTGGTCGGGTTCCTGAACAACGCCATCAAGGCCAAGGAGCTCTACAAGAACGACAAGGACTACGTCGTCATGAACGGCGAAGTCATGATCGTTGACGAGCACACCGGCCGCATGCTCGCGGGCCGCCGCTACAACGAGGGCATGCACCAGGCGATCGAGGCCAAGGAGGGGGTGGAGGTCCAGAACGAGAACCAGACGCTGGCCACCATCACCCTGCAGAACTTCTTCCGCCTGTACGACAAGCTGTCGGGCATGACCGGTACCGGCACCACCGAGGCCGCCGAGTTCCACCAGATCTACAAGCTCGGCGTGGTGCCGATCCCGACCAACAAGACCCCGCTGCGGATCGACCAGCCCGACCTGATCTACAAGTCGGAGCCGGCCAAGTTCGCCGCCGTGGTCGAGGACATCGCGGAGCGGCACGAGAAGGGCCAGCCGGTGCTGGTCGGCACCGTGTCGGTCGAGAAGTCCGAGTACCTGTCCCAGGAGCTGCGCAAGCGCGGCGTCCCGCACGAGGTGCTGAACGCCAAGCACCACGAGCGCGAGGCGCAGATCGTCGCGCAGGCCGGCCGCAAGGGCGCGGTCACCGTGGCCACCAACATGGCCGGCCGTGGTACCGACATCAAGCTCGGCGGCAACCCCGAGTACCTGGCCGCCGCGGACCTGGCCCAGCGCGGGCTCAACCCGGAGGACACCCCGGAGGACTACGAGGCCGCGTACCCGAGCGCGCTGGAGAAGGCCAAGGAGGCCGTCAAGGTCGAGGAGGCCGAGGTCCAGGAGGCCGGCGGCCTGTACGTCCTCGGCACCGAGCGCCACGAGTCCCGCCGGATCGACAACCAGCTGCGCGGCCGCTCCGGCCGTCAGGGCGACCCGGGCGAGTCCCGCTTCTACCTGTCGCTCGGCGACGACCTGATGCGGCTGTTCAAGGCCGGCATGGTCGAGCGCGTGCTGTCGATGGCGAACGTCCCCGAGGACGTGCCGATCGAGTCGAAGATGGTCACCCGGGCGATCGCCTCCGCGCAGACCCAGGTCGAGCAGCAGAACTTCGAGATCCGCAAGAACGTCCTCAAGTACGACGAGGTGCTCAACCGCCAGCGCGAGGTCATCTACACCGAGCGCCGGCGCGTCCTGGAGGGCGAGGACCTGCAGGAGCAGATCGGCCACTTCATGGACGACACCGTCGCGGCCTACGTCGCCGCCGCGACCGGCGAGGGCTTCGAGGACGACTGGGACCTCGACAAGCTCTGGACCGCCCTCAAGCAGCTCTACCCGGTCACCCTCGACCTGGAGGAGCTGGAGGAGGAGGCCGGCGGCCCGGCCGCGCTCACCCCGGACTACCTGACCAAGGTGCTCCAGGAGGACGTCCAGTCCCAGTACGGCGCCCGCGAGGACCAGCTCGGCGAGCAGATCATGCGGGAGCTGGAGCGCCGCGTGGTGCTGTCGGTGCTGGACCGCCGCTGGCGCGAGCACCTCTACGAGATGGACTACCTCCAGGAGGGCATCGCGCTGCGGGCCTACGCCCAGCGCGACCCGCTGGTCGAGTACCAGCGCGAGGGCTTCGACCTGTTCTCCGCCATGATGGAGGGCATCAAGGAGGAGTCGATCGGCTACCTGTTCAACCTGGAGGTCCAGGTCGACCAGCAGGTCGAGGAGGTACCGGTCTCCGACTCGGACGTGTCCCTGGAGAAGGAGGTCCGGCCGGAGATCAAGGCCAAGGGCCTGGAGGCGCCGCAGCGCAAGAAGCTGCACTACGTCGCCCCCTCCGACTCGATCGGCGGCGGTGTCGTCGAGGGCGACTTCGACGACCTCGCGCCGGAGGACGGCGACGGGCTGACCCGCGCCGAGCGCCGCAAGGCGGCCAAGTCGGCCAAGGGCGGCCGGCGCCGCAAGGCCTGACCCCACCCCGCAGAGGTGTCACCAGGGCGCCGCTCCCACCGTCGTGGGGGTGGCGCCCTGGCGCTTGTCCGGGCCGCCCGCCGCCCACCGGCCGCCCGCGCCGCTCCGGCCGGCCGTCAGCGGGCCTCCACGGCGGCGCACTGCCACTGCCGGGTCTGGCGGTGCTGCTCCAGCCGGAACGCGACCATGTGGTGACGCGGCCCGAACTCCACCCGTACGCAGACCTCCAGGGCGCCGCTGCCGGGCGCGGAGTCGTACACCCGGCCGAGCCTCGCCTGCGGGGCCCGGCCGCGCGGGCGCAGCGGGCCGCTGCGGACCAGGGCGACGAGCTGCTGGTAGCCCTTGAGCGTGGTGTGCCGCTGCAGCTGGCCGACCGGGCGGATCCCGGTCAGCACCTCGACCAGGCGGTGCGCGAAGCGGCTCGCCAGTTCGCCCTGGCCCGCCCCGCGCGCGGGGGCGCACGCCGTGCGGGGGTGGCGCGGGGCGCGGACTCCCTCCGGTTCGGCGCCCGGTGCGCCCGGTGCGGTCACCGGATGCGGGTGGCGCACGGGACGGCGCGGGCGGTGGCGGCCGGTCGCGTGCACCAGCGGGCGGATGCTGGGCGCGGGCTGCGAACGCTGCACCGCGCGTACGGGCTCGGACTGCGACGCGGTGGCGTCCGGTGTGGTGACGTCCGGTGCGGCGGTGGTGACGGCGGTGGCTTCGAGCACTGCGGACCTCCCGTGGGTGTGGCGGCTGGGACTCTTGGTATCCGGGCCGAGGAGAGCGCGGCAAACCGTGCGCGCCCCGCCTCGGAGGGGTTCGCCGGTGTCACCTATCCGGGTGACGGAAGCGGGCGTCCCGGCCCGGACCGCTCGTCCCGGACGGGTGCCGGTTGACGTCCGGGCCCGGTGGACATGGCCCGAAGGGGGACGGGCGAAGGGTGCGAACGGGGCGTTGCGCCGCCCGACCTACCGACAGGTAGGGCGCAGTATCGGGGGAACGGATTCCGAGGATGCGGAGGGCACGGCGTGACCCAGGTGTCGACGGGAGACGGCCGGCCGGCCCGTGGCGGGCCGGCCGTGGAACGCGCGTCCGGCGTGCGGGCCGGGGCCGGGGACGGGGTGCGGCGCGGACTGGTGCTGGGCGGCGGCGGGATGCTCGGCGCGGCCTGGACGGTCGGAGCGCTGTGCGCGGTCGAGGAGGCCACCGGCTGGCGGCCCGGCAGCGCCGACGTGCTGCTGGGTACCTCGGCCGGTGCCATCCTGGGCGCCCTGCTGGCCGCAGGTGTCGAGCCCGGCCAGCTGCGCGACCACCAGATGGGCCGGCCGATCACCGAGGGCCCGCTGGCCGCCGTCGACTTCGACTACGACACCGCCGTCGGCGGGGCGCTGCCGCCGCGCCCCCGGCCCGGCATCGGCTCGCCGGGGCTGCTGCGGGACGTCGTCCGGCACCCGCGGGACTACCCGTTCCTGACCATGGTCTCGGCCGCCGTACCGACCGGCCGGGGCTCGGTGGCGCCGATTGGGGACCTGGTCCGCGGACTGCTGGGGGAGGGCGGCTGGCCGGCCGGCACCGGCCTGCGGGTGGCGGCGGTGGACTACCGCTCCGGCCGCCGGGTGACCTTCGGCGACCCGGACGCACCGGCGGCGGAGGTGGCCGAGGCGGTGATGGCCTCCTGCGCGATCCCGGGGTGGTTCGCGCCGGTGGAGGTGGCCGGCGGCCGGTACGTGGACGGCGGCTGCTGGTCGGCCACCAACGCCGACCTGATGGCGGGCCGGGGACTGGACGAGGTCTACGTGCTGGCACCGATGGGCGTGCGGCTGCACCCGGCGGGGCGGGCCGAGCCGACCAGGGGCACCGTCGCGGCACTGCGCGAGTGGCGCGAGCGGGACCGGCCCCGGGGCGTGCTGGCCCAGTTGCTCAGCCGCTACCGGCGGGCGGTCACCCGGCAGCTGCTGCGCGAGGTGCGGGAGCTGCGGGCCGTGGGCACCCGGGTACAGCTGCTCGCGCCGACCCAGGCGGACCTGGCGGTGATGGGCCCGAACATGATGGACCCGGCACGGCGCGGCCCGGTGCTGGAGTCGGCGCTGCGCACCAGCCGGGCCGCCCTGGGCGCCGTCGCGGGCTGACGGCTGCGGGCGCGGCCGGGGCCGATCGGCGCCGGGGTGATCACGCGGGCCGTATTCTTGGGGGCGCGGTGAGCAGGCCGCGGACCGATCGAGGAAGGTGCTCCCGATGCGCGTGTACGTGCCCACCACGTTGAAGGGTCTGGCAGCGGCGCATCCGGGGGGCGCGCTGGACGAGGCGGTCGCGTACGCGGTGACTCCCGCGCTGCGCGAGTGGTACGTCAGCGACGATCTGGAGGAGCTGGAGTACGCGGCGCTCAACCGGGCCGCCGAGGCCTCGCTGCGGCTGCTGGCCGAGGACACCGCCGTGCCGCGCCGCCGGGTGGTGGTGGCCGTGGAGGTCGCCGACTCGGCCGTGTCGCCGTACCCGGGGGACGAGTACCAGGACCAGTCCTCGCTGGGCCGGGTGGTGCTGAAGGGCCCGATCCCGCTGGCGAAGGCGGCGGCGGTGCACGCCGACGTGGCCGACGAGGACGTGGCCGTGGACGTGGCGGCCGCCGCGCTGGCGATCGCCGCGGCGGACAAGGGCGACGCGGACGCCCAGTTCACGGTGGGCGGCGCCGAGGACCACGAGCTGCTGTGGTTCGCGACCCAGGAGATCTCCGGCCTGCTGGCCTGAGCGGCTCTCCTGCCCGCCGGGGTGTCGGCGGCGGCCGGTACCGTTCCAGGGTGCGCACTCATATCGTCTGGGACTGGAACGGCACCCTCTTTCACGACATGGAAGCGGTGCTCGGCGCGAGCAACGCGGCCTTCGCGACCCTCGGCGTCGCGCCGCTGACCCTTGAGCGGTACCGGGAGATGTACGAGATCCCGATCCCGCGCTTCTACCGGCGTCTCCTCGGCCGGGACCCGAGCCAGGTCGAGTGGGAGGCGCTGGACGACGTCTTCCACCACCGCTACGCCGAGCTCAGCACCGCCTGCGGGCTGACCGACGGGGTGCCCGCGCTGCTCAGCGACTGGCGGGCGGCGGGCCGCAGCCAGTCGCTGCTGTCGATGTACGAGCACGAGCGCCTGGTGCCGGTGGTGGAGGGGTTCGGCCTGCTCGGCGAGTTCCTGCGGGTGGACGGCCGCACCGGCGCCTCCGGCGGCCGCAAGGCCGGCCACCTGGCCCGGCATCTGGCGGCGCTCGGACCGGAGGTGGCCCCGCAGCACACGGTGCTGATCGGTGACGCGGTGGACGACGCGCAGGCCGCGCTGGAGTGGGGGCTGCACGCGGTGCTGTACAGCGGGGGGTCGCACACCAGGGCGAAGCTGGAGGTGGCCGGGGTCCCGGTGGTGG